>NZ_CP023278.1:2915625-3239583 GCF_002896875.1 Nostoc sp. CENA543
ATGTGGTGGAATTCCATTGTCATGGCGGAATTATGGCTGTGCAGCAAGTGTTGCAACTTTGTTTAGAAAATGGTGCAAGATTGGCACAGCCTGGAGAATTTACCCTGCGCGCCTTTTTGAATGGCAGATTAGATTTAACCCAAGCAGAAAGTATTGCTGATTTAGTCGGTGCGAAATCACTTCAGGCGGCTCAAACTGCTCTAGCTGGTTTACAGGGAAAATTAGCTCATCCCATCCGACAATTACGCGCTAACTGTCTGGATATTTTGGCAGAAATTGAGGCTCGTATCGATTTTGAGGAAGACTTGCCTCCGTTGGATGATAAACAGATAATAGCAGATATTGAGCGCATTGCCGCAGAAATTACCAAATTATTAGCCACAAAAGATAAAGGTGAACTGCTGCGTACAGGGTTAAAAGTAGCAATTGTGGGTCGTCCGAATGTGGGCAAATCCAGCTTGTTGAATGCTTGGAGTCAGAGCGATCGCGCCATTGTTACTGACTTACCTGGCACAACTCGCGATGTCGTAGAGTCACAGCTTGTGGTGGGGGGAATTCCCATACAGGTGCTAGATACAGCAGGCATTCGGGAAACAGCCGACCGAGTAGAAAAAATAGGGGTTGAGCGATCGCGCCAAGCCGCCAACACAGCAGATTTAGTCTTGTTCACCATCGATGCTGCTACAGGTTGGACAGATGAAGACCAAGAAATTTACGCACAAGTACAACACCGTCCATTAATTTTAGTAATGAATAAAATCGACTTAGTAAAACAGCAATTCATTAACTCTGTAGAATCTGCCCACAATATTACTCACATTGTCCACACAGCCGCCGCCCAAAATCAAGGCATTGATGCTCTAGAAACCGCAATTTTAGATATAGTTCAAGCCGGTAAAGTACAAGCGGCTGATATGGATTTAGCGATTAATCAAAGACAAGCTGCTGCACTTACTCAAGCTAAGGTTTCTCTAACGCAAGTACAAGCCACAATTAACCAGCAACTACCTTTAGACTTTTGGACAATTGATTTAAGAGGTGCAATTCAAGCACTAGGAGAAATCACTGGCGAAGAAGTAACTGAATCTGTTCTTGATAGAATTTTCAGTAGATTTTGTATTGGTAAGTAAATTATAAACCCACAAAAATACACATCCCTATATGACCATACAGCATATATATGTGTATTAGAAGAATGTAAATATTTTAACTTATTTATGATGTATCACGTAAATGTCAAGTAATACTGATAATTTGCTTTAAAAGCTATATTTTGTTCTCACTGTAATTTTTCTGTTTTGAATATATTGTATACTGTCAGTAGAGAGTACGTATATCTTCATTACAACATGAAAATATCTTAAATTCTTAATATTAAATTCATAATTATAGTAATATCGCGTTTCTAATAAAAAAAGCTTCTGGTTATATATTTTTTTGAAAAATAAATAAGTTAGGTTAGCGTAGGTGCAATAGTATGAAAATGACTTCATCTAAGATATTCTCCAAAGTTGCTATAGCTTTAACTGCTTTTTCATCAGGATTAATCTTATCTACACCAGTAGATGCTAATGAGGTGCAGCAGATTCCTAGTAGTTACATCAACATCAGGGAAACAACGTTTTTCACTCAAGGAAGAGAGAAATTTGAAGCAGAAATTAGATTTTTAACAAAAATAAATCAGAAATTAACGGACAATATTTTGAAATATGATCCACAAATACCCAAGCAACAAGAAAAACTATTCCTCCAAAAAAAATCTCAGTCATTTCAGGATGATTCTAATGTAAATAAATCAATATCATTGATGTATTGATAGCATTAGACTTCCATTTAAAATAAATAACAATACAAGTACACATTTAAAAAAAAATGTGTACTTTTAAAGTATGGTTGTTCTATTTTATTTTTAAACAGATAGGTAGATATAGCAGTCCTAAATCATCATGAGACACAAGATCCCCGACTTCTTTGAGAAGTCGGGGATCTGGACACCGCGAGTTCTCACAAATCAGATAGGACTGCTATAAGTGGGGTGTGTTAGGGTGTAATAACGCACCTCTTAAAAACCTAAAAAAATAGCAGCCGTATTATGTTTGATAATATTCCAGTTAAAGTTCTCGGTTGTTTAAAACCAGGAGAGATTACAGTCATCGCATTACCCGGTGTTGGTATGGGGGACTTCCAACTTAAAAAATATACTATCACTGTGTAGGCAGAGGGGCAGGGGGCAGGGAGCAGGGGGAAAAATAACGATGTCTTCTCTGGGAAATTGGATAATTTATTTTCTGGAAGTCCCTGGTAGACGGAGGTATTTTATGGGAAATACCAACGGAAATGATTCCCATATTCCTCAGAATGCCCAATAGTGAATTTATAGTAATTTGTGATAGACAAAGTGGTAATTTTATAGAGATACTACCTAAATCATAAATTAATATTCATATGTCTTATTTTGCTGAAATTAATCATGGTAATGCCCTAATTGTAGGAGCGAGTCAAGGTATTGGATTAGGTTTCGTCAAGCAATTACTAGAAGATGAAAGAATCATTAATATTTATGCAACGTATCGCCAACCAGAATCTGCTGCTGAATTACTAGCATTAGCAGATAAATATGCTCATCGTCTAACTTGTTTAGTGTTAGACATTACTGATGAATTACAAATTGCTGAAGCTATACAAAAAATCCGTACTCAAGCTGATAAATTGAACTTAGTAATTAACTGTGTCGGATTACTGCACGACGGAGATTTACAACCGGAAAAAAGCCTAAGACAAATTAATCCAGATAATTTATTACGTTACTTCCAAGTAAATAGTATAGGTGCTGTACTTCTAGCTAAACATCTTTTGCCTTTATTTCGTAATCATGAGCCTGCTATTTTTGCTACCATATCAGCTAAACTAGCTAGTATTGGCGATAATCAGCTTGGTGGCTGGTATGGTTATCGAGCCTCAAAAACAGCACTTAATATGTTGATGAAAAATGTGGCGATTGAGTATGGTAGAAGTTGTCCTAATACTGTAGTGATAACTTTACATCCTGGTACAACTGATACACAACTTTCTCGACCATTCCAACGCAATGTAGCAGTAGAAAAACTATTCTCCGTTGAACGTACTGTGAATCAGTTACTAGCAGTTATGGAAAAATTACAAAAAAGTGATAGTGGGCAATTCTTTTCATGGGATGGTAATAGATTGCCTTGGTAAATACCACGGTAATAAATAGCAAATTTGTTGCTAAATTATATGCTCAATATTGGCTGCGGTCTTCTAAAATATATTTTTCTTAACTTTCATCCTACTTCAACAGAAAACGTTAATTAGTTCTTTAAGGCTGTTGATCATTGTCATCTTTTCTGTTAATTTTTCAGTTAAGGTAAGTGTGGCGTTTATTTCATGCTGATTTCTCTATAAAATCCGTGTAGATATTATCATGAAATAAAGCGATCGCAATCAAGGTTCGACTGTGCAATAGAGATATACCACATTAGCTTTCAGAAGCATTGATTGAGAAGGTTTATAAAAACTATTCGTAAGAAATCAAGAGATTAACTTTCCTACTTTTGTGCTTTGGGAAGTATTTTCACAACCTGTTACCACCAGCCAGATAGCAAACTTCTCAGTTTTCTGGGTATATACAGTCTAATTCCAGTTCGATTCTGTTTTGTAGCTAATTTCTGGAAATAAATAACAATCAAGTTGTTTCCAGATGCTCAAGAATGAATAAACGGCTCAGGTTATTTTTTTGTTTAATTATTACCATTATCGTCTGCTTTGCTCTCTCACTGAAGTTCATAGGGACAGTTACAGCACAACAGCCAACGATTACCCATCCCCTCACAGCGTTAACAGCAGCAGAAATTAAAACGGCTGTAGAAGTGATTAGAAAGGAAAAACCTTTAACTGATATGGCGGCTTTCCCCCTCATCACCTTAGCCGAACCAGATAAAACCGAGGTTTTGAAATTTACAGCAGGTCAATCATTTACACGCCAAGTTTTTTTAGTGGTCTATGAGAGAGTACAGAATAAAACCTATGAGGCTACAGTTGACCTTAAAACTCAAAAAATCACTTCTTGGAAAAAGATTCCCAACGTCCAGCCATCAATTCTGGCATCAGAATACGAAATTGCTAGGCAAGTAGTCAAATCTGACCCGCGATGGCAAGCAGCAATGAAAAAGCGGGGAATTACAGATTTTAATCAAGTACAGATTAGTTGTTGGGCGGCGGGAATTTTAAGCCAGGAAGAAGCCGCCGCAGGTAGTCGGATTTGCCGGACTTTATTATTTTACAGGGGTGACAATTGGAATTATTACGGCAGTCCCATTGAGAGTGTACTAGCGACTGTTAATTTAAACACTAACACTGTTAGCAGTTTTATTGACCAGGGTGTAGTTCCCATTTCCCAAACTAATTGGAACTATGATTTACAGTCTTTAGGTAAACTGCTGTCACCGCCAAAACTTTTAAAAATCCTCCAACCCCAAGGTAAAACTTTTCAAATCAAGGGGAATGAAATCACTTGGCAGGGGTGGAAATTTCGTTACATGATGCACCCCCGTAGTGGACTGGTGTTATATCAAGTCACCTACAAAGACGGCGAAAATGAGCGTCCTGTGCTGTACCGCGCTGGTTTATCGGAAATGGTAGTTCCTTACGGTGATCCTAACCCCGCATGGTCATTTAGAAATGCTTTTGATGTGGGGGAATATAATCTAGGATTACTTGCCAACACAATGGAGATAGGAAAGGAAGTCCCAGAAAATGGGGTTTTACTAGATGCGGTGTTTGCCAATGAAGAGGGCGAACCTTATACTATGCCGGGAGTCGTGGGAATTTATGAGCGCGATCGCGGTATCTTGTGGAAGCACTATGAGTATAATACCCAACGTAATGATGTGCGCCGTAACCGCGAGTTAGTCTTAACGATGACGGCTGCTGTTGATAACTATGACTACGCCATTAACTGGATTTTCCATCAAGATGGCAGTATTGAAGTAGAAAACGATTTATCAGGAATTGTTTTGGCACAGGGAACGGCGGCGGCACAGGAAAAGTTTGATAATGCCTATGGACGGATGTTGGCAAAAAATACCTTTGGAGTCAATCATCAACACTTTTTCAACTACCGTTTAGATATGGATGTTGATGGACAAGCGAATTCCGTCATGGAAATGAACGTGAACAGTTTACCCATCGGTAAGAATAATCCTGTAGGCAATGCCATTGTCGTCGAAGATACCCCATTAACAACTGAAAAAGCTGCCGTCCGCGATGCAGATATCAAACATAGTCGTGAATGGATGATTGTTAGTGCAGAGAAAAAGAATACATTAGGATCTGCACCTGCATATATGTTAATGCCAGGAAGTAATACTGTGATGTTTTCAGTAGAAGGGGCAAAAATTCGCCAAAAAGCTGGTTTTGCTACCCATCATTTTTGGGTAACAAAATATCAACCCCAAGAATTATATGCTGGGGGTGATTATCCCAATCAAACTGCACCAGGGGAAGGTTTACCAAAATATATCGCTAATAATGAGTCTTTGACTGGTGAAGATATTGTTGTTTGGTATACTATAGGGATTACTCACGTACCTAAACCAGAAGACTGGCCGGTGATGCCTGTTCATAAACTTGGGTTTAAACTCTCTCCTAGAGGATTTTTTAGTCGTAATCCGGCAATTAATTTAGCTGAGTAGTATCGAAAGACAACAACAGAAAACTAACAAAGAAACAAGATTACCGACTTCTCAAAAAAGTCGGTAATCTGGATAGCCGGAATTCTCATCAATGAGATAGGACTACTGTGTGTTAATAAATAATAAATGTAGTACATTAAACAAAAAATTTTTTTCCTTATAGCTTCCGCCTCGCCCCATTCATGATTCAAGCTAATTTGTCAATCACCCTATTGGGTAATCCAATAGGGTGATGTGTTGTTGACATCTGACATTATAAATTTTGAAGACAGTCATCATCGCAGTGGCTAACATGATATCCTCATTGGCAATTAGGATGATATCTCTTGATGCTTGCTGCTTTATTCCATGTCTTCAAAATCACAGTTAACGCACAATTTTGACGGAAATTATGGCTTTAATTAAAGAAATTGCTCAACAAGCTTTAAGCGTTGGTTACTTAGGAATTACAGACCAAAATCAAATTAACACACTTTTACAACTTAATTATGACTCAGAAGATGTAGACGCGCTCATTCTTTTGCAACGGGCGATCGCTTCTGGTAAAGTCCAACGGGAATCACATCGTCAAAAAAGATACTTACCTGTTTCCAATCAGGAAAATAAAGCGAGTATCAAAATGGCTTACCAAGTCGCCGCCGAAATGACTTTTGCCGCCGCCGTGGCTTTGAGTATGACTAAAAACACTTCTGAACAACCGTCTCTCGGTACATGAAATTTCATCTATTGTAGATGAGGCTGAGACTCAACAAACTCCAGATATTGTTGTTTTGCCAAAATTTTAAAATGCTCAAAACAGCAGATTTTATCGCGTATCTACATAAATATAATTATTATTTTGGGATCAAGAACAACAGAGTCAATCTCTAACCCAGTAAGTTTGGGTTAAATATATTTCAGAGTCTGCTGTGATTCTTGAAATCATTTGCTCAAGAAGGAAACAGAGAACATGACGGAGTTTTTTTATAAATCAAATATTAGTCCTCATGTCCAGCAAAGATAAATTTTAATCACATTAACCCGACCCCTGCCGCTTCATTTATCCCTACTAAATAATTGTTCACAGAACCTCTGGATAGTAGCAAATATCTAAAAAAATAATTAAGTTTTCCGCAACGTCAGTATAAATTTTTCAGATGGGATAATAGCAGGAAATACCACGAGGATTAATTAATAGCCAATCTCCTTTGGTAATTTTCATTGCTTAACAAAGTCAGAGGTATTTTACAAACATAGTATAAAGAATTGGCAACATTGGATAAAGACAGTCAACAATAGCCATAGCTATACTAGGAACTTTGCTAACCTATGCAGCCGATTCGCACATTCAACGTTTCTCCTTCACTACCGCCAAGACTAGAACCAATGCGGAAGTTGGCTTACAACTTACACTGGGATTGGAATGTTGAGACTAAAGATTTATTTCGCCGCTTAGACCCGGATTTATGGGAATCTAGCCACCATAACCCAGTATTGATGTTAGGTACAATCAGCCAAGCGCGGCTTTTGGAAGTGGTCGAAGATGAAGGCTTCCTGGCGCAAATGGATCGTGCCGCCCGTCAATTAGAAGATTATGTGCAGGAACGCACTTGGTATCAGAAACAGCGCAGTCAGAAGCCAAAGGAATGTTACGCCTATTTTTCGGCTGAGTTTGGATTGGTAGATTGTCTACCGGTATATTCTGGAGGCTTGGGGGTACTGGCGGGGGATCACCTCAAATCTGCCAGTGACTTGGGCTTACCACTTGTGGGAGTGGGTTTACTGTATCAGCAAGGCTACTTTGCCCAGTATCTCAATGTGGATGGCTGGCAGCAAGAACGTTATCCGATTAACGATTTCTACAATATGCCCTTGCACCTAGAACGCAATCCCGACGGTTCAGAACTGCGGATTGCCGTAGATTATCCAGGGCGGAAGGTCTACGCCAGGGTGTGGCGCGTACAGGTGGGAACAGTCCCTCTGTATATGCTAGATACCAACATTGAACCCAATAACCCTTACGACCACGACATCACAGATCAGTTGTATGGTGGCGATATTGATATGCGTATCCACCAAGAAATCATGCTGGGGATTGGTGGTGTGCAGATGTTGAAGGCGTTGGGCTATGAAGTCACCGCTTATCACATGAATGAAGGTCACGCCGCCTTCTCTGCCCTAGAACGCATTCGGACATTAATTCAAGAACAGGGATTAAGTTACGCCGAAGCTAAACAGGTGGTGATGTCCAGTAATATTTTCACCACCCATACACCAGTGCCGGCGGGGATTGATTTGTTCCCTCCCGATAAGATTTTGCATTACTTGGGCTACTACGCAGATATTTTTGATCTCCCCAAAGAGCAATTTTTAGGTCTGGGAAGAGAAAATACAGGCGATTTATCTGCACCCTTTAGTATGGCAGTGCTGGCTTTAAAGATGGCTACGGCTTCTAATGGTGTTGCCCAACTACACGGCGTAGTTTCCCGTCAGATGTTCCAAGGGTTATGGAAAAAAGTCCCTGTAGACGAAGTACCAATTACCGCCATTACTAACGGTGTTCATGCCCGCAGTTGTGTAGCGAAATCCACTCAAGAGTTATACGATCGCTATCTAGGCCCCAATTGGTCATCAACACCACCAGATAGCCCCATGTGGGAGAAAATGGAAGCAATTCCCGATGAGGAGTTGTGGCGTAATCACGAGCGTTGCCGCTTGGATATGATTTTGTATGTACGGGATCATTTAGTCAAGCATCTACGCGATCGCGGTGCGTCTCCCTCGGAAATTGCCCAAGCCCAAGAAGTTCTCGACCCCAATGTTTTAACCATTGGTTTTGCCCGGCGGTTTGCTACCTACAAACGCGCTACCCTGTGGATGCGTGACATTGAACGGATTAAGCGCATTTTACTAGGTAACAAAGGCCGTAAGGTGCAATTCGTCATTGCTGGGAAGGCACACCCGAAAGATATTCCCGGTAAAGAACTCATCCGCGACATCAATCACTTTATCCGCGAACAACACCTAGAAAAACAAATCGTGTTTGTTCCCAACTATGACATTCACATTTCCCGCTTGATGGTAGCTGGTTGTGATGTCTGGTTAAATACTCCCCGTCGTCCCCGTGAAGCCTCCGGTACTAGTGGGATGAAAGCCGCTATGAATGGCTTACCTAATTTGAGTGTGCTAGATGGTTGGTGGGATGAAGCCGACTATGTACGTACAGGTTGGGCAATTGGTCACGGCGAAAACTACGAAGATCCCAACTATCAAGATGAAGTAGAAGCCAACGCCCTCTATGATTTATTGGAAAAAGAGGTAGTACCCTTATTCTATGACCATCGCGATGATGATGGCTTACCCCGTCCTTGGGTAGCCAAAATGAAAGACGCGATTCGCTTGAATTGTCCTTTCTTTAATACAGCGCGCATGGTGCGAGAATACGCTGAACGGGCATATTTCCCAGCTAGCGATCGCTACCACACCTTAAAATCTGATCAATATGCTCCAGCTAAGGAATTAGCAGCTTGGAAAGCAAAACTTGGTGATCATTGGTTTAACATCAGAGTCAAAGATATTGATGTATCTGCAAGTGCAGATATAGAAGTTAATCAAACTGTGGGTGTAAAAGCAAAAGTTGACCTGGCCACTTTAAGCAATGAAGATGTGCAAGTAGAACTATATCAAGGCGCAATTGATGCCAACGGTGAGATAGTTAACGCTGTCCCTGTCGTTATGGATTACCAAGGACAGGATACAAACGGCTTAGGTGTTTACACTGCTGATATCGTTTACACCACCTCTGGTTTACAAGGTTTGTCTTTACGGGTATTACCCAAACACCCACACCTGTCTAGCCTTTATGAACCAAGATTGATTGCTTGGGCGGAGTAATTAAGAAAGGGGTGCAGGGGTGCAGGGCGCAGGGGGAGATTTATTTGATCCCAATCCCCAGTCCCTAGTCCCCAGTTCCCAATCCCTTGGGGATAACAATGTAGCCCGTGGTGCGATCGCCTAGTACCAGGTTGCGTTGTTCTCCCCAGTACCACCAATAAGCAGCTACATACGCACAAATTAAGCTGTCTAGTTTATCTTCTGTGGCTTTGAGTTCTGTACCTGTGTGGGGAATTTCATCAGTTAACCAACTACCGATAGATAAAGCAGGCTCAAATTGAGGCAGAATTTCCACAATATATTGATGTAATTTGATTAATTCTAAGCGGCGTTCACTGATACGCCCTTTTTTGTATTTAAGGATGCGTTCTAAACCGAATAAATGCACTATAGCGGGATGGGGAAAGACTTCAATTTGATATCTCCCTGGTGTTTGCGGTGTAATTTCCGGTGCATGAAGATAACCACGGGATTCTAATTCTAAGCCAAAATTAATAGTCCGTTCTGCAAAGGGGAGATTTTGGTTAGCGGGATAACAGCCGGCGTGATATTTGCCAAAGTATTTGTGAGTTAGTTTATCGGGGAGACGGCTACCTGTGGCGTTAGGAATGAGGGTAGGTGCATCTACAGCGATGAGTGCAGATTCGTCTGGTTTTACCCAATGATCTATCCAGCTTAAAATATCGGCGATCGCATCTTGTCGTTCTAAATCAACTAACTCTAATTTTCCTTTGGTTAATTGTAAGCAAGATAACCCACTAGGTTGAGATTTCCAACCCAAATCAACACCAATAAATTTCATATATTTCGCCTTAGAGATATTGAGACTTTACTCCAAGAAATCAAAGCTTGGGAATAAGAGCGCAATCACCGAAAGGTAAAAATTGATTGGCGTTAGGAAGCAGGCTGTGTTTGTGTAGCTGCAACTTATACCAATTCACAAAAAATGCGATTCAAATGCAAACGCCAAAAGCTATGCTGAGTCCCATTTTCTTAATTTTGAATTTTGTAGGCGCAAGCCTTCTCGTAGAGTATTTTGAATTTTGAATTGGTATTACACTGGAATTTCAATTAAAAATTCTGTTCCTTCGCCCAGAACAGATTTGCAACTTAGTTTGCCACCGTGAGTTTCTTCGACAATTTGACGGGCAATCGCCAATCCCAACCCCGTGCCTTTGCCGACAGCTTTCGTCGTAAATAAATTGTCAAATATTTTTTGTTTAATTTCTTCACTCATCCCCTTAGCATTGTCAGCGATGACAATTTTAACAAGATTATTCTCTAGCTCAGTGCTAATAGTAATTCGGTTAGGACTGGCTTGAATATCTGCCATATTTCGTCCCAGATTCGACTCTTCTAAAGCATCAATAGCATTAGCAAGAATATTCATAAATACCTGATTTAATTGCCCAGGAAAACATTCTATTGGCGGTAAATTACCATAGTTGGTAACAACTGCAATCGCTGGACGTTGTTCGTTAGCTTTGAGACGATGTTTGAGAATCAAAATTGTACTATCAATACCTTCATGAATATTAAATGGCACTTTGTAATCGCGATCGGCACGAGAGAAAGTACGTAAACTAGTGCTGATATTTTTTAGCCTGTTGCACGCCAAAGTCATGGAATCAAGCATTTTGGGCAAATCTTCTAAGCTATATTCTAAGTCAATTGATTCGGCATGGTCTGCGATTTCTGCACTCTTGTTAGGGAAAGTTTCTTGATAGAGTTTTAAGTGTGCAAAAATATCAGCAACGGTGGGTTGAGCTTGTTTGATACTGGCAGCAATAAAACCCAAAGGATTATTCATTTCATGAGCTACACCAGCAACTAAGTTACCCAAAGCAGACATTTTCTCACTTTGAATTATTTGTAATTGCGCTTGTTGCAAGGCAAGTTCTGCTTGTTTGCGATCGCTAATATTTTTGACAAATGCACAGTTGTACTCTTCGCCTTCCAGTTCAAGGTAGTTAACCGTTACTTCCACCGGATAGCTATGCCCTGATTTGTTGAAATTGTCAGCCTCAAAGACAAATGAACCCTTCTGTTTAAGCTCCTGCCAATGCTTTTCCCAAATTTCCGATGAAAGTTCTGGATTGAAGTCCCACACGTATCTTTGCAAAATCTCAGTTCGAGAATAGCCTAGATCGTGGCAGGCAGCATCATTAACATAAGAAATCTTTCCGCTCGGTTTAACCCACCAGATCGGCACGCTAGAACGATCAATGGCAAACTGAGTCAGTCTGAAAGATTTCTCAGCTTGTTTGCGTTCGCTAATGTCAATCACTACCCCATCCCATACAGTTACCCCATCGGCTCGTCGGGTTGGCCTGGAAGCAAATTGCACCCATTTCACCTTTCCCGAAGGCAAGACAAGGCGACATTCTTGTCTAAAAGGTGTGAGATTTTGTGCAGAGTCGGTGAGGGCTTCTACCATTGCTGCGTGATCATCAGGATGGTGCATTGTATAAAGATTATGTATCCCCGCCATTACCAACTCTGGATCTAACTCATACAAGTCCCAACAGCCAGAACTAACGTAGGGTGTAGAAGTGGAACCATCCGCAGCCAGATGGAATTGGTATACCATCCCCGGAATATTATTGGCCAAATTTTGAAAGCGGATTTCATTAGCCTGCAATTGTGTGAGAGATTGTGTCAATTTTTGGGCATAATTCTGGGAATTTTCATAAAGTCGGGCATTTTCTAGGGAAATTGCAGCTTGAGTGCAAAGTAAATTCAGGAGTTCCACGCGATCGCTTGTAAATGCCCCCGTGACTAAACTATTTTCCAGATATAAAATGCCTCGCAACTTGCCTTGATACAAAATTGGACTACACAAAATACTTTTAGGCTGCTGTTGCTGAATATAGGGGTCATTGATAAATTGCGGATGTACCCTAGCATCCACAATTACTATTGGTTTTAAACTGCGTTTGACAGTATGAATTAAGCCAACTGGTACATCAACCGAGTCCTCAACAGGCTGTGGGTTGAGCAGCATAGGATAAAAATCGATGTTGTTACCAGAAAGCTTGGCCAAAGCTTGAATTTGCAGTTGATCGGACTGCGGCATCATAAATACACATCGATCAGATCCAGCATTTTTAATCACGATAGAAAGCAGTACCGAGAGCAGTTTTTCCAATTCGATTTCACTGGAAATGGTTTGGTAAGCTTTGAAAATGACACCTAAATCAAGAGATGTAGACACACTGCTACTACTAGAAGGATGGGAACTGGTGGAGGTGCTGGTGCTATTCCCTAATGCAAAGATAGTTTCATTTGTGGAGATAGGAGATTGAGTTTGCTCAAAGATGGGAGCGAGTAGTTGGGGATACCTTCTTTCTAAATCGGCAACTTTCGCTTTTGCGCCCCAACAAGCATAGCCGTAGTAGGCTTGAATCATGTATTCCTCAGCCATCCGTTTTTTGCCCCAGTCGAGATAAAACTTGGCGGCGAGTTCGTTGGCCAGGCTTTCTTCTTGGATATAGCCGTTAGCTTTGGCAAGAGCAATAGCACAATCATAAAATTCCATTGCTTCTTTTCGATTCCCCAACACTCGATACCACTCTGCTGCTACCAGATCATATTTGTGTTGGAAATTTATGGGTGCGTGCGTTGCCCAGTATTTGAGAATTTCTTGGTTACTAGCGATGCGTTCTTCTATCTGCTGTTGTTCCGGTACTGAGAGTTGTTCAAATACTGCCAGTTGCGCTAAAGACTCATAAAAATGAAAGATCGGTACATAAACAAAAGCCATAACAGCATCTAAATACTGTCTTGCTTGTTGGGCTTGTTGTACGGCTGGGGCAAACTCAGCGAATAGATAGGAAACAATTAGTTTGTTAATCCACAGCAATGCTAATCCAGTGCGATCGCTTGCCGCTTCATGCAATGGCAATTGTTGCTGTTCATTGTAAGCTGTACCACTCAAAACCACAGGATTATCTGCATACCCCGTTAAATTCAGGATAATTTGTCGAGCTAATAGACAATAAGTGTGTGTGAGATTTTGCTTAAGGTGAGCAAGTGCTTGACAATAGGCATCAGATTCTAGTTCTAACTGAGTTAAATTTTGTCCCGCAAAATGGGAATATAATACGTAGTTATACGCGCAATAACCAGTAAAAGCCAGATCGCCTGCGTCCAAACAACTAGAATAGGCATGTTGTAAAGGTTGTAGAGTCTCACGCAAATGCGTTTTTCCATGTCTAGTGTAAAGATAGACCAGTGTTAAAGTTTTGCCTTTGAATTGAGAATTGGGATCTCGATATAGTAAATCAAGAGCTAACTGACCAAATTCATAGCCTAATTCCAAGTTGCCTACGATACCACATAGCAATATTCCATAAGAAGCATAGGTAAAGGGTGATGTTGACTCATTGCCATAGACAACCGATAGATAAACCTTTTTTAAAATCACCACTAAATATAAAAGCGGCTGAGATAGATAAGCCGCAGGTGCTAGTGATGTTAAAATTCGTGCTGCTGCCAGAATATTGTTATCTGTTACAGATGGGAGGTTGAGTAATTCAGCAGGTGAGTGTCCCTCAAGAACATGAGCCACAGCATCAAAGGCAGCTGTGACATCTGCTTGACTAGGTTCCGAAGGCAGTTCCACTTGTAATTGCCCAAGAATATTAATTGCAGCTGCGATCGCATCAGTAATCTGAGCTTGAGTAGTGAAAGCATCAATGATCACCCCGTACACACTCACCATATCTAATGGCGTTTTGGCATGGTCGAGAACCAGGTCAGTAAATGCTTGCATCTGTTGCAAATCACCAATCAGATGAGATGTTTCTGCCGCTATTTGATGCAGTTCCAAAGTCAAGTGATATTGAGTTTGCCAGCTATCTTCAGCCAGTACATCTATACCTTTCTGGGCATATTGAAAAGCTGCAACATAGGCTGTGGCAATTTTGGCTTTGCGACTTGCTAAAAGGTTGTACTCCGCTAAGGCTTGCCGTTCTGTGGATTGGGTGAGTAATTCTTTTGCCAGATTTAGTTGATTGACGATCGCAAAAATGCCATCTTCTAGGTTGGCTGCTGGTGTATTGTTTAGCAGTAATTGCCCAATCTTTAAGTGAACAGATTGTATTTCTTGGGGTGGAATTAAAGAATAAGCTGCTTGTTGTACTCGGTCATGTAAAAATTTGTATTCAACTGTCATTTGTCCTGGTTGTACTTCTTCTACAAATGACAAATTACCCTTGACTGATGACTCTTGTTGATAAAACTTATAAACTTCACTAATAGGTAAAATTAATCCTTCTTGTAATGCTTTCCACAAAGCAGATGCCGTTTCAATTTCTGATTGTTCTGAAACAATAGCTAAAGTTGCTAAATCAAAAGAGTTACCAATACAAGCTGCTAATTTGATGACTTGTTGAGTTGATAGCGGTAGTTTTCGCAATTGAAAACTCATAAAAGCCACAATGTCATCTGTAACCGCTTGAGTTGCCACTTGTGCGATGTCACATTCCCAGCCTCCTGAGGGAGAAAATCTAATTAATCCATCTTGATATAATGCTTTGAGAAACTGGGTGACGAAAAATGGATTACCTTGAGTTTTTTGATAAAGCAATACAGAAAGATTCCATGCCAAATTTTCTGTACATTTGAGAGTGTCAGCGACTAATTTATTTACTTGTTCTTGAGTTAGTGGTAGTAAAGTAATCGTATTAATTGTTGCTTGTTTTTTAGTAATTTCACCCAATGTCAACATTAATGGATGTCCTGGGCTGACTTCGTTATCACGGTATGCACCAATGATGAACAGATGACTTGTATCAACCATTAATAGCTGGATTAAGTTCAGTGATGCCGAATCTGCCCATTGCAAATCATCCAAAAACATCACTAAGGGATGTTCTGCACTGGCAAAGACTTGAGTAAATTTGTGAAATAATAAATTAAATCGATTTTGCGCTGCTGTTCCTGATAATTCCACAGCTAGTGGTTGTTCACCAATAATTTTTGATAATTCGGGGATGACTTCAATAATTACCTGTCCATTTTCGCCAATAGCATTTAAGATTTTGGTTTTCCATTGCCCTATTTGGACATCGCTTTCGGTGAGCAATTGAGTCATTAAATCTCGGAATGCTTGCACAAAGGCACTGAAGGGAATATTACGCCCAAATTGGTCATATTTCCCTTTAATAAAATAACCGCGTTGTCTCACAATTGGTTTGTGAACTTCATTGACAACCGCCGTTTTGCCAATTCCAGAGAAACCAGCGACGAGCATCATTTCGGTTTCACCCTGGCTGACTCTATCAAAGGCTGCCAGCAGGGTTTTAACTTCAGCTTCTCGGCCATAGAGTTTATCAGGCATGATGAAGCGATCGCACACGTCCCTGGTGGCGATTTCAAAGGATGTTATGCCACCTGTTGTTTCTAGCTGTTGTAAACAATTCTCTAAGTCAAACTTTAACCCTAATGCACTTTGATATCTATCCTCAGCATTTTTCGCCATCAATTTCAGGACAATCTCACCCAGAACTGAAGGAAGTTGTGTTTTGGGATTACTTAACTTTTCTGGAATTTTTGCTAAATGAGAATGTACCAACTCCATTGGATCATTTGATGCAAAAGGTAATTCTCCTGTGAGTAATTCATAAAAAGTGACACCCAAAGAATAGAAGTCTGTGCGATAATCAATCCCGCGATTCATTCTCCCTGTTTGTTCGGGAGATATATAAGCTAGTGTCCCTTCTAAAACATTAGGATTGACTAGTGTTTGGGTTTCTCGTGGAAGTAAAGATGCAATGCTAAAGTCAATTAATTTAACTTGTTTAGTTTCGGGATTAATTAATATATTGCTGGGTTTAATATCTTTATGAATGATGCGCTCACGGTAGAGTATGTTTAAAGTGTCGCATAAAGCGATCGCTATCATTAAAAACTCTTTTAAAAACGCAGAACTTTGATTTTGGGCGAAATAATCATTCAGAGAAATTCCCCCAAAGTCTTCCATAACTAGGATATAGCCATTTTGGAAGGGTTCTAGGCTATAGGTTTGAATAATCGAAGGTGAATGGAGATTTTTCGCAATGGTGTACTGATTGCGAAACGACAAGATTTCATGGAAGCTAGGAAAAGGATTTTTCAGTAATTTAATCGCTACTGGTACTAAGTCGGATTCTCTCACTGCTCGATAAACTTGGGTTCTAGAACCACTGTAGAGTTCTTCGATGATGCGATATCCAAGAATACTAGCAACAGCACTAACCATACAGCTAAATCCTCACAATTTCTAGTGGATTTAGTATTCCCAAATCGTCAATGACAAGTTCAGAATCAGAAGACATTGTCAAGGGTGGTATTTGCTGTGTGATATACTGCCTACCCTTCAGGGTTTACATTTGTGTCAAAATTTGAGTGGAATGATCCTTATACCAATTCAAAATTCAAAATTCAAAATTCAAAATTCAAAATTAAGAATTAAGACAGAACAAGCATTTGGGGCTGTACATCTGTCGCATTCTTTTTTCAAATTGGTATTAGTGGGGCAAAAAAGTCCCCATTGCGGACGAAACAGTACGTACAACACTTAAAATCAGCTTTTAATTCATGTCAGCAAACCTATCTGTCGCCTCAATTAAAGCACTGCGAATTCCCACTTCACTCATTGAATGCCCCGCATCAGGAACAACGATAAATTCCGCTTCTGGCCAGGCTTTGTGTAATTCCCAAGCTGATACCATTGGGCAAACTACATCATAACGCCCTTGCACAATCACACCAGGAATATGGCGAATGCGGTCAACATTTAATAGTAGTTGATTATCAAAATTTAAAAAGCCTTTATTGATAAAATAATGGCATTCAATCCGAGCGAATGCTTCTGCAAATTTATCCTCTCCAAAAGTTTGCATTAATTGGGTATCTGTAAATAATCTGCTGGTGCTAGCTTCCCAAATTGACCAAGCCTTTGCTGCTGCTTGTCTAATTTCCAAATCAGGGCTAGTTAAACGTTGATAATACGCAGTCAGTAAATCATCACGTTCATCGACAGGAATTGGTTTGAGATATTCTTCCCAAGCATCAGGGAAAATATAGCTAGCACCTTCTTGATAAAACCACTTTAATTCTTTTTGCCTCAGCAAGAATATACCACGTAAAATTAAACCCGAACAGCGTTCTGGATGAGTTTGACTATAGGCTAAAGATAAGGTGCTACCCCAACTACCACCAAAAACTACCCACTTTTCTATATTTAAATGTTCCCGCAATTTTTCAATGTCATTGACTAAATCCCAAGTTGTATTTTCTCTTAACTCTGCATGGGGTTGACTTTTACCACAACCACGTTGATCAAACATAATTAATCGCCATTTTTCTGGATGAAAATATTGGCGATAATATGGCGGACACCCACCACCAGGGCCACCATGCAGTAAAACTATAGGCTTACCTTGGGGATTACCTGATTCTTCAAAATGAATCGTATGTAATTCCGAAACTTGTAATTTACCTGATTGATAAGGCTCAATGAGGGGATAAAGTTCACGCATTTTTAGAGGTAATTGTTGTGATGTTGTGTTATTTTTATGAGTCGTGATGCGTAAAACCCCCTGATTCATTTGGGGGATATAAGCGAATGAGCCAAATTTATTTGGCTATCTTATGTCAATCATGGTAACATAAGATTGTGTTAAAGAGGTCGAGCCATGATAATCTACGAGTTCAAATGTAAAGGAAAAGAAAAACAATATCGTGCAATAGATGAAACTATACGTACTAGCCAATTTATTCAAAACAAGTGCTTGCGCTATTGGATGGATAACAAAAAAATTGGCAGATATGACCTTAATAAATACTGTGCGGTATTGGCTCAAGAATTTCCTTTCGCAGATGAACTTAATTCAATGGCTAGACAGTCTGCCGCAGAACGTTCTTGGTCAGCGATATCTCGGTTTTACGACAACTGCAAAAAGAAAATTAAAGGTAAAAAGGGTTTTCCAAAATTTAAGAAAAACTGCCGTTCAGTAGAGTATAAAACGTCAGGATGGCAACTTTCGCCAAATCGGAAAGCTATCACCTTTAGGGATAAAAAGGGCATAGGTACTTTAAAACTAAAAGGAACATATGACCTAAACTACTACGATATCAAACAGATTAAGCGAGTTCGGTTAGTGCGTCGTGCTGATGGTTATTACGCTCAATTTGCTATTGATGAGGCAGCGCGTTGCGGGGGTTCCCCCCGTTGTAGCGACTGCCGTGTTGACGTAAGGATAGAAACTCAACCGACTAAAAAAGCAGTTGGTTTAGACTTAGGTCTGAACCACTTCATTGCTGATAGCAATGGTAATTTAGAACTTTCACCTAAGTTTTACCGTAAGGCAGAAAAGCAGTTAAACCGAGCTAACCGCAAGAAATCCAAGAAGTTCAGCAAGGAAAGAAAGAAAGCAAAGGCTAGACAATCTAACAATTACCGCAAGGCTAGAAATAGGTATGCCCGTAAACATTTAAAAGTAAGTAGACAGCGAAAAGAATATTGCAAGAAATTGGCATATTCCGTTGTTCACTCTAATGATGTGATAGTCTACGAAGATTTGAATGTCAAAGGCATGATAAAAAACCGACATCTATCCAAATCAATCAGTGACGCTGGGTGGTCAACTTTTCGTCAATGGTTAGAGTATTTTGGTTACAAATATGGGAAGATAACTATTGCTGTACCTCCCTACAACACAAGCCAAAATTGTTCTAATTGCGGAAAGAAAGTTAAAAAATCCCTATCTACTAGAACTCATGTCTGTGGGCATTGTAACTATGTGGAAGATAGGGACATAAACGCCAGCATCAACATTTTGAGATTAGGACTCAGTACGCTAGGGCATAGCGGAACTCACGCTTGGGGAGAGACTCCCTCTTGGGCGATTGGTGTAAACCTGTCGTCTAACGGAGACTCGTTGAACCAAGAATCCCCCGAATTTTAGTGAAAATGAGCGTAGCGAAATTTTCACTAAAATTCGGGGGAGTGTCAACCCATTATCGCTTGGCATAAGCAACCAAGGAAACACCCACAACCACAAATACAACTCCTGCAATGCGCGTGGGACTGGCTGCAAACTTAGTTAGTCCCAGCGCGCCGTAATGATCAAGGAAAAGTGCGGCAATCATCTGTCCTGCAATTGTTAGGGCAAGTGCTAGGGATGCTCCAATTTTGGGTGTAGCAAAAATGGTTGACCA
Organism: Nostoc sp. CENA543; assembly: GCF_002896875.1. Taxonomy (GTDB): domain Bacteria; phylum Cyanobacteriota; class Cyanobacteriia; order Cyanobacteriales; family Nostocaceae; genus Trichormus. The sequence goes on from NZ_CP023278.1 coordinate 2,935,416, forward strand.
AACATACAAAGTACCTAAACATCCACCAATCCACATCCACCAAGAAGTTTGTGACAGCACAGCAGCAGCAGGAATGGGATATTGTGCTACTAAACAAATAGCCAGCGATGCTAATGTACCCGCTAGGTAGGAAATGAATGTGACTTGCATGGGTTCACCTACATAGCGTCGCAGCAGAGTATTGAGAGCCACTTGGACTGGTAGAATAGCACCACCTGCGAGTGCTGCTAACAGATAAATCGTGCGTCCATTCATCTTTAATCCTCCCGCACAGAATCTATAAGAATATGGTTATTAGTTAGAGATTAGGTCTATTTCATACAGCAGAAAAATTATATTATTTAGACCCTTTGCAAAGTTCTCATATATTTGATTTTTTGGCAATAGATTTAATATGTTTTCTTGAGCGATCGCCTACTTGTTTTGATTAACAACGAGCAGAACGTGGCAACATGAAATTTTCCCCTTCTGCGGCAAATACTCCACGTACCATCAACACACTATAGTCAAATAAATAGGGAACAGTTGTAGAATGTTCTAAATTTAGCAATTCTGTACTAAAGTAAATGAAAATTTCTTCAATTGTTTGAGGAATTATCGCTAAAATTTGGCTTAAAGAGCATCTTTGTATTGTAACTAAATCAAAAAGATGCAGTTGATGATTTTCTATGCTCATACAGACTATTCAATCTAAATCTTCTGCATAATTTAAAATATAGTGATTCCCAGTTAAGTGAGATACAGATAATATTTGGAAACGCAGAGGAGCGCGGAGTAAAGCGCAGAGTTACGCAGAGATTTGTACCTCAGCAGATTAGGAAACGCTATACCTCTACTCTCATTAAATAAGAACAATGGTTTTTCATTCACTACACCAACAATATTAGAAACAGAAAGCCGATTCTCTAAAAGTCTATGCAGTAACGTCATAATGAGGTCTAGAGATAGTTAGTGATAGTACAGCCCTTACATTGGTGGATGAAACTGGACAAGTAATTGATATGGGTTCGCCTATTGATGAAATGTCAGTGCGATCGCATCCTGATTACTATGCTGATCAGGATCATCGCTATGCTCATTACTATCATGCCCATCGTCAGTTATTGTATGAGGTCATGTTGAAAGCTGGTTTTCAACGTAACCCCAAAGAATGGTGGCATTTTTGTTATGGTGATCAAATGTGGGCTTGGTTGAATCATCAATCAGTAGCCCGTTATGGGCGTTTATTTTAGCCTCTGTATACTAAGCATCTTCTGGATTCATCTGTCTTAATTCTTCAGTGGTGTATGTACCAATAGGACTCCAAAGTAAGTAGGGAACTAGTAATAATGTCGCTACCCCAGAAATTGGTAGCACACAGATTGCTAGTAACACTGCTAACATGAAACCACTTAAGCCGATAATTTCCCCGGTTTTTAGACTTTGCAGTCTCAGCATCAAGGGTATATAAGCGACTGTGATGATTTCTACCAATATGTATAAACCCATCAGTAACCAAGTAATTACACTCCCTGGATTGTGCAGCCAAACCACATTAGCTGAAGCCGCACCACAAATAAAAATTACAGTCCAGATGAGGGGGATAAACGGTTCAAAAACTAGCCATCGGGGACGACTTAATTGTGCAAACCATTTAACATCACGCGGCGTAATGAAGAAACTACCAACCGCTACTAAGAATGTCACAGCCCCGATTACCATCCAGGATGGAATCATAATTTTACTCAACTAATCTTTTGTCAATTAATACACTGCCAGTTTGACAATCGATGATATGGGTTGAATCATTCGCTGGTAGTAACCTTAAGCATCTTGGGGGTTAATCTGCATCATTTGCCAAGTGGTGTATGTCCCGATGGGACTCCAAAGTAAATAGGGGACTAATAATAAGGCTGCCCAACCAGAAACAGTTAAAACTGTAATTGCCAAAATAATACAAATGGTGAACCCTGTACCACCGATGAGTGTACCTACCTGGAGGCTACGAAGCTTGAACATCACAGGTGTATAGGCAATGGTGACAATTTCTAGTAGCAGGTATAAACCCATGAGTACCCAAGTTGTATTGGTATTGGGGTTACGTTCCCAAATAATATAGGCTGACCATGCACCGCAGACAAAGACAACAGTCCAAATTATGGGAATTGCGGCTTCAAAGGTTAGCCATCGTGGTCTTTGTAAGCGTTTAAACCACTGACGATCGCTCGGTGTAATTAAGTTTGCGGCTAAAGCCACTACAAGAACTATACCCCCAATCACCATCCAAGATTTAATCATTGCCCTTTATTCCTGGCGATCGCCAACTATGCTTTCAATATCTGTTATTCTTCCCCAATCATGTCAATTTAATGCCTAATTACTCATCAATCCTAAGTTTGAGATGTTTGCTTTGGCTAATTTTCTGTCTAGAGGTATGGTTTTGGCTATGTCTGGAGGTGGGGGTAAAGACTAGAAGGTAAAAATATCCTGGTGTTGGGGAAGTAGGTAATTTTAGATATATGCAAGCCGAAACAGAAACGCGATCGCTAGTACATAGTTCACTGCATGGAATTGCCAAGACGATTAATCTTACTGGTTGGATAACTTTTTGGGTGCAACTAGCACTAGTCGTGGTTTCTGGATTAGTGCTACTATTTGCTTCCACCGGACGCAGATTTGCTACTCAACAAAATACAGGCATCGGGATTGGGATCTTCTGGGCTATTTGTGCAGTTGCGGCCTTATTGTTTAGTGTGTATTGGTATTTTCGCTATACTCGCATCGCCAAGCGACTAGACAATCCCAACCCAGCTTTACATCCTACTAAAGCAGATACCATCAGAATTATTGAAATAGGAGTTTTGGCAGGTTTAATAGGGATGTTACTCGCTCTTGTGGGTGCTGGTGCAACATTAGGAGTTTTAGTTGCCAAATCCATCTCTCAACCGCCAGGAGTAGCGATTGTTGATCCCAATAAAATTATCCGCGCTTTGGATGTGTTTGTGATGGTAGCAAATATTAATGGTATTGCTGCCCACTTTATCGGGACTGTCGCTTCATTGTGGTTGTTGCAAAAATTAAGGTGATGGGGAATAGGGCATTGGGCATTGGGCATTGGGCATTGTATTTTTCTTCGCCTACACCCTTACATCCCTATACTTCTATCCCCTTTTTTACAAATTCTAGACACAATTGCCGAAAGCGATCGCCCCTCACTTCAAAGTTGGGGAATTGATCAAAGCTGGCGCAGGCTGGTGATAGTAATACTACTGCTGCTTGATGTTCTTTGGCTAACTCTGCACCTCTAGGTACTGCGTTTTCCATTGTTTCTACAATTTCATAATTGTTATAACCAACTTCTTGCAGCCGTTGAGCAAAGGCTGGTGCCGCCGCGCCAATCAGTAAGACAGCCGCCGCTTTGGCTTGGATACTAGCTAACCACGCTGTATCATCTCCTGGTTTAGCTTCACCGCCAGCAATTAACACCACTGGACTACTCACAGATGCTAGTCCTACGTCTGCTGCGTCGTAATTGGTGGCTTTGCTGTCGTTGATAAAATCAATGCCTTCCCAGGTGCAAATATGCTCTAAGCGGTGGGGAACTCCAGGGAATTCTCGTACAGCTTTGTCGATGGCTGTAGGTGCGATGCCGGCTAGTCTCGCTACACCTACGGACATGAGTAAGTTTTGTAGGTTATGCGCTCCCACCATCCGCAAAGCAGAGGCCTCAATAATTCTCTGGGGTTGAGAGTCGGCTTGTAACTGTTCTATTACCCAACCATCCTCAATATAAAAGCCTTTGTTCCCAATCAGAAAGTCTTTACCCTTGACACTTGTCCAGTAAGCATCCGGCCAATCACTGATACCTACTTTACTTAGATAAGCATCATCACCGTTCACAACTTGTAATTGCGACTGACGTAACAGCTTGGCTTTGATGTTGTAATAATTTTCTAGGGTTTTGTGACGGGCTAGGTGATCTGGAGTAAAAGTTGTCCAGACGCTAATGTGAGGAGCTAGAGATGCAGAAGATTCGATTTGATAGCTGCTCATTTCCCCAATTATCCAATCGGGTAATTTCTTGGCTAACGCTACTTCACAAGCAGCGTAGCCAATGTTACCGCAAGCTGGGGCATCAAATCCTGCCGCTTGAAAAATGGCTGCAATCAGGGCTGTGGTGGTAGTTTTACCGTTTGTGCCTGTGATTCCCACCCAAGGCAGCTTGTATAAATTGCGCCAAGCCAATTCCATTTCGCCAATTGTTTCTATGCCCAATTCTCGCGCCTTGACTAACACTGGTATGTCCCAAGGCACACCCGGACTAACGACAATTAAATTGGGTATATCAGCACCATCTAATTCTAATGAATGCCCTAGTTTAACTGTAATTTGTTCCTTGGCGAGTGCTTGTTGTTGACTGAGGAGGGTTTCGGAGGTGTTGCGGTCACTCAGCATCACCTCCCAACCTTCCCGTTTCAACAATCTCGCCGCAGCAATACCGGACTTTCCTAATCCAATGACATGGGCTTTGGACATAGACTGTGGCAGATTTCCCTGGTTAAGCACTCATTATGTTATCGCTAATTGGCAAAAATTAACACCATATTTTATTGCTTTATACTACAGATTTTTGCAGGTTAGAGGTGTAGGAGTTTAAAGGTATAGGGTTCGGCTGTTGACTCTGTAGCTTTTTCAGAGGTCAAAATTCATTGCTCCCACCACATAAGAGTCCTATATTAATAAATAGTCGGAGTATCTTGGAGGTCTAGATGAATGTACAACTTGTTAATTCTCTCGTAGAAGTGGTACTAAACCTCTCTCCCGAAGAGCAAAAACTCTTTCAAGAAAAGCTTAGCAACAAGCATTCAACGTTACTAACTAGTAAACCTCAAACATCATCCGAGAGATTATTACTTTGGCAAGAGTGGATAGATACAGCACCAAAAAGCTATGCCAACCTTGATGATGAAGCTCTGCGGCGAGAAAACATCTACGATGATGAAGTATGACCCATTATTTATTAGATACTAATATCCTGTTACGCTCCAGGGATATAGCTTCACCCGATTATAATCTTGTTGATCGCACAATCAGGTATCTAATATCTAATAACCATCAATGTTTTATTACATCTCAAGTTTTAATTGAATTTTGGGTTGTAGCCACCCGTCCTGTAGCTGTAAATGGATTTGGATGGACACCAGAGGAAACCGAAGGAACGGTGCAAATGCTCATAAATCAGTTTGAGTGGCTGGAAGAAACACCGGATGTCTTTCGCTTTTGGTTTAGGCTCGCTACAACTTATAAGGTTTCTGGGAAACGTACCCATGATTTACGCATACAAGCCGTAGTGCTTGCTCACAACATCAGCCATATTCTGACTTTAAACCCAAAAGACTTTGTAGAAGTTGAGGGAATTACGAGCCGTGATGCGTAAAGCCCCCAAGTATGAAGCACAAAACCAATAAGTTTTGTGCTTCATACGTCTTTTAAGTGGGGGATATAAGCGAATGGGACAAATTTATTTGTCCGCGAAAAATGATACAATCGAATTGTCCACAACACAGGCAGAGTCTCGCCGCAAGGGAGGAACCTGTCTCGGAATGGGTGGCAACATATTTTTCGCCGTCGGGCAGCCGGTGTATGCTTGCGGAGGGTAAAGTAATCTGGGATGTTGCTGTATGGATTCGTCCTTTGGGTATCTTGGATCTCCCTGTGAGGCAAGAATCCCCGAAATTTTATTTCGGGGAGTGTCAATATTGTTCATCCCAGTAGCATCAACAGCTAGAAACTGGGATAAGTGTATGATGTTCACATTAAACGTAATTTGTGATAGATACACGAATTTACCAAGCCCCATTGGTTTAGGTGTAGGGGTGTAGGGGGAAGAAAAAGCAGCCAACCCAACCCTTGAGTTAAAAGCCCTGGTTCTTGGGGCAAACGTGTTGGGCGGGGATTGAAAAAGAACCCAACCCCTTAAACCCTTACACCCTTAAACCCTTAAACCCCTAACTTTTTACAATTGCCCCAAAGTCTGCTAACACACGAGCGTGATTTCGCAATAATCCCAGCAAATTCAAGCGATTGCGCTTAATTTCTGGATCAGGGTCAATCACTAAAACGCTATCCGCCCCATCAAAGAAATTACTCACTGTTGGGGCAATATTTATTAACCCTTCTACTAACAGTTGATAGTTACGTGATTGCTGTGCGGCTTGGGTTTGCGGTACTAATTTAACTAAGGCTGCATAAAAGGCTGACTCAGAAGACTTTTGGAATAGTTCTGGACGGACTAAATTTGTGGGGTCTAGCTGTTTGGTATCTAAATCACCTTGGGCTGCTAGTCTGGTGGAACGGTTGACGGTTTCGTAGATTTTATCGAGTGTACCATCGCGACGGATTTGTTGCAGGTATAGGGCGCGATCGCGCACATCTAATAAATCCTGTAATGCCCTATCTGTATACTCTGGATCATTTTCTCCCAAGACGGCATTTACTAAGTCGTAGTCAATTTGTTTTTCTTCTTGCAGTAGGGTGCGAATCCGTTGTAAGAAGAATTCCTGTAAGGCCGAGTTTAATTTCCCTAAGTCCTTATTGTATTGCTGGCAGAAGTTAGCAGCGACTTGTTCTAACAGAGTAGCTAAATTGATTTGTAAATTCGCCGCCCAAGTAATGTTAACTACAGCGTTAGCAGCGCGACGCAAAGCAAAGGGGTCAGAAGAACCACTGGGAATTAATCCTAAACCAAAGATACTCACTAAAGTATCGAGTCTATCTGCGATACCGACTACTTGACCTGTGAGGGTTTGGGGTAGGATGTCATCTGCCCCCCGTGGTAAATAATGTTCAAAAATCGCTGTAGCCACTGCGGTTGATTCACCGCTAGCGATCGCGTATTTTTGTCCCATAATTCCCTGTAACTCTGGGAATTCAAAGACCATTTGCGTTACTAGGTCGGCTTTACACAATAATGCGCCCCGTTCAATATGTTGGCAACTGTCTGCATTTAATTGCAGTTGGGTAGAAATTTGCCCAGCAATATTAACTATCCGGTCTACTTTAGTGCGTAATGAACCTAAATCTTCTTGGAAGGTGACGGTTTCTAGTTGGGGTAAATAATTTTCTAAAGCCTTTGATAAATCAGATTTGTAGAAAAACTGTCCATCTGCTAGCCTAGCTCTAATTACCCGTTCATTACCCACGGCAATAATCTCGGCTTTGTTGGGGTCGCCATTACCCACAGTAATAAAATAAGCTTGCAATTCTGTTGTACTACCTGCTTTAAATACGGGGAAATAACGCTGGTGACTCACCATGACCGTAGTAATTACTTCCGTAGGTAAGGCTAAAAATTCTGTTTCAAATTTACCTACCACTGGAGAAGGCCATTCTACTAAATTCGTCACTTCCTCTAATAAGTCGGGGTACATTTCCGTACTCCCGTTTAATTTCTGTACCGCCGCTCGTACTTGTGATTGGATTGATTGGGTGCGTTCTTCGGGATCTACAACTACGTAAGCATCACGCAGCGTTTTCACGTAGTCGGCGGCGTTGTGGATGGTGACGGGTTCAGGATGTAAAACACGATGACCATAGGAAATGCGATCGCTGTTAATTTTAAGCGAACCATTTTCTAATTCAATCGGCAGAATCGCCTCATCTAACAAACTCACTAACCAACGAATGGGACGAGAAAATCTCACATCCCCATCTCCCCAGCGCATCAGGCGTTTACCTTCTAGGTTGTAAATCCACTGGGGAACCAGTTCTGTCAAGATATCCGCCACAGGACGGCCGGGAATACTTTTTTGGACAAAGACAAAATCCCCTTTATCTGTAGGACGCACTTCTAAGGCTTCTATCGCCACACCTTGCTTTTTCGCAAAACCTATGGCGGCTGGTGTGGGTTGGCCATCTTTAAAAGCAGCTTGGGCGGGTGGGCCTTTGATTTCCTCTTCTCTGTCTGGTTGCTGGGATGGTAAACCCGTAATCAGTACCGCCAACCGCCGGGGAGTACCGTAAACTGTGACCGATTCACTATTGAGGCTATGGGCTGCTAAACTTTCAGGAATACGCGATCGCCATTGTGCCACAGCACCACTCAGAAAGCTTGCAGGTAGTTCTTCTGTACCAACTTCTAATAAAAATGCCGTCATATTTAAGGTTGCGTAGCTTAACTTTCATTGGTCAATTCCAACAGTTTACCTCGCCATCACGCTGAGGTGGACTATGCCAAGCTACTGTTTGTCGATGGAAAAAGGCAGGGGGCAGGGGGCAGGGGGCAGGGGAGGCAGGGGAGGCAGAGGAAGAAGAATACAATGATCGTATTTGCTCTGACCCATTGAATAATTGATTTTCTGGCAGTCTCTTATACCTGTTGAGGAAATTAAGGACACCAGAATTCAAAGTAATGGCTCTATTATTGAGCTGCGGTCATAGCAGTGGCTTCTTTACCTTTATTGGCTGCCATATTAGATACTTCTCGGTCAATAAAAAATATACCCTGTCCTTCTGTGCCAATTAGGTTAATTTTATCGAGAATCCCCTTAAATAAAAACTCTTCCTGATGCTGTTCAGCAACATACCATTGCAAAAATTGCAGGGTAGAATAATCTGGTTCTGTATTTGCTAAATGCACCAAGTCATTAATCTTGCGAGTGATGGACTGTTCATGTTCGTAAATTTGTTCAAACAGTTCTGTCAAAGAAGAGAAATAATGAGGCGGGGCTTGCATTCCACCAATCACCGCCAATGCACCTGTTTCATGTAAATAATTGAGCAAGCGACGCATGTGCATCATCTCTTCATCAGCGTGTTGACTTAAAAAAGTGGCACATCCTTCCAAGGCTTTATAAGCACACCAAGAACTCATTTGTAGATAAAGATGGGAAGAATACATTTCCAAATTGATTTGTTCATTCAACCGATCAATCATTGCTTGAGACAGCATATTTTTAACTCCTTGTTAGACAATTTTGGATTTTAAATTTGTGTATCCCCAAACCCCGTAATACCAATTCGCAATTCGCAATGGACTAACGTCCTGCTTCGCTAACGCAATGGACTAACGTCCCGCTTCGCTAACGCAATTCGCGATGGACTTCTCTACGAGACGCTACGCTAACGCTAACGCAATTGCGAAATCCTGACTTGACAAGGGTTTTCGGATTTGGATCTGTTTCAAGATTGTCGTGAATTGGCGTAAGCAACTCAACGCGATTCCACAAAAATACTTTGCGCTGTTTCCCAATCCAAGGCAGCACGAGTTCTACCAACCATGATGATGTAGGATGGAAAGCGTTGCTCTAGGACTAAATTACAACCTGGTAAAATGCCAAAGGCCATGAGCTTTTGTAACACTGCATCATCTTCAGTTCGCAAACAGACGACGGTTTGCGGTTGACCAATTTTGACTGTTGATAAGGCGTTCATATTAAAACTGCACTCCGAATAAAGTTAAGCCAAAATTGACAAGATATCCCATCAAAAAAGCAAAGGGAAAAATAAACAGCACGATCGCCACAGTAGTTTTAGTTCCCCTCTCTTTAATCAGCATTTGCAATTGAGCAATACAAGGTAAAAACAATGTCAAAACAATCGCTGCTACCACTAACTGATTACCTGTGAGGCTACCTTGTTGCTGTAAATCAAATAGTCCGGCTGCACCATAATCTCTTCTAAAAAAACCATAAAGAAAGATTGGTGCTGCTTGTGTGGGCATTCCCAAGGACGCAATTAGGGGTTCAATTCCCCGAATAATCATGTCAAATATTCCTGTTAATCGTCCCACCCAAATCAACACTGAAGCCCAAATAAATAAAGGTAGAACTTCCAGAAAATACCATTTCATTCGCACCCAGGTTTTAGTTAACACATTGCGTAATTTGGGCAAACGCAAAGGCGGAACTTCCATGTAAAATTTGCCGGAATTACCTGGTAATAATTTGGCGGTGAGATAGCCGACTACGATAAAAATGGCACTGATAAAACCTCCCCAAAACAGTAAGGCGGCGGGTTTTTGCGCGAGTAATCCCACAATGACACCCCACTGGGCTGCACAGGGAATAGCCAGGGATAACAAAAAGGTAGCAATTAACCTTTCCCGCTTGGTTTCTAAAGTGCGGGTGACAATGGTGGCCATGGTGTCGCAACCCAAGCCCAAAACCATTGGAATTACGGCACGTCCAGATAAACCCACAGATTTGAATAGCCTATCTAGCATTAAAGATAAGCGTGGGAGATAACCACTATCTTCTAGTAACGAGAACATCAAGAAGTAGGTAGCAACCACAGGTAAAACAATCGCAGTAGCATAGCGAATCCCCAAGGTGATGATGCCATAGTCATTGGCAATCAGGTCTTGCATTGGTCGCCAAGGAATAACTTGGGCGGTGATGTGGTTGACTAATGGGTTAATTTGTGATTCAAAAAATGTTTCGATGTGATCAACTAGTTCCCCCGCACCAAATTCACCGACAAATTTGTAAACTCCGTAGTAGAGGATAACGACAAGGATAGGGAAGCCGGTAATAGGGTTGACTGTGAGTTGATGTAATGTCTCCGTCAGGGAAGATCGCGCCTGTCTGGTTTCCTGCAAAGCGGCTCTTTCTATAGCATGAGCTTGGTGTTGACGAGTATTGGCGATCGCTAATCCAATGGGTTGTTTGAGTTGATTTTGCGTGACAGTAATCAATACTTCTAAATGCCGACACTGTTCTTGATCCCGTTGTAAGGTTTGCCATAGTCCTGGATCTTTTTGTAACAGTAATAAAGCTAAACTCCGGGGAGACAGGGAGTAATTAGCAAATAAATAGCGTTCGCCCAAGGTTTGCCACCATGATTCTAGTTGTGCGATCGCTGCTTCAATTGGTTCTGGATAAATTACTTGACTAGTCATAATTTTTGACTATTGACTATTGACTCTTTCCCTACACACCCACTCGAACTAGACGGAACCGGCACAAAAGGCATAATTTTATGTTTCAATTCATCTATGCCTTGGTTCAAAGCCGCCGCCAGACAAACTACAGGAATTTCCAACTCCATCTCCAATGCGTCTTGTCGCACATCCAGCCCCCAACGTTGGGCTTCATCCATCATGTTGACGGCAAGTATTACTGGCAGTCGAGCTTCAATGAGTTGAAAGGTGAGTGGTAGCATTCTTCCCAAGTTCTTCGCATCCACTACATGAATCACGGCTGCTACAGGTTCAATTAATAATAAATCTCTCGCCACTTTTTCTTCTTCACTAATTGGCAGCAGTGAATACATCCCTGGTGTATCAACCACCGTTATAGTTTGCTCCCCTATCTGTGCCAGTCCCCTACTCACCTCTACAGTAGTACCAGGGTAATTAGATACTGTGACGTAAATTCCCGTCAGGGCATTAAACAATACGCTTTTACCAACATTCGGCATTCCTACCAAGGCAATAGGGGGATGAGAAAACACTTCCTTCGCCAAAAATTGCTTACTTTTGCGAAAGAATGGCAATCTTTGTGATGGTTTTCCACAAGATTGACCCTGAGATTTACACTTATGACATTCCATAGGAATTTTTTATTGAGTTTTACTGCAAGTAATTCTCAAATTAAAATGTGAGGATCTTGTGAGGGAATATGATATGTGGGTTTTGTTTACCCTAAGTTGTAAAACTTCGCACTATGTCTTAATTCAACATATTTGAGCCAGGCTTGATCAAATTTCTCCTTTTGTTGTTCCCTTTTCCAGCAAATATCAGAAATATATAAATTTTTGTAAAGATCTTCGTAAAAATACGGAGGCGGTGGAGAAGCACAATTATAGAAGCAATGAGCTTGCATCGCCCATCAAGAAGATTGTGACAAGGGGAACAATGATGTTAAAAAAACTAGTAGCATCTGTGGTGACTTCCGTGGGTCTATTAAGCCTGAATGCTAGCCCGACATTAGCAAGACCAGCCCAAGATTTCCGCTATCATCGAAGCTTTAATACTACAAACTGTAATATTGCGATTAACGGCGAAAGATATACTTGTGATTATGGGGTCATGGGTGCATTCAGTAATGCTACTGCCAACCTCAAACTATGTTCTACACGATATTGTTTTATTCTGATACTGAGTCGCGCGCAACTCGCTAATGTTGCCGATGGTCAAGATTTTTACGTCAATCAAGTGGCTTTTCAACGCGGCAACTCGATTGTAGATGAATGGGATGCTTCCATTAGATGTGGGTTTAGTCGCTCAGATGGTATAGGATGCCTGGGTGAACTGGACAATGGCACTAAAATTGCCATTTATGTTGAATAAGATCATCCTCAGTCCACACAATTAATTTCTCTTACCCATTAATGACCAGCAATAGTAAACTCTATCCATATATAGGATAGAGTTTTTTATACACACTGATGTTAGTCACCAGATAAATTTGTTAAGTAATCCTATCTACATAGATTCTTAACTCTAAAATAAAAATTTGCGGAAAATTGTTAAAGATTTGATGAATTAACCGTATAAACCCTATAAATAATGAATATAAAGCTACAATTTCTCTGAAGAATAAAATACCACTAAAAGTAAACAGTATCAGTAAACTGGGAAATTTGACTGTATTACACACAATTACTGCTCATCTTGAAAGTTGGCAATTATAGGTTGATATTCATACTGACAAGTGATTTATCTGAGGCAACAAACCCATCAACTTATACGTCTTTTCACGGAAAGGCATCATAGTAGCCACGTACTTTATTTATCGCTGGGTTCTAGTGCGAGACTTTTGCAAAAAATCCTAACTAAAATTATGAAAACTTAGCTGATATCCAAACAACTGATATTCTCAAGCGTACATTCAGGAAAAATTTTTATTAAAATCTCATGCACATTCTGATTTACTCATACAACTATTACCCTGAACCCATAGGCATTGCACCTTTAATCACGGAACTAGCAGAAGGTTTAGTGACAAGAGGGCATCAAGTGAGGGTAATCACAGGCATGCCCAATTATCCCCAAAGGGAAATCTACAAGGAATATCAGGGTAAATGGTATGTAACAGAAAAAAAGAATGGTGTGACTATCCAGCGCAGTTACTTACGAATTAAATCTAAACCCAATTTAATAGATCGCTTACTACTGGAATTAAGTTTTATATTTACCAGTTTACCGCAAGCCTTCAACGGCAAGCGGCCTGATGTCATTCTCCTCACAGTCCCGCCACTGTTAGTTTCCCTTCCTGCTACTTTACTAGGTCGTTTATATGGATGTCCTGTAGTGCTGAATGTCCAAGATATTCTGCCAGAAGCCGCAATTCGTGTTGGACTGATGACGAATAAGCGAATGATTCAGTTTTGTGAAGCTATAGAAAAGTTTGCTTATCGTTATGCTACTAAAATTAGTGTAATTGCTGATGGGTTTTTAGAGAATTTAGTCAAGAAGGGAGTCAACCCCCAAAAGATGGTGTGTATTCCCAATTGGGTGGATGTAAATTTTATTCGCCCCTTAAATAAAAACAATTCTTGGAGAAGCAATCATCAACTAAATGGTAAATTTGTGGTGATGTACTCTGGTAACATCGCCCTCACCCAAGGTTTAGAAACGGTAGTTGCAGCCGCAGCTTGTTTGCGTCATATTCCCGACATTAGTTTTGTGATTGTGGGGGAATCGAAGGCTTTAGCAAGATTACAAAAACATTGTTTAGCCTGTGGTGCAGATAACGTTTTACTTCTACCCCTACAACCAAGAGAACAATTACCCCAAATGTTAGCTACGGCTGATGTGGGTTTGATTGTCCAAAAAAGCAATGTGATTTCCTTTAATATGCCTTCTAAGATCCCTCTATTATTAGCGGCTGGTCGTCCAGTAGTGGGATCAGTTCCAGATAATGGGACAGCAGCCAAAGTAATTACAGAAAGCGGTGGTGGTCTAATTGTTGAGCCAGAGTCACCAGAAGCACTAGCAGCCGCAGTGTTGGAACTGTACAATAATGCTGACTTAGCTGCAAAATTAGGGCATCAAGGTAGACAGTTTGCGTTAGAGAAGTTTGCCTTTGAACAAGCTATAGAGAGTTATGAAGATTTATTCTTTGATGTCATAGGTCAAAGAAGACCAACTTTAGATAAAACCGAACCCTTGAGTGAACCAAAATCAATTGTTGATGTTTCTAGATAACAATCGCAGACTTACATTAGGGAATAGGGCATCGGGCATTGGGCATGGGGCATGGGAACATTAGGGTAAAATTTCCCTTGTCTCCTATTCCCCATTCCCTATTCCCCAGTCCCCATTCCCCAGTCCCCATTCACCAGTCCCCAATCCCCATTCCCCCAATCACCATATAATTATTTTTTACACATCAATAAAATATGGCAGCATTGATTGGAAGAGATTTATTAAGTCTGGCAGACTTGAATCCTACGGAACTTCAAGAACTTCTGCAATTGGCGACTCAATTGAAATCGCAAAAATTGCAATTGCGGTGTAATAAAGTCTTGGGTTTGTTGTTTTCTAAGGCTTCAACTCGCACAAGGGTTAGCTTTACGGTGGCGATGTATCAATTGGGTGGACAAGTTATTGATCTCAACCCTAATGTCACTCAAGTTAGTCGGGGCGAACCTGTACAAGATACAGCACGAGTATTAGATCGCTATTTAGATATTCTGGCAATTCGCACCTTTGCTCAACAGGAGTTGGAAACTTTTGCTGACTATGCCAAAATTCCTGTAATTAATGCGCTGACAGATTTAGAACATCCTTGCCAAATATTAGCTGATTTATTAACTGTGCAGGAATGTTTCGGGACTCTGGCAGGGTTAACTTTAACCTACGTTGGTGATGGCAATAATGTTGCTAACTCTTTGCTTTTGGGTTGTGCTTTGGCGGGAATGAATGTCAGAATCGCCACTCCCCAAGGTTATGAACCAGATCCTAACATTGTGGAGCAAACACGGGCGATCGCAGGAGATAAAACTGAGGTGTTAATTACTCATGATCCACACTTAGCCACAAAGGGCGCATCTGTACTCTACACTGATGTTTGGGCAAGTATGGGACAAGAAGCAGAAGCAGGCGATCGCTTCCCTATTTTCCAACCATATCAGATTTCTGAAGAGTTATTGAGTCTCGCTGACCCAGAGGCGATTGTTTTACACTGTTTACCCGCCCATCGTGGGGAAGAAATTACTGAAGAAGTAATGGAAGGTTCCCATTCACGCATTTGGGATCAGGCGGAAAATCGTCTGCACGCACAAAAGGCTTTGTTAGCCAGTATCTTAGGTGCTGATTGAAAATTTAAAACTAAAAATTAAAAAGGCAAAAGAAAGATAATTTGATTTTCTTTTGCCTTTAAACCTAATTTTGCTCATTTACAAGCAAACACAACCATAAGAAAGTAGATTTTTCACCTATTGATTAATATACGGGCAGATTCTACCAAAACATCTGTTTTTAAACATGAACTTCTAACAGAGTCCGCCCCTAATGACTAATGACTGATGACTAATGACTAATTTTTATTTTTATCTTGTGATTAGAGGTTTTTTATAGTACTAATGTTCTAGGGACATTTATATTTACATCCCTCATTAATTGTATGGAAAGACTCACTCAAGCGCAACAAGAACTTTATGAATGGTTAGCCGAATATATCAGAACACATCAGCATTCACCTTCGATTCGCCAAATGATGCAAGCGATGAATTTAAAATCGCCAGCACCAATTCAAAGTCGTTTAGAACATTTACGCAATAAAGGATACATTGAATGGACAGAAGGGAAAGCAAGAACAATTAGAATTTTACAATCTTTGAAGCAAGGTATACCCGTTTTAGGAACTATTGCGGCGGGGGGTTTAATAGATCCTTTTACTGATGCTGTGGAGCATATCGATTTTTCCAATCTAATTTTACCGCCGCAAACCTATGCTTTACGGGTCGCGGGGGATAGCATGATTGAGGATTTAATTAGTGATGGTGATTTAGTATTTTTGCGTCCGGTTCCTGAACCTGAACATTTAAAAAATGGCACGATTGTAGCGGCGCGAGTTGATGGCTATGGTACTACATTAAAACGTTTTTATCGTAGTGGCGATCGCGTCACCCTCAAACCCGCTAACGCCAAATACAACCCCATCGAAGTTGCAGCCATGCAAGTAGAGGTGCAAGGTTCTCTTGTCGGTGTTTGGCGGGGTTATATGTGAATGGGGAATTGGGAATTGGGAATGGGGAATTGGGAATGGGGAATTGGGAATGGGGAATGGGGAATGGGGAATGGGGAATAGGAGACGAGGTAGACAAGGTAGATTTTATCCCGATGCCCAATGCCCAATGCCCCATGCCCAATGCCCCATGCCCAATGCCCGATGCCCGATGCTCGATGCCCGATGCCCAAAATGAATTTTGAATTTTGAATTTTGAATTTTGAATTTTTATGTACCTGACGCTAAATTCAGTGCAGCTACCTCCTAGCTTTCGCTTAACTTTGCCATTTGTTAAGGAAAGTGGGGGGAGTTATCAAACTCAGCCATTACCAGGATGCCCTATGATGCCGGTATCTCTGCAATTACGCCCTTATCAGCGACAAGCTATTACTAACTGGTTTGCTAATCACGGCAGAGGTACGCTGAAAATGGCTACTGGTAGTGGTAAGACTATTACTGCACTGGCTATAGCTTGTGAACTTTACCAACAAATTAACTTGCAGATGTTGTTGGTGGTGTGTCCTTACCGCCATCTTGTCACCCAATGGGCGCGGGAATGTGAAAAGTTTAACTTACAACCGATTTTAGCTTTTGAGAATGTTCGCAATTGGCAAAGTCAACTTTCTACTCAACTTTACAATCTGCGTTCTCATTCTCAAGGCTTCATCACGGTAATTACAACTAACTCCACATTAATTGGTGAGGGATTGCAATCACAACTCAAGTATTTTCCTATCAAAACATTAATTATTGGCGATGAAGCCCATAATTTAGGCGCACCGAAGTTAGAAGAAAGTCTACCTAGAAGCGTGGGTTTGAGGTTGGCTTTATCGGCTACGCCAGAAAGATATTTTGATGATGATGGCACACAATCTTTATTTGATTATTTTGGGGCAGTTTTACAGCCGGAGTTTACTTTGAGGGATGCAATTTCTCAAGGAGCTTTGGTACATTACTTATATTATCCTATCCTGGTAGAGTTAACGGAAGCAGAAAGTATTGCTTATTTAAAATTAACTAAAAAAATCGGTAGATCAATACTATATCGAGAAAAAGAAATTAAGGAATCGACTAATTTTGAAGATATTGCAGATTTAAAGCCATTATTAATGCAAAGAGCCAGATTAATTGGCGCAGCTAGTAATAAATTAAATGCCCTGCGTCAATTAATGGCTAGTCGTCGCGATACCACACACACATTATTTTATTGTAGTGATGGTTCGCTAGAAGCAGGTCAACGTTCTTCTTTACGACAACTCAAAGCCGTGGCGAAAATTTTAGGCAGAGAATTAGGCTATAAAGTTAGTACCTACACAGCCCAAACACCTTTAGCAGAACGAGAAATCTTACGTCATCAATTTGAAAATGGCGAATTACAGGGTTTAGTCGCAATTCGGTGTTTAGATGAAGGGGTAGACATTCCAGCCATGCAAACGGCTGTGATTTTATCGAGTTCTGGTAATCCTCGCCAATTTATTCAAAGACGGGGAAGAGTTTTACGTCCCCATCCCCAAAAGCAACGAGCTACTATATTTGATATGATTGTATTGCCCCCAGATTTGGATAGAGAAACCATAGAAGTAGAACGGAATCTGTTAAGAAAGGAACTAAGAAGATTTGTAGAATTTGCTGATTTAGCTGATAATGCGGGTGAAGCGCGAATCAAACTGCTAAATTTACAAAAACGTTATGGCTTGTTAGATATTTGAGGTAAGATGAGCCATATTAACAATATATTCTTGCTCATCATCGTGAGGTAACAACAAAAGTAATTAACCACGGATACAAGCAGATGGATGCAGATAAGTTTGTACATGGTTAGACCAGAAACTCTATATGAAAAGGACTGTGTTCAATAACCTGTATTACTTATAAACAAATATTTATTATTAGCAACCTTAGCTGCAAGCACATCTGAAAAATAACATCGGTATCAGCTTTGGTTTAGCACATTTGGCTAGCCATTATATGATGAAAATTTATGACTTTTAGTTGATTTTTTAGATTTTGAATAAAATATTTTGTGAATCGCAGCATGAATGTACTCTATGCCATTGATTTGCCTAATTTAGAGCAGGTAATGGAAGATGCTCCTGTTACTGTCACATCAGATATTTTGTTGATTGATGTGATTGATTTAATGAATCGGACACTAGGTATTGATAGTAGTTTAGGGGCAGGAAATTTACCCCAACAACGCTACATAGGCTGTATTTTGATTGTTGAAGGTAAAAGATTAATAGGTATATTCACACTCAAAGATGTAGTTAGGGTAATTGCTTCAGGTCAGGATTTATCTGGTGTCAGAATTGGGGAAGTGATGACACAGCAAGTGATCACTCTGACTCCTACTCCAGAGGATACTGCCTTAACTGCTTTACTGTTCATGGGTCATCATCAGATTAGTCACTTACCTGTTTTAGATGCACAAGGGGAATTGGTGGGACTAGTTACCCAGGAAAGAATACGTCAAGTGATTGAGCCAGCGCATTGTTTGAAATTTCGCACTGTCGCAGATGTGATGGTGACTCAAGTGGTTCACGCACCACCAACTGCATCATTGCGGGAGTTGGCGCAAACTATGAGCGATCGCCAGATTAGCTGTGTAGTGATTGTCACACAACAGCCAGGCGATCGCCATCTATTCCCAGTGGGGATGGTGACGGAGCGAGATATGATCAATTTTCAGTTACAAGGACTAGATATTGACAGGACTCCGGCGGAAGCTGTTATGAGTCAGCCTGTGTGCAGTGTTAGTGCCAGTGATTTGCTGTGGAGAGTACAGGAGTTGATGCAGCAGCAAGGGGTGCGGCGTGTAGTTGTGGTGGGGGAACATGGAGAACTCCAAGGATTAGTTACCCAAACCAATCTCCTACAAATCTTTAACCCCTCGGAAATGCTGGGAGTGATGGACACCTTACAACAAAAAGTCCATGAGCAAACTATGCAACTACAAACAGCGAACCAACAATTGCAGCAAGAGGTGAGCCAACGTCAACAGGTAGAAGCATCGCTTAAACAAGCTCAAGCAGAATTAGAATTACGTGTCGCAGAACGCACGGCGGAACTAGTGCAGAAAAATGTGCGCTTACACAGAGAAATTGCGGAGCGTAAACAAATTGAAATCGCACTTCAAGAGCGATCGCATCAATGGCAAGCCTTGTTTGATCATGCCTTAGATGCGATCGCTATTGTAGATGACGAAGGAAAGTATGTAGATGCCAATCCAGCAGCCTGTAAATTGTTTGGGGTATCTAAGCCAGAACTTTTAAGTGCGAGAATAACGGACTTTACCACACCAGGATTTGATTTTGCTCAAACTTGGCAACAATTCTGCCAACAAGGACGAATGTTGGGTGAATTTAAATTACGTCGTCCTGATGGTACAGTCCGGGATACCGAATTTGCGGCGGTTGCTAACTTCATCCCACATCGTCATCTTTCCATAATCCGAGATGTTAGCGATCGGCAACAGGCTGAGACCAGACTGCAAAAAAGTGAGCAAAGACTGCAACTTGCACTTTTAGCTAGTAATACTGGCATTTGGGACTGGAATTTGCAAACTAATGAGGTTCACTGGTCGCAAGATTTATTTTACTTATTTGGGGTGACTCCTGACACCTTTGAGGTCAGCTATGAAAATTTTTTAAATAGCATTGTCCATCCTGAAGATAGACAACACCTGCATCAATCAGTTTTGCACTCAATTGACCAGCAAGTACCCTATGATATTGAATTTCGGTTTATCTACCCGGATGGTAAAGTTGGTTGGTCAGTATGCAAGGGTAAAGTGTTGTGCGATGACACCACTGGTGAGCCACTGCAAATGATTGGGGTGAATATAGACATCACTGAGCGTAAACAGGCTGAATTAGCTCTACGAGAAAGTGAAAAAAGGCTGCAACTAGCACTTTCAGCCACCAATACAGGAATTTGGGACTGGAATCTGCAAACTAATGAAGTCATCTGGTCTGAGAATGTATTCCCACTATTTGATCTCGACTCTCAGATATTTAACTGCAATTTGCCATCCTTTTTAAATTGCATACATCCTGAAGACCGTGAATTTGTGGAACAATCGATGATGCGGGCTATTGATGAGCAAACACTTTGTGATGTTGAGTTCCGTATAGTTTGGCGTGATGGTACTATACATTGGGGCAATGGTAAAGGCAAAGCATTCTACGATCAAACTGGTCAGCCACTGCGGATGATTGGGGTGCATCAGGACATCACCAACCGCAAACAGACTGAAGCCTCATTGAGAGAAAGTGAACAAAGGCTACAAGCAATTATTGATAATTCCCCGGCTGTAATTTACGTCAAAGACATCCAGGGAAAGCATCTTTTGGTAAATTCTGAGTTTGAAAGAATTACCCACCTCAAACGAGAAGAAGTCAAAACTAAAACTAATGATGAAATATTCGCTTCTGAACTTGCTCAAGCCTTGACGAGAAATGATCAAGATATCCTCACTTCTGGAAAACCTTTGCAGTCTGAGGAGGTAATTGAACTAGATGATGGACTACATACTTATTTGAGTATCAAATTTCCTCTTTGTGATTCCGAGGGTCGTCCCTACGCTATTTGTGGTATTTCCACAGATATCACTGAGAAAAAACAACTAGAGCAACAATTCTACCGCGCCCAAAGGTTAGAAAGTATCGGCACTTTAGCTAGTGGTATTGCCCACGACTTGAATAATGTCTTTGCACCCATTGTGATGATTGCCCAACTTTTACCTTTAAGATGTAAAAATGTCGATGTACGAACTCAAGAATTATTCAAAACTCTAGAAACTAGCTCAAAGCGTGGTTCTGATTTAGTGAAACAGATTCTTACCTTTGCCCGTGGGAAAGAAGGTCAACGTATTTTGTTACAACCGGGACATCTGCTCAAAGAATTAGTCAAAGTCATTAAGCAGACATTTCCTAAAGGCATAGAAATTCACACAGACATTCCCAGTAATACACTCTGGATGTTACAAGCCGATCCCACCCAATTAGATCAGGTGTTCATGAATTTGGCAGTTAATGCCCGTGATGCCATGCCTAATGGTGGTATGCTCACCATTACGGCAGAAAATTATGTGATTGATGAGACTTATGCCCGAATGCACCTTGAGGCGCGTGCAGGCGGCTATGTTTTGGTGAAAGTTGCAGACACAGGGACAGGAATTCCGCCAGAATTTTTGGAACGAATATTTGATCCCTTTTTTACCACGAAAGAAGTCGGTAAAGGTACAGGTTTAGGATTATCCACGGTTTTAGGAATTGTTAAAAACCACGGTGGTTTTGTGGAAGTATCAAGTCAGGTGGGTAGAGGTACGCAATTTCGGGTGTTTTTGCCCATCTCCACAGGAACAGCCACAGAGGTAAATATAGAGACGGAGTTGCCCAGGGGTCACGGTGAGTTAATTTTAGTGGCTGATGATGAAACCGTCGTTCAACAAACCACACAGGAAACCTTAGAAGACTATAACTATCGTACCCTAGTGGTGAATGATGGCATTGAGGCGATCGCTCTTTACGCCCAACAGCCAAACGACATCAGTGTAGTCTTACTCGATATGCTCATGCCCAACATGGATGGCTTAACCACTATCCGCACCCTCAAAGCCCTGAATCCACAGGTGAAAATTATTGCTACTAGCGGTTTACCAGCCAATGAACAAAAAGCGATCGCAGTTGGTGCTACTAAATTTCTCTCTAAACCCTACACGGCAACAGAGTTATTGCAGACTTTAGCGGATGTTGTACAAAATTAGGGACTGGGAAAAATGCTACCTTGTCTACCTTGTCTACCTTGTCTAAGCTAATCTTCATCTAAATTCCATCACCGTCATACCGATAAAAGCTGCAAACCCTCTCCCTTGCCCCCTGCTCCCCTGCGGTCTTCGTGTTTTTCCTTATATGCTGTTCCCTATCTACCCAATTGTACTTAAGTTTTTTGTAAATTTTTTCTACTTGTTTTAGTTAATTGTACGTTTTATGAAAAAATATCTAATAGACACTAATATAATGGAGTGTTTGCATTTTTAAAAATTTTACTAATATACCATTATAAAGAATTTCAGCATAAATAAAATATATCAGAAAGCAAAATAAAAATAAATACTTTTTTGTCAAAAAACTTGGAAATTTCACCGCCAAAATCTAGAGAATTTGAAGATAGCATTCATAGTGGCTTTACGGATGAAAAAAGCGCGATTGAGGCAGTTAAAATAGGTAAAAAAGATATTCTCAAAAATTAAGATGTCGCCAGAGCAAAATATCGATGATGTGCAAGAGCCAATTTTGAGCGCGCCGCCGGAAGTAAGACAAATTATCGAACGGGTTTGGCATCTGGAAAAGAATCGGCTAGATAGAAAAAGTAATAGCCCCATCAATGATGATATTTTAGATATTGTCAAGGGAGCAGTGCAATGAAACTCACATCCATTAAACTGTGTAACTTTCGCTCATTTTATGGCAAAACACCAGAGATGATCATTTCTGGGGGAGATGTCTTGAATACAACGATTATTCATGGCAATAATGGAGCGGGTAAAACCAGTTTACTGAATGCCTTTACGTGGGTTTTATATGAAAAATTTAGTGCGGCGTTTGCTTCCACAGAACAGTTAGTGAATAAAAGAGCGATCGCAGAAGCTCAACCAGGACAAGCTGTAGAATGTTGGGTAGAAATTAACTGGGAACACGAAGGTAAACGCTATAACGTTAAACGCCAATGTCGCGGTTATAAAAATAAAACAGATTTTGCTCTAGGTAAAACCGAATTACTCATGCAAGTGGCTGGTGATGACGGTAGATGGTATTTTCCACTACAGCAACCAGAAGAAATTATCGGGCAGATTTTACCAGTCAGTTTACATCAATACTTCTTTTTCGACGGCGAACGCATAGAAGAAATTGTCCGTTCGGATAAAAAATCTGAAATTGCGGAAGCGACAAAAATTTTCTTGGGTGTAGAAGTCATCAACCGTTCTATTAAACATCTAGGAGAAGCCAAAAAAAGCTTAGAGAATGAATTAAAAGCCATTGGGGACTCCGAAATCAAACAACTTTTAAAAGAACAAGCCAAACTCGAACAAGAAATTGCCCAAATCAATACCCGTCAAGCAGAAATTAAGCAAGAAATAGAATATCAACAAACCTTTAAAAAAGAAACTGGTAATCGGTTACAAGAACTAACCGCCGCTAAAGAACTACAACAAAAACGGCAAGACTTAGAAAATCAAAAGAAAACCAATCAAGACAACTGGCGACAAACTAAAGAAACCTTGAAAAAAATTATTTCCTCACGGGGTTATACAGTTTTACTATCAGATACCACTAACCAGTTTCGGACTATTATCCATGATTTAAAACAACGAGGTGAATTAACTTCGGGAATTTCACGGGAATTTATCACAGAATTACTCAATTCGCAACGCTGTATTTGTGGTGCAGAATTGCATTCAGGTAATCACGCCCATCATCATGTGAGTATGTGGTTAGATAAAGCAGGTTCCTCGTCAGTAGAGGAAACCGCAATTCGGATGAGCGCGCAGGTAGAAGAAATAGATAAACAAGCCGCAGCCTTTTGGGAAGAAGTAGACAAAGAACAAGCCAGACTTAATCAACTACGCCAAAACATTTCAGAAATCGAACACGAATTAGATAATATTCAAGAACGCTTACGTAAAGATCCCAACGAAGAGATTAGCAACTTACAAAAACGCCTAGATGAGATTGAAAGTAAAATCGACGAACTAAATCGAGAACAAGGCGCGAATCAGCAAAAGATTACTCACCTTAAAGCCGAGATTGAGACTTTAATCAAACAAATTGCAAAACAAAAGCTCAACGAAGACAGACAATTATTAGCGCAAAGACGCATCAACGCTACCCAAGACGCTATCGAACGCTTAACGGAAGTGAGAAACCGCCAAGAAAAACAGTTTCGCCTGCAACTAGAAAAGCGATTGCAAGAAATATTTGCGGCTATTTCTTTTACGCCTTATATTCCTAAAATCAGTGAAAAATATGAACTCACCTTAGTAGAAAATACCTCCGGTACAGAAGCAATAGTTGCAGCCTCCACAGGAGAAAACCAAATTCTTAGTCTATCTTTTATCGCCAGTATTATTGATAAAGTCAGAGAGTGGAGTGCTAAACGGAAAATCCTCACCATACCTGATAGTAGTACCTTTCCCATCGTGATGGATTCTCCCTTTGGGAGTCTAGACGAAACCTATCGCCGTCGTATTGCCCAAACTTTACCGCAGTTAGCCAATCAATTAATCGTATTAGTGACTAAAACACAATGGCGAGGTGAGGTAGAAGCAGAAATTTCTGAAAGAGTGGGAAGAGAATATGTTTTAGTTTATTATTCCTCTAAACCAGACTGTGAACAAGATTATATAGAATTAACTGGAGAAAGATATCCTTTAGTTAAACAAAGTCCCAATGAGTTTGAATATACAGAAGTCATCGAAGTTACAAAAGATTGGTAATCATCAATACTTTTTCCGAAAATCTGTAATTTTCATGAAATAAAATTAGCATTTTTAGCAAAATTTTAGTTTTTGATCAGTGCATATGACCCAGGGTGTAAGTGCAAATTAGCTAAAATATTGGTGAGATGCTCAAATAAATTCGATGAAATATCACAGCATTGATGAGCTGCTTAAAAATAATCAGACTTGGGTGGCTGAAAAGTTAACACTAGAGCCAAATTACTTTGAAGAATTGTCAACAGGACAAACTCCCCACTTTCTCTACATCGGTTGTTCTGATAGTCGTCTGCCATTAACTAACTTTACTCGCACTGAACCTGGAGAGTTATTTGTACATCGGAATATTGCTAATCAAGTTTCTCTCACGGATATTAACTTTCTAGCCGTTTTAGAATATGCAATTTTACATTTGCAAGTCAAACATATTATTGTTTGTGGTCATTATGATTGCGGAGGAATTAAGGCGGCTTTAGAATGGCGAACCATCGGCATTATTGATAATTGGGTAAATCCAATTAGAGAATTATATTTACAAAATAAAGCTGAAATTGATGCCTTGCCAAGCAGAATCGAACGTCTGAATCGTTTAGCCGAAATTAATGTTGTCGCACAAGTGAAGAATCTCTATCAAACTTCCATCATGCGTCAAGCACTCTACGAAAGAAACGCCCCTATGGTTCATGGCTGGTTATTAGATATACGTACTGGATTGATTAAAGATTTAAATGTTTCTACTGTGCAGTGGCAATGGTATCGATGTCCTTTGCTTCTTTGCTGAGTGGTGAGTGGTGAGTGGTGGGTGATGGGTGCTGAGTGGTGGGTGGTGAG
Source organism: Nostoc sp. CENA543 (assembly GCF_002896875.1). Lineage (GTDB taxonomy): Bacteria > Cyanobacteriota > Cyanobacteriia > Cyanobacteriales > Nostocaceae > Trichormus. The sequence goes on from NZ_CP023278.1 coordinate 2,960,898, forward strand.
TTTTTTTTGAAACTGGAGAGTCGTCAAAAAAATAGTAGGTGTCAATTACTTACATCACCTACTGCTTAGTATAGTAAATATACTGATTTATAAAGTTTCTAAGTAACTCAAGAGGTCTGCCATTACTTGAGCATTAGGCTGGAATTTAGGCATTGGCGGTGTTTTACCGCTAATGACTTGATGAATTAATCCATACTTGGATTTGTGTTTAGAAACACCTTGTAAACTGGGGCCGACTCGCCCATCAGCTTCTAAACCATGACAGCCAGCACAATTGATTTGAAAAATAGCGTGTCCTTGTATGGGGTCTCCTGACAATGCTAAAACACTTTTGACGTATGGGTCAGAGGCTTGAACCATATTTATACCAAAAATGCCCAATAAGACTGCTAGCAGTATCGCTAGAGCCAGTAAAGCGCACTGCTGAATCAGGTTTTCAGGTTTAATAATCTGGTTATCCAAAAGTTGTGCTGTGAATGTCTAGTTGTTTTCAAAAATGTTTATTTCCTACACATAGCTTAAAAGTTCTTGATGCTGACTGCAAGCATATCCGAGACTTTGCTTGTAACTAGCGATCGCCTAAAATCTTTACTGAAAGCGGGATTCATCACTAATTTGGTAAAATCATAAGTGGGAAATGAATTTTGAATAATCGTAAACAGGAGACTTAAAGTGGTTGAACCCCTGCTGTCAGGTATTGTTCTTGGTTTGATTACAGTTACCCTCGCTGGGTTATTTTACGCTGCCTACAAGCAATACAAACGCCCCAATGAGTTGGGTGGTTAATTAGAGGTAGGGGGCAGGGGGCAGGGAGCAGGGGGAGAGATTTTCTTTCCTTACACCCTACACCCTACACCCTACACCCAACCTTAACTGTTCCTTGTTCTCCCAAACCTGTTCCCTTCTGTATACTGATAGTGCTTCTACTCTGCAAATCGGTAGAAAGTGAGTGCAGTGTTACCGTAAACTTTTTCACGGCAAATTTCCCAATTAGGAATTACTATATCTGTCCACCCCTGGGGATTATGCTCAACAGCGATTTCACCTTGAGGATCTAATAATTGATAGTGAGCGATCGCTTCTAATACAGGTTGATATAATCCACTAGCATAGGGTGGGTCAAAATAAATTTTGTCAAACTGCTGCCCTGATAAGTGCTTTAGCTGCTGGATGACATCACCACGTAATACTTGCCATTTTTGATTTTCCTGCGCTATCTGTTGCCAGTTTTGTTGAATCACAGCGCAGGCGCGACTTGATTTTTCAATTCCGACTACAAAACTGGCTTCTCTACACAAAGCCTCTGCACCCATTGAACCTGTACCGGTGCATAAGTCTAGCCAGCGACAACCTACTACTTCTCCCTGCCAAATATTAAAAACTGCTTCCCTCACCCGCGCGCTTGTGGGTCGGGTTTCTTGCCCTGGTAAAGTTTTAATTTGGCGATTCCCGTAAATTCTTAGACTCATTAGTCAATCGTCAACAGTCAATAGTCCATAGTCAATAGTATGTAGCAAAATCATAATGACTGGAAACAAATGACGAAGCTCTAAGTTGTAATTTCATTATTAAGCAGCAATTTTTTCCCGTACTTGGGAAACAAAATTAGACAAGATTTGCAAGCCAATGTTAGATGATTTTTCTGGGTGAAATTGTACTGCCATCAGGTTTTCATGGGCAATAGCAGCTGTAATAGTTTGCGTACCGTGGGTAACAGTTGCAGCGCGAATTTGTGCTTCAACGGGGTCAACATAGTAAGAATGCACAAAATATACCCAAGGTTGTGGGGGTAAATGCTCCCACAAAATACTTTTTGGTTGAGTTAATTGCAGCTGATTCCAACCCATGTGGGGAATTGTTATGCCAGGTTCATGGACAAACCGCTTCACTTTTCCTCGCACAATTCCGAGTCCTGGTTGAGTTCCTTCCGCACTGGATTCAAACAGAATTTGTAGTCCTAAACAGATGCCTAAGAAGGGTTTGCCAGATGCGATTATATCTTTGATCGGCTGCTCTAAATCGCGTTGGCGAATATGTTGGACTGCGGGATCAAATGCTCCCACCCCAGGTAAAACAACCGCATCAGCTTTAGCTAATTCCTTGGGAGAATCAGTTATTTTGGGAGATGCACCAGCTTTTTCTAATCCCTTGCAAACAGAATGCAAGTTGCCCATGTCGTAGTCTATAACCGCAATCACTGGCATTGATTTATTCCTTGTAAATTATTTATGGAAGGTTTTTCTATTCTAAATAATATTTTCCATGAAGAAAAGAATACTATTAACTTCTTTTGACACTTGGCTGGAAAATCAACCGTCAAATTCTTCGGATGATTTATTACTTGAAGTCATGAAACTCGACTCACTCCCCTATGATTTAAATTTTTTGCGCCTGTTACCTGTTGATGTCGAGCTAGCTAGTGTTCGGGTGGTGGCAAAAATAGAGGAATACCAACCTGATTATGTAGTCTGTTGTGGCATGGCCGCTAGTAGGCAAAAATTAAGTGTAGAACTGGGTGCAAGCCGTGGAGAAACTTTTTTACAGACAACAATTGATGTTAAACAATTAGTCTCAGGAGCAAAGGCGACTGATATTAGTGACGACTGCGGTAAATTTGTTTGCGAAGGTCTTTATTATTCTGTACTGGACTACTTAGGGCAAAAGAATTCGACAGCACATTGTATATTTGTTCATGTCCCAGTTTTAAACCAAGAAAATTTGATAGAGGTTTTGACAGATTTCTTATTAATTATTAACAATTTGGCACTTTTATAAGTCGCTAACGTCAGGGTGTGGGGATGTGGGGGTATCAAGGTGTAAGGGTTTAGGGGTGTAAGGGTGTAGGGGAGACAAGGAAGACAAGGGAGAAGTAATGAGTAATGAGTAATGACTATTGACTAATGACTATTGACTAATTTGCTATAACGGGAGATAAATTTTTTTCGGAATATGTTGCATTTATTACTCGGTTTAATCGTTGCCCAATCAACTCCGGCTACACCACCACCAGAAGAAGTTGTCCAACCCCAACAAGTGCGCCCGTTACCAGGACAACTGGATGCAGTGCCAACTTTTAATAGCAATAGTCCCGAATTAGTATTAAAAGAAGGGATTTTGCTTTCGACTTTTCCACCACAGGGTAAAAAAGTCCCATCAGCGCATTTGAATTATCCTTTTCGCGGTAGGTTTGATGTGTTTGCTCATCACGTTGCACGAGCTGAACCGCCGGAGAATTTGCGCTCATTATATTTAGGGATAATTTTACATAACCCTACAAACCAGCCTGTTACAGTCAATGTGTTGCAAGCTGCAAGTTACTTAAGTCAACCAGATGCGCCGTTTATTGAGTTACCTGCTTTTAGTGAAAATTTGTTAGGTAATTTATTCGCAGGGCCAGGCGATCGCGTCATGTCTGATATCTTAAGAGGACGCAGACAAGATATTTTTCCTCCCCAAATCGTGATTCCAGCCGGGGAAAGTCGAATGTTACTCAATCAACCAATCCCCGTCAAAGGACTGACACCACCCCTCAACGGTCGCTCAACTTTGGCACGACTACGCAGTAATGGTACAGTCTACGCAGCTAGTTTGGCGATGTTTGCCCCTACTAATACTGACGGGAGTGAACGCGCCCCAACTTTAGGAGAGTGGCAAGATTTATTAAATAATAGTGATGTCTCTAGTCCCCGTGATAGAGTCCCCACACCTTTAGAAGAAACAGGTAAACCGCGCATCTATGGCAGAGTGGCTGGGGTTGCACGAGGAACGCAATGGCGCGCTTTTATCGCTGATAGTCCTAAAGCTAGATACCTAAGTATTCCCCAACCAGGACAGTCATTTTCCTATGCCCTTAGCACCCTACATGGTGGCACATTGGGAACAGACCAAATTCAAAGCGCGCCGCTTTTAGTGCGTTATCCTGATACCGCTTATCGGGCGCATGGAAATTACGCGATTCAGTATAGTTTGAAGTTACCGTTATACAATAATACTTCTACCGCCCAAACGGTAAACGTATCAATTCAAACGCCAATTAAAGAAGACAAATTAACACAACCAGGACTGCGATTTTTTACCACACCTGCCCGTCAAGTCTTCTTTAGAGGTAGTGTGAGAATACGATACAAAGACGATAACGGCCGTCCTCAAACTAACTTTATTCACTTAGTACAAAGAAGAGGTCAGCCAGGACAACCACTAGCTGTATTAAACATGAAAACAGGCGATCGCTCTCTAGTAGAAGTAGACTTTCTCTATCCCCCAGATGCCACACCCCCGCAAGTATTAACAGTCACAACTCAGGCTTCTAAGAGTAGTCAATAGTCAATAGTCATTAGTCATTAGTCAGCACTCATTACTTCCCCCTTGTCTCCCCAGTCCCCAGTCCCCAATCCCCTACACCCCTAACAATCCCATCCATGCGCCTGACCTCACTTGATGTTTTTCGTGGTATTACCATAGCGGGGATGATTCTCGTTAATATGGCGGGAGTTGCTGATGATGTCTATCCTCCCCTAACTCATGCTGATTGGCATGGTTGCACGCCGACTGATTTAGTATTTCCCTTCTTTCTCTTTATCGTCGGTGTGGCGATGACTTTTTCCCTATCTAAATACACCCAAAATCAGGCAGGGGGGCGGGGTGCAGGGAGCAAGGGCGAAGTTGCAACCGAGGATAACAATCCAACTTCCCCCCTGCCCCCTGCCCCCTGCCCCCCTGCCTCCCTTTACTGGCGAATATTTCGCCGCGCCGCAATTTTGTTTATTCTAGGCTTGTTTCTCAATGGCTTTTGGAATCAAGGCGTTTGGACTTTTGATTTTAGTAGCCTTCGCATTATGGGAGTGTTGCAGCGTATTAGCCTCAGTTATCTGCTAGCTTCTCTAATAGTCCTCAAATTACCACCCAAAGGTCAATGGATAATTGCAGCTACCTTACTCATCGCCTATTGGTTGGGAATGATGTATATTCCCGTACCCGAATATGGGGCGGGGGTATTAACTAGAGAAGGCAACTTGGGAGCTTATATTGACCGATTGCTTATTCCCAAAGCCCATTTATACAAAGGTGATGGCTTCAACTTCATGGGAGATCCTGAAGGACTCTTCAGCACAATACCCGCCATAGTGAGTGTTTTGGCTGGTTACTTTACTGGCGAATGGATACGTAAGCAAGCAGTACAAACACGTACTAGCATAGGGTTAGCCTTATTTGGCATTGGTTGTTTAATTATTGGTTGGGCGTGGGGTTGGGTATTCCCGATTAATAAAAAACTGTGGACTAGTTCCTATGTTGTTTTTACTAGTGGTTGGGCGTTACTGTTACTCGCAGCTTGTTATGAACTCATTGAAGTGAGACTGATACGACGCTGGAGTAAACCTTTTGAAATTATGGGACTAAATGCGATCGCCCTTTTTGTCGCCTCAGTATTACTCATCAAAATCCTAGTGAGAACCAAAATCGGTACAGGCGAAACCGCCATCAGCACCTATAACTGGATATATCAAAATATCTTTGCATCCTGGGCAGGAACTTTCAATGGTTCACTATTATTTGCCTTAGTCACCGTTATATTATGGTGGGCTGTCGCCGTTTTCATGTATCGCCAACGCTGGTTTCTGAAGGTTTAATCATAGAGGTGTAGGCGAGGAACATCTTCCACACCCAAGAAAACTGCCATCGATGACAAAATCTTGAGATTTTTTTTGGATTCTTGCATAAACTCGTCAGTTCAATCTGATAAATCTATAGGGGCGAAAATTGATGAAAATTCCCCCTAAAAGTCTGATTAAACGCGATTTAACTTTGATCTAAATTAATCTCAATCGAGGTAAATTCATGCTAGTTTCCACTTTCGAGTTGCTCGTTAAACCCCAGTTTCCCAAAGCTGCAAATTTACCTGCAACCATACCACCATCTTTAAAGGACAGTATTGATAAACTCAGTCGTAATGTCATTCAAGGTTATTTTTTAACCTTGAGTAATATTAACGCTTTTGATGTAACTTTCTCTCTAGTCTTCACCATAGTTTCTAACCCTCCTGTCAACATTAAAGAACTTGTTGCTTTCTTGGATGTTGATGAAACTAATATATTGGCTAATCTAGAGCCTGATTTTGCTCCCAATAAAATCAGATTTACAAGAACTATCAAAGCCGGTGAAACGGGTTTATTTTTGCTACAGCCAAACATCCTCAAAGAAGGCATATTAGCAAGAGCTAACTTTGAAGTCAGAGGATACGTAGAAGTATTTATTTCTTCATTATCTACTGGATATAATTCTGCTAAACTCCTGCTTACCCCAGAGCATAGAGGTACATTCTATAAGAGTTTAGATACAGAAGGCCCCAAAGTTCAGTTAGATCAAATTGCTTATTCTCTGCCTACAGCTCATGGTGGTTCTTTATTTGAGCTTACTTTTCACTAAAGATTGGGAAATTACACCAATTTTATCTAGTCTGCAAGCTACAGAAAATCATGTAAGTAGAACGGTGTAAATAATTCAAGGTTTGTAGTGAGGACTTTAGTCCTCAAATAAGGACTGAAGTCCTTACTACAAAACGAATTTCCCAATTTTTATATTGCTTAATGTAGTTTGGTTTTTTCGCATCGGCTTACTTAAATCTGTTAGCTGTGACGCAAAATTGGTGTAATTAGCCAAGCTAATTTAACACCTAAATAGCAACGTACCAATATCCAGGGTACGTTGCTTTTTTGTTAAGTTGTTCCCGTGGGGATTGGGGATAAGTAATAAGTAATGAGTAATGAGTAATAAGTAATGAGTAATGAGTGCTGTTAGCGGTAGCGCGGCGTTTAGTCGCTGCTGACTAATGACTAATGACTAATGACTATTGACTATTGACTCATAACTATTGACTATTGACTAATGACTAATGACTATTGACTCATAACTAATGACTGATATTTTAGTAATCGGCGCAGGTATGGCAGGATTAATCTGCGCCCAGCAATTAAGTAAAACGGGTTATTCGGTGCTGGTGGTGGATAAATCCCGTGGTGTGGGAGGAAGACTAGCTACGCGGCGGTTGTATGAAACAAGGGCTGATCACGGTGCTTGTTACCTGAAACCGCAAGGGGAATTATTCAGGGATTTGATAAATTTATTGTGCGATCGCCATATCTTAGAAGTATGGACAGATACAGTCTACGAATTCACCACACATACTGGTTTATCTACACCCCAAAATCGTAGTCCTCGTTATGTTGCACCTTTGGGGATGAGTGCGATCGCTAAATTTCTAGCCCAAGACTTAAATATTTTACTCAATCAGCGTGCGATCGGTCTTCACCTGACACCGGAAAACCATTGGCGCGTCACATTGGAATCTAGTAATGAGGAACTAACCGCTAAAGCTTTAGTCATCGCTATTCCCGCACCCCAAGCTTTAACCCTACTGACTCCATTGGCGGGGAGGGATTTAAATCCAGCATTGCTAGAGAATTTAAATTCCGTCGAATATTATCCTTGTATTAGCGTCATGAGTGGCTATCCCACTACATCACAACTACCAGATTGGAAAGCTGTTACTTTTGTTGACAATGAAATCTTGGGTTGGATTGGTTTAGATAGCAGCAAACGTCATCAAGCACCACAACCTGTATTTGTAGTTCAAAGTAATGCTAGTTTTGCTCAACTGCATCTCGATTCACCAGATTTACAACCCACTGGACAACAAATGTTAGAGTGTGCAGCCAAAGTTTTCAACCTACCCTGGCTAAACTCTCCTGAATGGATGCAAGTACATCGTTGGCGTTATGCCTTTCCTCGCAGTCCTTGGCCAGAAAAAGTTTTAGCATTTGACACGACTGCACCTTTAGTTTGCTGTGGAGATTGGTGCGGTGGCAATTTAGTAGAAGGTGCAATGCTTTCTGGACTAGCTGCATCTGAAAAAATTAACCAACATTTAGACCAATTAATCCCAGCAAATGTAAACTTTTTCAAAGATTTCGTCTAATTTTTGCATCTATCGTTAGACTGATTGCTCGATATAGTAAGTCTCTCCTTTGTGACTTACTAAATTTTCTTACAACTAATAATGATATTTAACAGTCAGTATAGACATTATTGCCAAGCTAATTTATATCAGATATTAGTAGCTTGGCATTAAGAATCTTAATAATCAAGATACCTTTACTTGAGCTTAAGTTAAACCTTTCTTTATAAATTTACCCTGCTTTTTGATTGATCCCTCATTACTTATGATGAGTTTTATGTAGATTTACCGCAAAATCACATAATTTTGGAAAAATGAAAATATAAATAAAAGAGATTTGGAAATTTATCCAAGTATTGAGTATTTATTCAGTATTTATGCTGTCAACAATCTCAAATTCCTAAAAATCGGTAGAACCAGATACGTGGTATTCTACCCACATAAAAAGTTCGTTTCAGCGCGGAAGCTCAATATCTCTGCTAAAGAGTCATTGAGGAAGTTTGTTTACTTCTCTCAGCATGTAAATGAAAAGATAAAAACAGGAGTTAAAAATTTATGAATACGCTAGTCAAACTAACCCAAGAATCAGTCGTAGGAGAGATTGAAAATGTTCTAGATACCTATTCATATTATCCTTATCAACAAGCCTTTGCAATTCCTGACTTACGACAAGAATTGATTACCTTTGTTGTGAATAGAATTCCATGTTTTCATAGTGCGTTTTCTCCTGCACAGCCAGAGGCACAAAGCTGCGATCAAGACAGTGTATTTAACCAGAAGTTACCCCGCAGTCCCTTAGAGCAAAAACTGCATCTACAAAACTTAATTCACCAAGGTATTTACTATATCTTTCAACAAAAGTCAGATTGGATTAGCCACCATCTTTGTGAGTCCGTAGAACCTGCGTGTGAACCCTCTCACTGGTTTGGTTAACACGGTGTCAAAAATTGGAGTAGGATGCAAAATTGAGTGTTTTGAAGGGTAAATGGCATCCACAAAATTTTTAGATAAGCTTTTGTCAAGATAGTCAGCATCCAAACTCTTGACAAAAGCTTCAAAACAGGAATAATACCAATTCGCAATTCGCAATTCGCAATTCGCAATGGACTAACGTCCCGCTACGCTAACGCAATTCGCAATTAAGAAAGTCAGATAACATCTTGGTTTCAAGCTTTGTATCTGTTGCTTAATTTTGGAGAATTGGTGTAAGGTGATCAAAAAATTGAAGTAGATGCTATCAAATGCAATCAGGCGAAGCATCATCGCCCATGAAATTCCTGATGTTAAAAATAGTTATTGCCTAATTCTCAATTAGCTGTATCTAATGCCACAAGCTAACAATATTCTACACACCCTAAAGTCAATAGAATAGAAAACTAATTATCTTAGCTGATGACGTTCTTCTTCTACGAAGAATGTTTCAATGTTGCTAAATAGAGAACATTCTTGTTCTTCGTATTCGCGTTGACGCATTTCAACAACGTAGATCAGTTCACCACGAGATTGATCTGAAACCCTTCCCCAAGCATGGCTAACAGATGTTGATGGTAGATGGGAAGTATATGTACCATGATCGCCGGGACGGGTTGTGGTGGTGTAGTCTGGCTGCGGCTTCATAGAAATCGTGTGAGGTTGAAATTACCATATTCAGTGTATAAGCAAAATCCCATAAATAGGAAAAATCAAGTGCAATGAGTTGTTAACACCATTGCATTGTGACAATTGATATCAAAGTTGGATCATGAGACACAATATCAACTATCAAGATTTTGCATTCACGAATCTAGAGATTGCTAACAAAGGACTTCTAAATTCTTGGGTTATTACCCGTTTATTGCCTAATATGCAGCGAATTAATGTTGCTAGCTTTCGCAGTCGTTCTCATGCTGAAGTTTATTTGCGAAATTTACGCCAACTGATTCCTGATGCTGATTTTGTGATGATTTTTGATTGTCAAAGGGAATAGGGTGTGGGGAATGGGGAATTGGGCATGGGGTATGGGAGAAGGTAGACAAGGTAGGCAAGGTAGAAGAACTAATGACTAATGACTAATGACTAATGACTGTTGACTATTGACTATTGACTATTGACTATTTTTTGAACTCGTCTCAGTCCTGGACTCTACAATATTAAGTAGTTGCAGTTATCGCCTCATTAAATCCACGCTGATGAACAAAAAGAATAAGCCAGACTGGGCTGGTGAAAGTTTACTCTCCAATTTCGTTAATTTGTTAATTCAAACTAAGCCCATTTACGGTGTAATGAAACACCAAGCTAGACAAGTTCTGATCAAAACGGCTGAGAAAAATGGGATTCCTTGGCGTAAAAATTATGAGGCACTCCAAACATCAGGCGCAAAACAACTGTTAGCCGCAGTGACTAACCCAAATGTTGTTTATCCTGACTATTACAAAGTTCCTTTTCATGCTTACTCTGAGGGCAATCTGTGTTGGGAGGCTGCTTTTGAGACAGAATCAGCTACCTACGCGATGGCACTGCGGGTATGGCCGCAAGAAAACCTGACTTGGGAAGATGCCCACGCTAGACTCAGAGGCACTTTCCACGACGCTTTGGAAACATACGGCCCCCAACAAGTCAGGGATATTTTAGATATTGGTTGTTCTGTGGGTGTTTCCACTTTGGCATTACACCGTTATTACCAGCATCGAGAAAGGTATCCAGTCCGCACTGTGGGTTTAGATTTATCACCCCATATGCTGGCTGTAGCTAGAACTAGGGATGTCAATAGTGAAATCGCTGAGTGGATTCACGCCAGGGCAGAAAAGACGGGTTTACCAGATAACTCCTTTGACTTGGTAACTCTCCAGTTTGTCACCCATGAACTCCCCAGTTACGCCAGCCAGGAAATTTTCACAGAGGCCAGAAGATTGCTCAGACCAGGCGGTTATATTGCCATAGTGGATAATAACCCGCGATCGCCTGTCATCCAAAACCTCCCCCCCGTTCTCTTCACCCTCATGAAAAGCACTGAGCCGTGGAGTGACCAATATTATACATTCGATATTGAAGCAACCCTGCAAAAAGTGGGCTTCCTAAAACCAGTCACTGTCCCCAGCGACCCACGGCATAGGACGATTATTGCTCAAAAGCCGATGTAGAGGCAGGGGGCAGGGGGGCAGGGGGCAGGGGGCAGGGGTAAAACCTTCTTCCTTCGATGCCCAATGCCCCATGCCCAATTTTTCAACCCAAACCAACATCCCTAAGCATAGCCAAATGCTGACTCACTGGTACAAAACTATTAGCAACAATCATGCCACTGGCGGCGACGGCTGGTAAACCGATGCCGGGAAAGGTGGAGTCGCCACAGCACATTAAGCCTGATAGGGGTGTGCTGTGGCCGGGAAATAACCCGACGGCGGCGGAGATGGCGGGGCCGTAAGTGCCGCGATGGCGACGTAAAAATCTTTCGTGGGTGAGGGGTGTACCTACCAATGAGATTTCGCAACGGGAACGAATATCAGGAATGATTCTTTCTAAAGCTTGCCACATGACTTCCGCACGCGATCGCTTTTTCTGTTCATATTCTTGACTTCTTCTGTCCATCCCTTGCCAAATTGCGTAGGGTTCATTCCCTGGGGTGTAAACGTGAATTACGTGTTTCTCTGGGGGTGCTAAGGATGGGTCGAGAATTGAGGGAATTGATACTAAAATAACGTTTTGCGGTGCTGTAATTCCCAATTCCCAGTCGTTGACTACTATATGATGACAAGCTAAATCTGCTGGTAAATTTTGAGCATCAATACCTAAGTGCAGGTGCATGAAACTATCGCATTCAGGTATGCCTTGGCGTTGGTTACGGAATTTTGCTGGTAGTGCGGCTGCTGGTACTAACTTCAGTGTATCCCAAACCGCAGCATTAGAAATCACAGCCCGCCGCGATCGCACTTCTTCACCATTGCGGAGTTTCACACCAATGGCGCGTTTACCTTCGACCAAGATTTCCTCAACATGAGAACCTAAAATTAACTTCCCTCCGTGTTTTTCTAGTCCCTGCACCAAAGCATCCACTAAAGCACCACTACCACCGACAGGATAATCTAACTTAACTCCTGGCTTATACCAATCAGCAAACATAAATGCTACTTCGGCGGCGTTAGTTCCCGATGCCGGAAGTCCAGAGAGGAGAAAACACAGTAAATTTAGCCAATTTTGAATAAACGGGTCACTAACCACACCCCGCATAATCCGGTCAAAAGACCCAGTTAATTTAATCACATTAGCGGCGTGTTGAGCTAGAGATGGCGCAAACCTGCCCACAGTCAAAGCTGCACCCATATCTAAGCGTAAAGCAGCTGGAGGGAGAGCGATCGCAGCTTGGGCGAGTGGCATCATCACCTTTTGTAAATATCGCCATTCCTGAACAGCATTCTGTCCCCGCAATTTAGCTAAAACCTCACAAAATTGCTCACCTCCCACGGCGGTGTCAAAATCACCCTCTGGCAGACGACAGCCCCAAGTATCGTAATTAACACAAGGTAAATCAACCCCAATAGCATCTAGCACTTGTCGTAGAGGGTTAACAGAAGGACTATAAGACAACCCAGAATAGAGAGAAGGCCCACTATCAAACTTAAATCCTTGACGTTCAAAAGCGTGCGCCGCCCCACCGGGTATAGAGTGACTTTCAAAAACCGTCACCTCTAACCCATAACGAGCCAAAAGAGCCGCACAACTCAGACCACCAATACCACTACCAATTACGATGATGTCAGTCATTAGTTATTAGTCAATAGTCAATAGTCAATAGTCAATAGTCATTACTTCTTCCTTGTCTACCTTGTCTCACCATTCTCCCTGCCCCCTGCCCCCCTGCTTCTAATTTTTTTGTCTATCCTAAGAATAGGGGAATTTTTTACGTAAATTGCTAGCAGGTGTCAAATGCTGCAAGTAGAACAAATATTGCATGACCGTTATCAAGTTCTGAAACAATTAGGTAACAATGGTATTCGTCAAACTTGGTTAGCAAAAGATTTACAAGCTCATGATACAGAAAATTCGCAGGTTGTAGTCAAGCTTTTGGCTTTTGGTGGTAGTGTACAGTGGGATGATTTGAAACTATTTGAACGGGAAGCCCAGGTTCTCAAGCAGTTAAATCACCCTTATATTCCACAATACATTGACTATTTTTGTGTAGATGACCGCAATCTCTGGTTTGGCTTAGTTCAAGAATATATTCCTGGTGAATCCCTCAAAGAAAAACTCGCTGCTGGCAAAAGATTTACTGAAAAACAAGCTAAGAAAATTGCGGCTGAGGTTCTCAAAATTCTCACTTATTTACATGAGTTAAACCCTGGGGTTCTACACCGAGATATTAAGCCCAGTAATTTAATTTTGGGTGATGACAAACATATTTATTTAGTTGATTTTGGTGCTGTTCAAGATAAAGCTGCAAAAGAAGGTGTGACGTTTACTGTTGTCGGTACTTACGGTTATGCACCAATGGAACAATATGGTGGTCGTGCTGTTCCGGCTTCAGATTTATATGCACTGGGAGCTACTTTAATTCATCTTTTAACTGGTGTTTCTCCTGCGGAATTACCCCAAGAAGATTTGCGAATAAAATTTAGTAATAGAGTTAGTTTGAGTCCTGGTTTGATCAGATGGCTGGAAAAATTAACAGAACCAGCACCAGAAAAACGGTTTAATAATGCAAGTCAAGCTTTGGATACACTCAAACATGGTTTAAAGGAAGAATATCCTCATTTAGAAGTGAAATCTTCTAACCTGATCCGTCTACCATCTAAAATGTTTATCAATAATTCTGGTTGTGGAATTATTAACACGTTAGAACCAGTTCCAGAGGAAATTCAAGGCTGGAATTGGGGGGCTTTTTTATTACCTTGGTTTTGGTTATGGAGTAACCAAGTGTGGCTGGGACTATTATGTTTTACACCCTATATTGGTTGGGTAATGACAATCTCACTCGGCGCAAAAGGTAATGAATGGGCGTGGAAAAGTAGAAGGTGGCGGAGTATTGAACAATTTAAAGCCCATCAAAGAGGTTGGGCGATCGCTGGTGTTTTAATCGGCGCACCCATTAGTATGATGTTATGGGTGCTTGCATTTTATACACTCAAAGAAATCTTTGATTAAGCATAGAGAAAGTAAAAAGTAAAAAGTAAAAATTCAAGAAATATTACCTTTTACCTTTTACCTTCTTCTTATGCTGAATTGGGATAAGTAGTATTGTTTCAAGATTCGGGAATAGGCTAAGAATCTAGGTTTTCAATCCAAAATCCCAAATCCAAAATCCAAAATTGGTATTACCCGTTCACGTTTGATTCAATCAAACCTACAGGACAAGCTACATTTGTCCCACCTAAACCACAATAACCATTGGGGTTTTTCGCTAAATACTGCTGATGATAATCTTCGGCATAGTAAAATTCAGGAGCATCCAGAATTTCTGTAGTAATTTTCCCGTATCCCGCACGGTTAAGGGCTTCTTGATAAGCATCCCGTGAAGCTTCAGCTAGTTTTTTTTGTTCCTCGGAATAAACATAAATTCCCGAACGGTATTGAGTACCTACGTCATTACCTTGACGCATTCCTTGGGTGGGGTCATGGCTTTCCCAAAAGACTTTCAGTAATTCAGCGTAACTAATCACTTTGGGGTCAAAGACCACAAACACAACTTCATTGTGTCCAGTCAAACCAGAACACACTTCCTTATAAGTGGGATTGGGTGTGTAACCAGCCGCGTAACCTACCGCAGTGCTGTAAACTCCCTCTTTTTGCCAAAACTTCCGTTCTGCGCCCCAAAAACAACCCAAACCAAACAATGCTGTTTCCATACCTTCAGGAAAAGGTGGTTTGAGGGGGTGATTATTCACGTAGTGCTGTGCAGGTACAGGCATAGTTTGTGTTCTGCCTGGTAAAGCCTGTTCAGGAGAAGGCATTGCCAGCTTTTTGCCGAATCCAAAAAGTCCCATTGATTTTTACTCTGATTTTTTATAGATGTTTTTACTTTACTTAATATTTTAGTGTTTCTGCTGACTAGATAGCAGGGTTGGGTATTGGGGCATTTCATTTTGAATTTTGAATTTTGAATTTTGAATTGATTTACCCCTAAACCCCTATACTCTCTTTCACATCCAACGGAATACAAGCATGAACCAACTGCAACAAAGGCCCTAGTTGTTCTTGTCCATTGACGGCTAAGTCGCTGTGACACAAATACAATCTTTCGGAGACACGGGAGAGTAAATCGTGCAGAATTCTCTGTAGTCTGGTTTCTTCTGCTAACCTCTCATCTTCGGCTGTCCAAGGTTGTCCTAGTCTATCTTGCAGGAAAATTGGCGCACCAAATAAGGTTGCTGCCCCACCTTTTGCCCACAGGGGTGAACCAGTATCTAGCCAAAAGTGCCAACGGTGAAATTTGCGGTTAGCACGGTATTGGAAGATAGTGGCTAAGGTAACGGCTTTTGAGTGTTTACCGATGGAACGTAGGGGGTATGGGTTGGCAGTAATTGTCCCCCGACGTAGGAGTTGAATAAATTCGGCAATAGTTGTATTGATGAGGCGATGATTTGCGTCTGGGGTGTTTGCTGTGGTTTGTTTTAATCTGGTGTCAATTTCCCAATAATGTTGGGCTGTTTCTAGTAGTTCTCTTAAAGCTGCCAGTTGTTCGTAGGGAAGATTACTACCATTCCATAGAAAGTTTTGAATTGCCCTGTCTAAAAGGGAAATAGGGCTGGGAATCAGGCGGAGTTCTTGCTGCGATCGCTGTTTTTCTATCCACTGTAAAATCTCTGTGTAGGCTGTGGTGGCAGCATAGCCAATTCGATCCCAACGTTCAAAGGTTTTGACTGGTAGGAGGTTGGGGTGTTCGGGATGAGGAACAAAGCAATAATCTGCTATCAATCCTGCCCTGACTGGGTCGATATTGGGAGAAAGTGCCGCCGGAGTTTCTGATGATTCTGCTTTTCTACTCAAAACAACTAACATCTCAGCCACGGCATCCCGGTCTACCAAGCGTCCCAAGCCGGGATAGACTAAAGCCAGCATAGTCAGCAATGCCCGAATGACTGGAGAACTAATTAAGGGGCGTTGGTCATTGAGTGATTGCACAGTAATATTCTGCTTACTGAGAATTTCTACTATGGTATAGCGAGCGATCGCATCTAAACCAGGAGCAATAATTGCCACATCTTCGGCTGCAACTAATCCAGAATTAATCGCATAACCAATAAATTCTGCTGTCTGACGCAACAATTGAGAACGGGAGGTAGTTTGGATTGACTGCACCACTGATGGTAAATCTGACATTACCATTGGTGAACTTAATGATCCAACCATCGGCGCAACTAGTCTATCAGCTAGAGAATCCAGTGCAAACCCTGGCAAAGTTTCCACCTGACAACGCCTCCCCAACCCTGCCAAATAATCGGGATCTGCCCCTAATCCCAATCTCACCCCCCCATCAGGGTTGTAGCTAAACGCACCCACTGCACCTTGATCTAAGAGCAATTCCAACAAATTACGCACCATCCCAGGATATTCGTCTACATCATCCGCTACTACTGCTTGATAACGGTTGGCTAGGTACTGTTGATAATGCTCATTCTTCAATAAATACTGGGTGAAAAGTTCAGTAATAATCCCGTAGGTTAGAAAGCCCCTCTCTAAACACCAATTTCGCCAATCTACCAGTAAATCTGCCATAAATTCTGGCTTTAGATTGCCGCTATTTTCCTCTAAACTGGTTTGCAAAATACCTGCAATTTCCTCACATGGTGTTCCACTATAAGCCGCTAACTGCATTAAGTCTAAGATGCGCCTCACAAAGCGGTACTCATTTACTCCCACAAGTTTTAAGGTGTCTTCATCTAATTGGTTTCTCCACAGTTTAGTTGCTAGTTCTTGCTCAGTT
The DNA here is from genome assembly GCF_002896875.1 of Nostoc sp. CENA543. GTDB lineage: Bacteria > Cyanobacteriota > Cyanobacteriia > Cyanobacteriales > Nostocaceae > Trichormus. Next base: position 2,977,742 of record NZ_CP023278.1, read on the forward strand.
TCCGGCCGCAAGCGCACAGGAAAATGTGCTTTTAAATGCAGCAGGTCAATCAGTAAAGGCCAAAATAAAATTACTTCATCTTGAAAAAAACCTAGTGGTGTTCTTACCCGTACTGGATATTTGCCTTGAGTGCTAGTAACAATTTTATCCCCCAACTCTCGCCGATTATCATCATTGGCAGCCAAAACCAAAATTCCCGGTTTGGCTTGCTGGAGTAACTCTGATTGAGGCATGTAAGTGCTTGCTTGCAATTTTGCTCTTTTAGTATAAAATAATTCATATATTTGTTTTCTATTTTGTAACCAAATACTAAATTGTTCTATTAATCGGCTAGTCTTCCCACTACGACTACTCCCAACAATCCAAATAGAATGAAAAACCACTACTCATCTCCTGAATAGATTTTTGATGATGTTTGGTGTTAATTTAAAATTAGTAATCAATAAATAATATATCAAGCTGATTTAATTGCTGTCCCTTTGAAAGTAAGCACGGTCATAATTATTTGTGTAAGCTCTTAATAGAAGACAGGCAGCTAAAAAAGGCAGAAAAAACTGTATATAAATGTACCCAACTGCGTCAAGACCAAATACTAGTATCATAAATATTTTCTGGAAAATTACTGACAATGCAAAACTCGATTTTTAGTCAAAAAATTTATCCTTTTTTACTATCGGCTTACAGATGGTATTTACAGACACCAGAACGCTCCTTAGAAGAAGCCTATAAAGCTGCCTTAAAAATCAAAGCCATAGAGGATGAATATTTTAATGGTAATACAATAGACTTCAATTCAGCCATCTATAGCAGTAGTGTTATGGATTATTTTGAGTCTGATATTAAAAAACAATTAAAGCTGGTGAGGATGCGATTGACTGAATTTCGATTTAGTCGCCGATTTTCTAACGAATCTCATCAAAAAGCTGCTCAAAAAACTGGTATAGAGTATCTCACACCTACAGAAATTTTAGATAAGTTAAAGTTAATTGATGATATTACTACCAAATATATTAATCTTGAGCAAGAAATTCTATCATCTAATGGTCTTAATCAGACTTCTCTGAATAAAACTGTTGAGGGGCAAAATTCTGAAGTATCACCTAATTATCCTCCCAGTATAATTAAATCTAATAAAAACGATTTAGTAGAGAGAATATATGCACCGACATCTCCACCGCAAAATCTTGGTAGATCCTCAGCACAAAATCAAAGAAAACGCCCTAAAGCAGATTCTATAGGGATTCTGCCGCGTTCAATTTTAAGTACAATTGGCCGTTTACAAATTGAGTTAGACCCTAATTCTGAACAGGATGTTGTGCAGAATTTTCGCCAAGCACAACGGCGAACTATTATTTCAATTCGGTTTATATTACTAATTATTATTATACCACTTTTAACTCATCAATTATCAAAAGCTTTATTAGTAGGCCCTATTGTAGAACGCTTCAGAACTGCTCACACTGAGCAAATATTTCTCAATGAAGAAATGGAAGAAAAAGCTTTATTAACAGTCCAAAGGTTTGAAGAAAGAATCAAGTTTGAAAACTTAATTAGTAATGCGCCACCACTTTCTTCAGAGGAAATAGAAAAACAAATACAAACCAAAGCGCAGGAAGTTGCAGAGGAATTCCGCCGGGAAAGTGCTAATGCAATTAAAAATGTTTTTGCAGATATTTGTTCTGTGGCTGCATTCATTTGGCTACTGATTGCTAGCAAGTCTTCTATTATGGTGTTAAAAGATTTCTTTGATAATGTGGTTTATGGACTGAGTGATAGTGCCAAAGCATTTATTATTATCTTATTTACGGATGTCTTTGTCGGCTTCCACTCTCCCCACGGCTGGGAAGTCATTCTCGAAGGTGTCACTCGTCACTGGGGTTTACCAGCAAACCGAGACTTTATCTACTTGTTTATTGCGACATTCCCCGTAATTTTAGACACTATCTTTAAATATTGGATTTTCCGCTATCTCAACCGGATATCGCCTTCCGCCGTAGCTACATACAAAAATATGAATGAATAAATTAACTAAAGATTTCTCTCAAATCCTCTAATTACTTGATAATCACCTGACTTGATTTTTGATGATTAATGCACTTATAACCCTGACTTTTTGGAAGAGTCGGGGATATTTTTTTAACTCTGCTGTATATTGTTGGAACTATCAAAAATAATCTTGCGTCATCTAGATCCTGTTATTCCTGTGTAAATCTGTTGTCAAAAATGCCAGTAGTTATACTTGGCAACTACTCTAGGAAACTGAAGAGTAGGAATAATAGTGTCTAAATGTTGACAAATATTTTGTTCCTGATTTTGAGCTAGTTTTGCAGTTACGGGAATATCACCATTTCAGGTTGTATCTACCACATAAGCATTCAGAAATCAGTAGTCAGTTACCCTCAAGCTAGTCCTAAGTAGAATGGGCTGGATATCTGATTAGGATATAACGACTCTGTAATTTCTCTCAATTACCTAAAAAACTAGTATTAGTAATTTTTCTCAATAGTGATTTAAATTATTGTGAGCAACAAAAATATCTTTGAATCTATTGAGACTAAATAATCTAGTTTATCTATGACGTGTGGAAATAGGAAATTAAAGGAAACTGAGAAAGTGTTCAGGATTTTAATTGATACCGATTTAATATTAGAAGCTTTAATGAATCGCACTGAATTAACAGTTGATGTCAGCCAATTATTAGATAGAGTAGAGCCATCAATTCAACTGTATTTAACTAATGTAGGACTAGAAAAGATTTATGCTTATGCAACTTGTTTACAAAATATTCATGCTGATATAGTAATTGACTGGCTAAGAGAAAAAATGCAAATTTGTGTCGTTGATCAAAGCATTATTAAAGCAGCACGGATATCTTCTATCAAAAATTTTGAATCTGCTGTGGAGGTAATGTGTTTGAAACATTATCAATTGGATGCAATTATTACTAATCAAGTAGAAGATTTTACAGATAGAGTAAATTCTGGCTATATCTGGCGTTTTAGGGACTTGTGGTTACGTGTAAATTTGGAAACACAGTTCCAAGTGTCGCTGTAAAAATAGTGCAATTTGGGGTGAATTATGCTTACCCAGTGCCGAGTCCCAAAGCATCTGCAACCCCTACACACCTACTTTTTGATCTATAGCTTCAGAGGCGGAAAAAATTGGCTGTTGTGCCAGTCTGTAAAATATTTTCATGAATATACAAAACTTTTTTAGTAATTTTATAGGCGCAGGTTTTCTTTGGTGCTAGGATCTACGACTATAGATAGATAAAAGTGCTGTAGCTGTGAAACAAAAGCCAAAACCAAGGATCGCTTTGCTTCGAGAAAAAGCAGGGCTGACCCAGCTTGAATTGTCCCGCCTTGTCGGCGTGACTGAAAGCACTATTCAAAACTGGGAAAGCGGCCGGACTGGGACAGACCATATTGAGAGAATTATTAGGTTTTGTAAAGCCTTGAATTGTCAAGTGGAAGACCTAATAGAGTATGCTAATGAGCCTATAGATGGGGACGTAGGCAAACCAACCTCACTCAATGACCTGCATCAACTCTTAGGAAATCAAGAGCCTGTGTCAGTCAATACTTCAGATACAGAAGTAGCTCAACAGCCACAAGCTAAAAGTACCTAAAACACTAGGGGCGAATTCAACCTCAAAACCTGGCAATAACATCACCTATCTGATGCCAATTTTTTTGAGGTGGGTAAGGATTGTGAGTAGCGATCCTTCCCACAGGTAGCCTAATTTCTACTGCGATCTAAGTAAAGGTTTGTAGTGAGAACTTTAGTTCTTTCTTATCTCCGAGAGGCTGCGCCAAAGAGACACTCCGCGAACAGAAAAGGACTAAAGTCCTTACTACGAACTGAATCCTATTATTGTTACATTTATTAACATAATTTGGTTTTTTCTAGTCGCTCTATTTTTCTAGGAAATACTTTGAGCTTGTTGCCAGAGAGTATCAATAGTCACGAATTGATAACCTTGTTGTAGTAGTGTAGGGATGAGGATTTGAATTGTAGCTGCCACATCTTGTCCGCCGCAAACACCATCATGCAAAACAATCAAGGAACCATTTTTTACTTGCTTAGTCACACGCTGCACTACTTGATTGACTCCAGGTCTAGCCCAATCTTCTGGCACAACACTCCACATCACTGGACGATATTGCCATTGTAAAAAGAATTTGAGAGTTTGGGGCAGAAATAAACCATTGGGTGGTCTTACGTCACGGACTTGGGTAGGTGGAAGATCACAAGCATGATAGATAGCAGTTTGGGTTTTTTCTAAACTGTCTTTGAGATCTAAGGGCGAGAGTCTGATAAAAGAACGGTGGTCATAACCATGTAACCCAATCCAGTGTCCGCGATCGCTCACCGCTTTGGCAACATCTGGTGAACGATTCACACAAATACCCAACCAAAAAAAGCTAGCTTTGATGTTGTAGTGGTCTAAAACGGCTAATACCTGGGGGGTGTATTGGGGATGAGGCCCATCATCAAAAGTCAAGGCGATGGTTTTAGTCTCTCCATTTCCACACCACAGACACTGGGGAAAATTGGGTTGGAGAAGACGGTAAGCGATGGGGAATAGTGGTGCGAGTTGCATGGAAAGGGATTGGGGATTGGGGACTGGGAAGATGGGGGAGTGTGGGGAGTGTGGGGAGAGAGGGGGGAAATATTTCTTCCCTATCCTCCCCTCCCACACCTCCCACCCCTCCCACACTTCCTGCTTGCCCCCTGCCCCCTTGCCATCAAAGTGATAGTATATTTTTCAAGTTGGAAGCCCTTAAATTTCTGGTTGACGTAAATGCCAAGTTGTGGATTGCTCAAAGGCGTAGGCAACTTGTAATAGTTGGTCTTCTTTGAGAACTTTGCCGATGAGTTGCAAACCAATGGGTAGTCCTTGTTCGTCAAAGCCACAGGGAAGGCTAATCCCTGGTAAACCAGCAAGGTTTACAGGAATTGTCATCAAGTCATTTAAATACATACTCAAGGGATCAGTGGTTTTTTCCCCAGCTTTAAATGCTGTGGTTGGTGCTGTGGGAGTTACTAACACATCAACGGTTTCAAAGGCTTTTTCAAAGTCTTGCTTAATCAAGGTACGGACTTTTTGCGCCTTCAGGTAATAAGCATCATAGTAACCAGCAGATAGGGCGTATGTACCAATCATAATCCGGCGTTTGACTTCTGCGCCAAATCCTTGGGCGCGGGTAGTCTTGTACATAGACAGGAGATTATCCGCATCTGAGGCGCGCCAGCCGTATTTCACACCATCGTAGCGGGCGAGGTTAGCGGATGCTTCTGAGGGGGCGATGATGTAATAACTAGGTAAGCCATAGCGGAAGTTAGGACAGGAAATCACATGAATTTCTGCGCCTAAACTCTGTAGTTGTTCAATGGCTTTAGTAACAGCTTTTTCCACAACTGAGTCTAAACCTTCACCAAAGGTTTCCTTGATGACACCAATTCGGGTTTTACTTCTGGCTTTGAGGTCTGGTTTTAAAGTGGCGGCGTAATTAGGAATTTCGACTTTCAGGCTGGTGGAATCTTTGGGGTCATAACCTGCGATCGCATTTAATAATATCGCAGTATCTTCTACTGAGCGTCCAAAGGGGCCAATTTGATCTAATGATGAAGCATAAGCCACTAAACCATAACGGGACACCAGACCATAGGTAGGTTTAAGTCCCACCACACCGCAAAAAGACGCAGGTTGGCGAATTGAACCCCCAGTATCAGAACCCAGCGCAACCACACATTCATCGGCGGCGACGGCGGCGGCTGAACCCCCAGATGAACCACCCGGAACTCTCGACAAATCCCAAGGATTCGCCGTGACTTGATAGGCAGAACTCTCAGTGGAACTACCCATTGCAAATTCATCTAAGTTGGTTTTCCCAACAATCACCGCCCCAGCATCAATCAGTTTTTGTGACACAGTTGATTCATAAGGTGGCACAAAATTTTCTAAAATCCTGGAAGCGCAAGTAGTAGGAATCCCCTTAGTACACATATTGTCTTTGACACCAATGGGAATTCCCGCCAATAAGCCAATTTCCTCACCTGCGGCAATTTTGGCATCCACAGCACTAGCCTGTTCTAACGCCTTTTGTGCCGTTACGTGGAGAAAACTGTGCAATTTTGGCTCTAACGCTTGAATCCGGTCTAAAGCCTCTTGGGTAATTTCAACGGCAGAACGTTCTTTTTTAACTAGTTGTTCGTGCAACTCGCGGATGGATGCCATGATTGCTCTCTTAGTGACTCAAGTCATTGATTTTAGTACATATTGACGGTGACTGGGTACTGGGCATGGGGAATTGGGAATTGGGCATGGGGCATGAGGCATTGGGCATGGGGCATGGGGAATTGGGCATGGGGCATTGGGCATTGAGGTAAAATCTACCTTGTCTACCTTGTCTACCTTTTCCCCAGTCCCCAGTCCCCAATCCCCAACCCCCACTATGGTTAAAATTATTACTCGCAAGTATATAAGTAAAGAAAATGTCTACGATATAGGCGTTGAGCGTGATCACAATTTTGTGATTAAAAATGGCTTTGTTGCCTCTAATTGTTTCAATAAGTCACACTCAACTGCCTACGGATATGTTACCTATCAAACTGCCTATTTAAAGGCTAATTACCCACTGGAATATATGGCTGCACTCCTGACAGCTAACAGTGGTGATACAGATAAGGTGCAGAAATATATTTCCACCTGTATCAGTATGAATATCCAAATTGAACCACCTGATATTAATCGTTCTGGGGTGGATTTTACGCCTGTGGGTGGAAAAATTTTATTTGGTTTTTCGGCGGTGCGAAATGTGGGACAAAATGCGATCGCTGCTATTATCGAAGCGCGTGAACAGGGAGGCGCGTTTAAATCTTTAGCTGATTTTTGCGATCGCGTGGATCTTCGCACTGTCAACCGCCGCACCCTAGAATCGTTGATTTATTGCGGTGCTTTCGACAAAATCGAAGCTAATCGTCAACAATTAATGCACGATTTAGAATTAGTTTATGAATGGGCGCAATCTCGTGCTAAAGATAGAGCCACTGGTCAAGGTAATTTATTTGATTTATTAGGCGGATTCGCTGCTGGTAATGATAAAAAATCGAATAATGCCTTTGAAACTGCACCAAAAGCTAAACCTGTAAATGACTATCCACCGCAAGAAAAATTGCGAATGGAAAAAGAATTATTAGGTTTTTATGTTTCTGATCATCCCCTCAAATCTTTAAGACAAGTTGCACCACTTTTAACACCAATCAATATTTCTCAACTCGGAGAACAAAGAGAAGATACAAAATTATGTGTAGTCGCCATGCTCAACGGCGTGAAAAAAGTCATGACCAAAAAAGGCGATCCAATGGCGATTTTGCAAATAGAAGATTTAACATCTCAAACTGAAGCTGTAGTGTTTCCTAAAACCTATGAACGTGTCAGTTCTGTACTACAAGTTGATGCTAGATTTATCATTTGGGGTAAAGTAGACCGTCGCGACGATCAACTGCAATTAATCGTTGATGATGCCGAACCAGTAGAAACAGTACAAATGGTTATGGTGGAATTAAATCCCCAACAAGCGTCCAATATAGAAGAACTACATCGGTTGAAAACAATTTTACAAGAACAGTCAGGGGATCGAGATAAAGCCAAAATGCCAGTGATAGGAATTATACAAACTGAACATTCTCGGAAATTAGTCCGACTAGGTTGGCAATTTTGTGTACAAGATGCGCGAATTACCGTACAAGCCTTACAAAATGCCAGATTTCCCGCACATTTAAGACCTTTAATCGGTAGTTAGAAAAAAGTGTAGTTTACCTGCCAATCCCTAATCCCCAATCACCAGTCCCTAAGCCCCCAGTATATTACCGTAGAAGTCATCAAAATGAATACTATTTTTAGTTACTTGTGCGGATGATGATTTCCTCAAGGGCATGGTACTTTTTTATGCCATAACAACTTCGGCAAGAGGTAGGGGAAGGAGCTGAAACTTAATGATCGCTAATGACTTAAGTAAGTTTGTGTCTTATTGCAAAAAAATTCAACCCCAAACCCACGAAGACATTAAACAGTTTTTTGAAGGGGTGATTGTATTTCCTTATGATAAAGAACTGCTTTTGCAGGCTTATCTATTTTTAAATATTCGTGATTTATTTCCCTCATGTTATGAGTTATTGTTGTTTGAAAAGTCTCCAATAGCTGACTATACAGACTTAGGAAAATGTGATTTTGTTTATTTAACATTCCAAGGTAATTTATTTTTAATTGAGACGAAATTTATCGACACAGAAGCAACAGGCGCGACAGAAAGAAAACGCAGAAATAAGCACAGAAATAAAGTTTTTGAGCAAGTAATCACTTTAAAAAGTAGATTTAGTCAATACTGGAGTATTCACCCTGAACAATTGGAATGTGGGGTATTCACCACAGATCCTGAAGTAGATTGGCGTGGCGATAGTGCCAATGTTTTAACTAAGTCTATATCCATAGATAGCTTAGAAAAATGGCGGAGAAGCTATAAAAGGATTTATCAATAAGTGGTGGTGTGGGGGAGACAAGGGAGACAAGGGAGAAGTAATGAGTAATGAGTAATAAGTAATGAGTGCTGACTATTGACGGTTGACTATTGACTATTGACTATTGACTATTGACTATTGACTATTGACTATTGACTATTGACTATTGACTTCGCCGATCGCAATACTGCATCTAGTAACCCAGGAAATAGTTCTTCTAACTCTTCTTGCCGCAATCTGTTGATGTGCTGTGTCCCTTCTTTGCGGCTAAACACTACACCCGACTCTCGCAAAATCTTAAAGTGGTTCGACATGGTAGACTTGGCGATCGCAAAGTCAAAGTCTCCACAACATTGCTCACCTTTGGCTGCTAACAAGCACACCATCTCTAAGCGCACAGGATCACCTAGCGCGTACAACACTCCGGGTAATGTAATATCTTTTCGGTCTGGATGATATAAGAATTTCATAACTTGCATTATCTCTTAAATTGGCATATATTTTTATTATTCGATAATATCGAATAAATGAATTAAATCAGGAGGACAACTATGTCATCCGTCATCAATGTTACAGAAGCCACATTCAAGCAAGAAGTGCTAAATAGCCAAATCCCCGTATTGGTGGATTTCTGGGCCCCTTGGTGTGGCCCGTGTCGGATGGTAGCTCCAGTTGTCGATGAAATTGCTAGCGAATACGCAGGACAGGTAAAAGTAGTAAAGTTAAACACAGACCAAAATCCCACTGTTGCTAGTCATTACGGTATTCGTAGCATTCCTACTCTGATGGTATTCAAGGGAGGGCGACAAGTCGATACAGTTGTGGGGGCTGTCGCGAAAAATAGTTTGACTAAGACCTTAACTCAGCACATTCAACAAGATTAATCAGTGGAAAAGTCGGCTTTTTATGGAGAATTTCAACCCCGCTTAATATAGCGGCTGTAAAATTCTCGCGACTTCAATCCGTTGAATCTTGTTAAATTGCTATCGATGCAATCAGGACTGGTAATAGGTAACAATTTATAACCAAATTACCAGTTCCTACGGTAGTCTTGAACAGACGCAGTAAATCGCGTCTGTAAATTTTCACAGCGTAATCCTATTACATCAAATCAGAGGCGAATCTCATGAGTACAATTACCCAAGTTCAACCTCTAGACGTACCCAAGGCTATTATTCAAAGACGTTCCATCAAGACTTTTAAACCAGACCCCATAGAACCAGAACTGCTCAAGCAATTAGTAGAGTTGACCGTAGCTGCACCTAGTAGTTTTAATACCCAAGCCTGGCGGATTGTCTTAGTGCAGGATGAAGCGCAAAAGGCTGCTTTATGTGCTGCATCTTGGAATCAAAAACAAGTTATAGAAGCTCCTGTCACCTTTGTATTTGCAGCTGATGCCAAAGCTGGAGAGGGAGATTTAAGCTTGGTGTATGAAAAAGCCTTGCAAACTGGCGCATGGAATGAAGGTACAGTCAATTATTTTAAAAATGCTATTCCCCAATTCCAAGCAGGATTAGGAGATAAACGCCGGGAATATGCAATTAAAGATGCGATTATTGCCGCTACCCATTTAGTGTTAGCCGCAGAAAGTCTAGGGCTATCCACCTGTTTTATGAATGGATGGATAGAAGAACAAGTAAAACAGGTAATTGGTGCAGAAAATGATCCAGATTTAGCGATCGCAGTTTTAGTTCCAGTCGGCTATGCTGCTGAACCCCGCTTAGATCCTGGTCGCCTGCCCTTATCTTACAACGTCTTTGTAGATAAAATTAATAACCCCTATCAAGGATAAAAGGCAAAAGGCAAAAGAAAAAATACTTTTTACTTTTTACTTTTGCCTTTCTATTTTCCTCCGCTACACATAAGGATTAATCACCATGTCAAACACCGCGTTAATCGTTGGGGCTGGTAGTGGATTAAGTGCTTCCATTGCACGTTTATTTGCTCAAGAAGGAATTAGCATCGCTTTAGCGGCACGGAATGTAGATAAACTGGCGCAACTTAGTGAAGAAATCGGGGCTGTTTGTTTTGCGGCTGATGTTTCTCAAGCTGACGAAGTACAACAGTTATTTAATGATGTAGACCAAAAACTCGGTTCGCCTCATATCGTAGTTTACAATCCAAGCTGGCGCGTGCGTGGAGCATTGATTGATTTAAATCCTCAAGATGTAGCGAAAACCTTAGAAATTACAGCCTATGGTGGCTTTCTTGTAGCTCAAGCTGCGGCTAAACGAATGTTACAGCAGGGGAGTGGTGCAATCTTCTTTACAGGTGCCTCAGCTAGTGTCAAAGGTTATCCACAGTCTGCACCTTTTGCAATGGGTAAGTTTGCGTTGCGTGGTTTAGCCCAAAGCATAGCCAGAGAACTCGCCCCTAAAAATATTCACGTTGCCCATTTTGTAATTGATGGCGTGATTCGTTCTGCATCTTATTCAGACCCAGCAGATAATCCTGATAGTACCCTAGATCCAGATGCGATCGCCCAAACCTACCTCAACATCCTCAAACAACCCCGCAGTGCATGGACATGGGAAGTAGAACTGCGTCCTTGGGTGGAGAGATTTTAGGGCATGGGGCATGGGGCATAGGGCATGGGGCATGGGGCATGGGGCATGGGGCATTAAAATGAGAACTGTTGACTAATGACTAATGACTAATGACTAATGACTAACACCCAGGAGACATCACCATGATTGACTTGTATTATTGGACGACTCCTAACGGTCATAAAATCACAATCTTTTTAGAAGAAGTCGGTTTACCTTACAATATAATTCCTGTAAATATTGGTGCGGGCGACCAATTTAAACCAGAATTCTTAGCTATTTCCCCTAATAATCGTATACCCGCAATTGTTGACAACGAACCAATCGGTGGGGATGAAGCTATTTCTGTATTTGAATCTGGTGCTATTTTGTTGTATTTAGCAGAAAAAACTGGGAAGTTAATTTCTGCAAATCTGAGGGAACGGGTAGAGGTTTTGCAATGGCTATTTTGGCAAATGGGGGGTTTAGGGCCAATGGCTGGACAAAACCACCACTTTAGCCAATATGCACCGGAGAAAATAGAATACGCTATTAACCGCTACGTCAATGAAACAGCACGTTTATACGCGGTGCTAAATAAACGACTAGCAGACAGAGAATTTGTAGCTGGTGATTATTCCATTGCAGATATCGCCATCTATCCCTGGATAGTACCTTATGAACGCCAAGGTCAAAATTTAGATAATTTCCCTAATTTGAAACGTTGGTTTGAAGCAATTCAAGCGCGTCCGGCTGTAATTCGCGCCTACGAAAAAGCAGAAGCCTTAAAAAATCAGGCTTTAGATATCGAACAGTCAAGGAATGTATTGTTTAATCAATCAGCAAATACCGTTAAAGCATAGACTTACAAGAAATACAGGGGTGTAGGGGAAGAAAAAAGTGTTTATTCTATAATCTTGCTAGCACGTAGTCGCGTTAGTTAAAGGCTCAAAATCATTTAGACACCCGATTCAGGGGACACCAAAAAATAAATTATCCCCACTAAACAGCTTAGTAGGGTGCGTCAGTATGAATAACCTCTTGCTACAGTTAGGTTTTCTCGCACTGACGCACCCTACAGTTTAGATATTTTTTTATCTGGAAGTCCCTTATCAAAAAAATCGGGTGTCTTGGACACTGCAAATTTTCACAATAGTTACTTGTGCTGAAAGTTAAAGTAAATATACTCATTTTTTTTACTTTATTGTTCGAGATGGAAGTAAAATAATATTAATAAAAATTAATATAGACTTCCGCCGATGCTAAGACTAATTACCGACTTCGACGGCCCCATCATGGATGTTTCCGAGAGGTACTATCGGGTTTATCAATTTTGTTTAACAGAAATCCGCCGTCCAGGACAGGCTGTAAAAGAATTAAAAAAAGCAGAATTTTGGCAAATGAAGCGATCGCGGATTTCCGAAAAAGAAATTGCGTTAAAATCAGGTTTGGATGAGACACAAGCACAAGAATTTTCTCAACTACGACGCAACACAGTACATACTCAACCCTACTTTGAGTATGATGTCCTCGTTCCTGGTGCAGTAGAAGCATTATTAAAAATTCAAGCAGCTGGTGTTGATTTAGCTGTGATGACGATGCGCCGGGTGAGAGAATTAGACTATGCTTTTGAAAAATACGATTTAGGTAAGTTTTTCCCCGAAAATCGCCGTTATTGTCTCAGTAACGATTATGTCAAAACCCGTGATGTTGACGATAAACCCCTATTGATGACTAAAGCTTTAGCAGAATTACCATCAGCAGCAGCTACTTGGATGGTAGGGGATACGGAAGCTGATATTGCAGCCGCGAAAAAGCATAATATTCAAGTTATGGCTGTAGAATCTGGAATTCGCGATCGCGCACAGTTAAAGCTTTACCAGCCTGACTTCATTGTTCCAGACTTAAGCACTGCCGTAAATATGATTTTGACATCAAAAGTACCAACCTTATCAGCCAAAATCTAACAGCGAAAGCCATTTTATCCTGTAAGACAAGGTGCGTTACGGCTAGACATTATTTGTACACACTATGAAATTCTTGCACAGCCGTAACACACCCTACATATACTTAGATTTTTTCAGACATCAAATTGGGTTCTTGTATCACTTTTCTAAAAAGTTAGTAACATTAAAATTTGATGTTCCTTCCCAACAGTGATTTAAACAAGCATTCACTTGAGCATCAGCAGTGTTAGTAGATTTAGAAGCGTTCAACTGCACTGCGGTAACAATATATTCAAAAATAATCACGAATTGTTTTTGTGGTGAAATTCTCTCTACAACAATAGTTTCGCCTACTCTGGGAATTTGTGGCAAATCTACCACAAAGTTTTCTATTTTTGGTTTATCGAGGGGATTTTTAAAGTTAAAGTATTTACAGTAAACAATAATTTTCACGCAGATAATACCCAAGAAAGTCAAAAATTTCAGTTTGTAGTGATTACTTTCACCCTATTTAGAAGAAGTATTAATATACATACCACAAAAAACGAAATATAGGTTTCTAATTCAAATTTCACTAATTCTCCTTTATCGAAACAATCAGGTTTAAAACCGAACTTCGTCCCGCTACGCTAACGCCTTTAAAGGTGAAAGGTTTTATCACGGGGTTAAAACGCTGTGACAAAACGTAATTGCGAATTGCGAATTGCGAATTGCGAATTGGTTTTATCTCCTCATTATTTACCACGCCAAAAACTTTGTAAAGATTGAAAAATTCTCACGATTTTCTCTTCTAACCAGAGCATAGCACGATCTAGAAGCTCTAAAACTTGCTCTAGAGGGTGCTTTTCATAGCTGACTGATGTGGGTTTAGTTTCTATCCAGTCTGCGTCTGATGCGTCTTGATGTGGGTAAGTGTCACTACTAGTAGGAGAAATAGTAGTTTCGCTTTGTTGTCTAGTAGTAAGTTTTCCCGATTTTTTCTGGATGCGGGTGAGGTGGCGGGGTTGTTTTTGGCGTGGCACTAAACTAGACTCAGATTTAGTTGGTGGAATGGGCAATTTATTCTGCCAAGATAACCCTGTTGATGAACTAGGAGCAATACCAGGATTAATCACCAGAGTATTTGGCGTATTTTCTCCGCTAATTTGTGGAGTTTCACCATATAAATCACTCCACTCTAGCCATTGTTCTGATGCTTGTGGAGAAAGGAATTTCCCTTTTGCACCAGGAACATTTAAGTTTTTACTCTTACCTACACCAAAAAAGTAATTGATTGCTGCTTCAATTAATTCTGCAATATTAAATTTCGGTGCTTCTAAATCATCCGCATTTACAGCAATCTCTCCCCTAGCAGCTAACTGTTCTTTACCGTAGAGAAAGATATTGATTTGAGTGTGTGTAAATTTCGCTATTTCTTGGCTGGGAACGATAGTTTTGGCTTCTAATTGAGCAAGTGCAGTGTCTAAAGATGTAATAATTTTGCTGGTTTGGAGTGAATATTGATTGATTATCCCATTGAGTAAGGGAATTTCAACTGTTTGTTTACCTGTGATTTTATCTAAAACACTCTCTATTTGTGGTAGTAAATGGGATTGATTTTGGTTTATATTTAACTGCCAGTCGGGAAAATAATTAGTAAGTTCATTAATAATTTTTCTGGATAATTTTGCTTGTTGTTTTGGTGTCAAAATATCCAAAACTTCATTCTCGACACTCACAAGTACCAACCGCCGATGAATTAAATCTGTGGCGATTCCTCTTACTAAAGATAGTTGATGTATGACAGCATCATTTTGGCTACTTGGCGTAATATTTTGTGCAGTTTTGTGGGGAATGGTTAAGGGTTGAGGAAGTGGAGAGTTATTTGTGGGATGATGAAAAAATTTCGACCACAGTAACTTTAAAGGTTGCAGTAATTGATTAACTTTTGTGTCTTCAGTTGGGAGATTCTGTACAGCCTCTAGTATGTGCTGAATTGGTGTGTCAACGGGGGGAGAAGTTTCCGGTGCTAACTCGCTATGATTGGGCGATAACTTTGGTTGAGAGGGAGGTTCTTTCGAGTACAGCGTTTTAATAGCCGTATCAGTAGATTGCAAAAATAAATATACAGGATACAGTAATACTTCCACACCCCACTTTGTAGCTACTTGCAAATGCCGGAAGGTTTGCTCCCATTGAGATGCTAACCGCCGGGACTGCTGGTGGACTGTGTTAAAGAGTCTACTTTGATAACGACCAGAAGACATGGTAATAAGAAGTGAATTTGAGCCTGATGCAGTTGTGAGACTCCCAGATTTTAAGTCAAAAGTCCAAAAAAATTACTGGTTTTTTTGACTTTTTGTGGATTGTGTATGATCGCTTGATTTACGCCAAATTATCATAGTTGCTTTCATCTTAACGACAATATGACTACTTCCGTATCTTATCCCCAGAAAAAATTAATATCAGATGCGATCGCCCAGTTACGCGATTATTGTCAAGTTAATACTCAGTCTACTTGGTTACAATCAGAAGTTGATAGAGAAATTACTGATTTTTCTTTAGAAATTGCATCTAATTGGCAACCTGTAGAGTTAAATAATAAAGGTAATATCTCCTGGACAGGCGGACAGAAAGTATTGTGGTTAGCCCAGACATTCACAGTCCCCCAAAATTTACACGGGTATCCTGTGGCGGGTTTATGTTTGCGGCTGTCTTTGTTGTGGTGGGCAGACTCAGCCAAAATTTATGTAAATGGGGAATTAGTCTTAGAAGGGGATTTATTTGATTGTGCGCCTAGAATCTTGCTGAGTCCAGAGGTGACAGCAGGGGAAGAATTTACTGTAACTTTGCGCTTAGTCAGTCCTGGACATTGTGACGGGGCGTTGGTGCGATCGCTCCTCATCTACGAATCGACAGATTATAATTATCCCGAACCTGGTTTTATCGCCGATGAATTGGCAATATTACAGCTATATCTCGAAAAATTCGCCCCAGAAAAACTAGATACCCTAGCATCCATCATCGAGAAATTCCCCACACACACACCAGAAACTCTCATCACCCTACGCCAACAGTTAATTAATCAGCTGCAATCATCCCCATTCCTAGATAAAATCTACCTACTAGGACACGCCCATTTAGATTTAGCATGGCTGTGGCCTGTCAGTGAAACATGGAATGCAGCCCAAAACACCTTTGAGTCAGTTTTAAAATTACAACAAGATTTTCCCGAATTAATTTTCTGTCATTCCAGCCCGTCCCTTTACGCCTGGGTAGAAGAAAATCGCCCAGATTTATTTGAGAAAATTCAACAAAAAGTCATCGCTGGCGTGTGGGAAGTCCTCGGCGGTTTTTGGGTAGAACCAGATTTAAACTTACTATCTGGGGAATCTTTAGTGCGTCAGTTGTTGTATGGTCAACGCTACACTCAAGAGAAATTCGGCAAACTGACGACAGTAGTTTGGGTTCCTGACACCTTTGGTTTTTGTGCTACCTTACCGCAGTTTTTACAGCAAGCCGGCATTAAATATTTTGTCACCCAAAAATTACGGTGGAACGACACTAATAAATTTGATTATGGGGCTTTTTGGTGGCGATCGCCTGACGGTAGTCAAGTATTTAGTTATATGTCTGCACCTGTTGGCGAAGGTATCGACCCCGTAAAAATGGCAAACTATTCTTTAGAATGGCTCAACCAAACCAACTTAACTGCATCCCTATGGCTTCCTGGTGTTGGCGACCACGGCGGCGGCCCCACCCGTGATATGTTAGAAATCGCCCGACGCTGGCAGACTTCGCCCTTCTTTCCCGATTTAGAATTTATTACGGCGGAAAGGTATCTCCAAGGAATTGAGGTAGAGGGCAGGGGGCAGGGGGCAGGGGGAGATTTTACACCAATGCCCCATGCCCCATGCCCCATTCCCGATGCCCCATTCCCAATTTGGAACGATGAATTATATTTAGAATTCCATCGCGGTTGTTATACTACCCATGCTGACCAAAAACGGTGGAATCGGAGTAGTGAGAATTTACTTTATCAAGCAGAATTATTTGCGAGTTTCGCTAAGGTGATTTGTGGTGTGGATTATCCCAAAAAAGCGATAGAAACTGCTTGGAAACAAGTGTTATTTAACCAATTTCACGATATTTTACCAGGTTCTTCCATTACCCAAGTTTATCTAGATGCTTTACCAGAGTGGCAACAAGTTGAGCAAGTAGGAACGAAGATATTACAGGAATCATTACAGGCGATCGCATCCCACTTTACCCTACCACAGCCACCACATCCCGATAGCTTACCTATTTTTGTTTTCAATTCTCTTAACTGGCAACGTTCTGAGGTAGTCTCTCTCACCTTACCCACAGCCCATCAACAATACCAAGTTTACGACTCCACAGGCCAACAACTCCTCTCTCAATTATCTGAATCTTCAACCCTACTCTTCCTCGCCACCGATATTCCCCCCGTAGGTTATCGCCTCTTTTGGCTTTCCCCCACATCTTATATATCTCCCACATCTCCCACACCTACAGAATTCATTCTAGAAAACGAATATCTGCGAGTTATCGTAGATCCCGACACAGGAGATTTATCAAGTGTCTTTGACAAAACCCATCAACGGGAAATATTAAACGGTGCAGGGAATCAATTACAAGGCTTTAAAGACAGTGGGCAATATTGGGACGCTTGGAACATCGACCCCAATTACAGCCAGCATCCTCTACCTGCAACTAACCTCAAGTCTATTACTTGGATAGAACAGGGAACAGTTCAAAGTCGTGTGCGTGTAGTGCGTCAGTTGGGAAATTCAGAATTTTCTCAAGATTATATTTTGACAGCAGGTTCACCCCTACTAAAAATAGCCTCTAAGGTGAATTGGCAAGAAAATCAAGTTTTAGTCAAAACCGCTTTTCCCTTAAATATCAAATCTGACTTTGCTACCTACGAAATTCCCTGTGGCGCAATTCGTCGTCCCACCCAACCCGAAACCCCACAAGCTAAAGCCAAATGGGAAGTTCCCGCCCTACGTTGGGCTGATTTAACAGCAACCACTAACGAGGATATTTACGGTGTTAGCTTGCTGAATGATTGTAAATATGGCTACGACGCTAAACCAGAACAATTACGTCTCACCCTCCTACGCAGCCCTCATTGGCCTGACCCACAAGCCGACCGAGGCTTACATGAATTTACCTATGCTGTGTATCCACACGCTGGTAGCTGGGAAACAGCCCAGACAGTAAGACGCGGCTATGAGTTAAATATCCCCCTGCAAATAGTATTTGATGCCAATTATCACTCCCCTCTACCAACCCCCCATTCCCAACTCCCTCAGCAAGATAGAGTGACTTTCTTAGATTTATCAGCCGAAAATCTAATTTTAATGGCTGTGAAACTGTCTGAAGATGAACCAGAGAAATTGATTCTCCGGTGTTATGAGTCTCAAGGAACAACAGCCGAGTTATATTTACACAGCGATTTAGGTCTAAAACTAGGTAAACCAGTAGACCTATTAGAACGTCCCACCACAGAATTCTCATCTCAGCAACAAAAATCCACAATCCCACCAGGGAAAATCGTCAGTTTTCATCTGCTGAGTAATGAGTAGTGAGTGGTGAGTGGTGAGTAATGAGTAATGAGTGCTGTTAGCTGTGGCACGGCGTTTAGACGATACTGAGTTGAGAAATAAATTCTACCTTGTCCACCTTGTCCACCTTGTCCCCATTCCCCAGTCCCCAATCCCCAGTCCCTAATCCTCATGATCCTCAAAAGGATCAGCCAACTCCTTGCTTGGTGGGCCAAAAGCGGTATAAATTCCAAACCCTGTAATGCCTATAACGGCGGCGGCTACAGAAATGATAAGAACTATTGCGGGTTCCATAAGTGTTTTATAGATGATGAGTGGTATTCTTATAGAATATTACAGAAGATTAAAAAAAGCTTTGGCAACTAATCTTAGGTGAACTATGGCACAACGGACTAGGTTGGGAGATATCCTGCGACCTTTAAATTCTGAGTATGGTAAAGTAGCTCCTGGCTGGGGAACAACTCCTGTAATGGCTATTTTTATGGGGCTATTTTTCGTGTTTTTGCTGATTATTCTGCAACTTTACAACAAGTCAATCATGATTCAAGATGTCTTGGTTGACTGGCGTAGCTTAGGTGGCTAATCGAGCATACAGCAACTAAGCTGTCATACCAAAAAACACGTACCCGGTTTATCCGGGTTTTTTTGTGCCTTTGCTCCTGAAAAAGTTAGTCTTAATAAGTGGAGGATTGGGGACTGGGGATTAGGAAGATGGGGAAGTGTGGGGAGTGTGGGGAGAGAGGGGGGAAAGATTTATTCCCTATCCTCCCTCCCACCCCTCCCACACTTCCTGCTTGCCCAATGCCCCATTCCCAAAATAGATACACATTATTAAATTAGAGAGGAGAAACCGCGTGAATATTTTTGGTATTGGTTTACCGGAAATGGCTTTGATTATGGTTGTGGCTTTGTTAGTCTTTGGTCCTAAGAAGTTACCAGAGATTGGCCGGAGTTTGGGAAAGGCTATTCGCGGTTTTCAAGAGGCTTCTAATGAATTTCAGAGTGAATTTAAGCGGGAAGCTGAACAGTTGGAACAGGCTGTGAAAACAACTGCGGAAATTGAACCTAAGCAAATTGAGGGAGTTAAATCGGAGCAAGATAGTGCTGGTTCTTCTCCAGCCGCTTAAATAACTGCTGCGAATTGATTGACAAAGAACATGACAGAAGTTGTTACGCCACAGGCTTTAGTGATTCCTCAACTCATTGTCGGGTTGGGGAATCCAGAGCCTAAATATGACCAAACTCGCCATAATATCGGCTTTGGGGCTGTGGATGCGCTAGCTCGTGCTTGGCACATTTCTTTAGCAGAAAATCGCAAATTTCAAGGTGAATTTGGCGAAGGTACTGCACCAGGAGGCTACAAAATCCGTCTGCTTAAGCCTTTAACTTATATGAATCGCTCAGGACAGTCTATACAAGCTGTGACAAGTTGGTACAAGTTGCCGCCTGAGTCGGTGTTGGTAATCTATGATGATATGGATTTGCCTTTGGGAAAGACGCGTTTGCGTTTATCTGGTTCGGCTGGGGGACATAATGGTATGAAGAGTGCGATCGCTCATCTCAATACGCAAAATTTCGCCCGGTTACGCATTGGTATCGGTAAACCTAAAAATGCTGCTAGTAACGATAATTCTGATACTGTTTCCTATGTTTTAGGAAAATTTACCGCCGCCGAATCTCAACAAATGTCTCTCGTACTCCAGTTTGTGGTTGAGTGTGTAGAACTAAGCCTCAAACAAGGAGTAGAGAAAGCTATGAACCGTTGTAATAGCCGGACTATCGAAGTTTCTCAAACTTGAATTTCTGGGTATAAAAATATTAAATAATCCAAGCTAGGAATATTTGCTTGATAGAGAGGTGATTTATCGCCTCTTTATTATTTCTAGGTTAATTTCAACTCTCAGGTGAGTGTAAATTACTATGAGAAAAATTTATGAAATGTGATGACGATTTTGAGAATTTTGTATCAAAGTTATCTGTTATTCTGTAATTATTCTGTTTTCAGTATTTTAAGTTTTAACTCACAATAAATATGACAAGACAAACATCCGTACTTTGTTTTGTTGATTAATTCCAACTAATCGCTTCGACAATTAACAATGATTGTTATTCTTTGACTGTAACTAGCTACTAATTAACTGATGATGCTGTTATTGATCCCATCTCTGGGTTAATGAGAAAAATTGGAATTTTGTCCGATTTTAATGATTAAAATATTTAATGTTAATAGTTAAATTATTTTAAATAATATATATTTTTCTCAAAAAGTTTGACTATGGATAGCAACTTGTGTTAACAATAAATATTTGTGACTGTCTAATTAGATTTTCAACTTGGTAGCCTGCTGTATATTAGTCAAGCCTGAAAATGCTGATAAATTCAAACTCCTCAGTACAGCAGCCATATAAGAAGCAATAACTAAATAATAGTTAACCCATCAGCTTGGGTGATCATTCCTGGATGTTTAATATCTTTATACAGGCATCCAGCCGATTTGCCTGTGCTAAAATCAGCGTACCGGCACGACGCAGGTGATGGGAAAAATGCCATGTTTGAACGCTTCACAGAAAAAGCCATTAAGGTAATCATGCTGGCCCAAGAAGAGGCCCGCCGTTTAGGTCACAACTTCGTTGGAACCGAGCAGATCCTCCTGGGTCTGATTGGGGAAGGTACGGGAGTTGCGGCCAAGGTGCTGAAATCGATGGGTGTCAATCTCAAAGATGCCCGCATTGAAGTAGAAAAAATCATAGGCCGGGGTTCGGGCTTTGTGGCCGTGGAAATTCCGTTTACGCCACGGGCAAAGCGGGTTCTGGAACTATCCCTAGAAGAAGCGCGCCAATTAGGGCATAACTACATTGGCACCGAGCATCTGCTGTTGGGCCTGATCCGGGAAGGGGAAGGTGTGGCAGCCAGGGTGCTAGAAAACCTGGGGGTGGATCTATCGAAGGTCAGAACCCAAGTCATTCGGATGTTGGGAGAAACCGCCGAGGTTTCAGCGACCGGTTCTTCTGGGCGCACTAAAACACCAACATTGGATGAATTTGGCTCGAACCTGACTCAAATGGCCACGGATAACAAGCTCGATCCCGTGGTGGGACGCGCCAAGGAAATCGAGCGGGTAATCCAAATATTGGGTCGCCGGACAAAAAATAATCCAGTATTAATTGGTGAACCTGGGGTTGGTAAAACCGCGATCGCCGAAGGTCTAGCAACACGCATTGCGAATAAAGATGTCCCCGACATCCTAGAAGACAAGCGTGTCGTCACCTTAGACATCGGTTTATTGGTTGCGGGTACAAAATACCGGGGTGAATTTGAAGAACGCTTGAAGAAAATCATGGATGAGATTCGACAAGCGGGTAATGTAATTCTGGTAATAGACGAAGTACACACCCTCATTGGTGCAGGTGCAGCCGAAGGGGCGATTGATGCGGCGAATATCCTCAAGCCAGCTTTGGCCAGAGGCGAATTGCAATGTATCGGCGCGACAACCCTAGACGAGTACCGCAAGCACATTGAACGGGACGCTGCGTTAGAGCGTCGCTTCCAACCAGTGATGGTAGGTGAGCCTTCCGTCGATGAAACAATAGAAATTTTATATGGTTTGCGCGATCGCTACGAGCAACACCACAAACTGAAAATCTCCGATGAAGCTTTAGTCGCGGCGGCGAAATTATCTGATCGTTATATTAGCGATCGCTATCTGCCAGACAAAGCCATCGACTTGATTGACGAAGCTGGTTCTCGTGTGCGGTTAATTAACTCTCAACTACCCCCCGCAGCCAAAGAGTTAGATAAAGAACTGCGCCAAATCTTAAAAGAAAAAGATGATGCTGTCCGTTCCCAAGACTTTGATAGAGCCGGGGAACTGCGCGATCGCGAAATGGAAATTAAAGCCGAAATTCGCGCGATCGCTCAAAGCAAAGCCAACGGTGCAAGCGGTGACGGTGTAGAACCCGTAGTCACCGAAGAAGACATCGCCCACATCGTCGCTTCCTGGACAGGCGTACCGGTGAACAAACTCACCGAATCCGAATCTGAGAAACTGCTGCACATGGAAGACACATTGCATCAGCGACTCATCGGTCAAGAAGATGCAGTCAAAGCAGTTTCCCGCGCTATTCGCCGGGCGCGTGTCGGTTTGAAAAATCCCAATCGACCCATTGCTAGCTTTATCTTCTCCGGGCCGACTGGTGTAGGTAAAACCGAGTTGGCAAAATCCTTGGCTTCTTACTTCTTCGGTTCCGAAGAAGCAATGATCCGCCTGGATATGTCCGAATACATGGAACGCCACACCGTCAGCAAATTGATCGGTTCGCCTCCAGGTTACGTTGGTTATAACGAAGGTGGACAATTAACCGAAGCTGTACGCCGTCGTCCTTACACTGTGGTGCTGTTCGACGAAATCGAAAAAGCGCACCCCGATGTCTTCAATATGCTGCTGCAAATTTTAGAAGATGGTCGGTTAACAGATGCGAAAGGACGCACCGTTGACTTCAAGAACACCTTGCTGATTTTGACCTCCAACATCGGTTCTAAAGTCATCGAGAAAGGTGGCGGTGGTATTGGTTTCGAGTTTGGCGAAGACGAAAGCGAATCCCAATACAACCGGATCAAGAACTTGGTCAACGAAGAACTCAAACAATACTTCCGTCCTGAGTTCCTCAACCGTCTAGATGAGATTATCGTCTTCCGTCAACTGAACAAAGCGGAAGTTACCGAAATCGCGGACATCATGCTCAAAGAAGTATTTGGTCGCTTGACCGAGAAAGGTATAACCTTAGAAGTAAGCGATCGCTTCAAAGACCGCCTCATCCAAGAAGGTTACTCTCCCAGCTACGGTGCAAGACCATTACGCCGTGCAATCATGCGCTTGTTAGAAGATAGCTTGGCGGAAGAAATTCTGTCTGGTCGCATCAAAGATGGCGATGTCGCCTTAGTTGATGTTGATGAAAATGGGAATGTCCAAGTTAGTTCTCAACAGCGTCGGGAATTGTTACCCCAAGGTGTTGAGTCTTAGTTAAAGTTTGGGATTTGATTCTCAAATAAAAATTAAAAAACGGTAGAGGATAACATTCTCTACCGTTTTTGTTTACTTTTCCTTGTTACTATGGCTAAGCTGCTACTAAATCATATACATTATGAAAGGAGAAAATGATTGTAAAAAAGGAACATAAACTCATCAACGGATCTGATATCCCTTTTAGCAGAGGAATTAAGAATCATAGAGTTATAAAGCTTTATATAATAGTCTTAAATAGCAAGTTGGAGTAGAGATATGAGTACAAATAGTAATCTCATTTCAGGTGAAACTTTTGCCTTTCAAGATCAGCTCGTAGATATTTCTATAGTCTCTCTTTCAGATGATGAAATTAATGAAAAATATAAAAAGGGAGAGATTAGAATTATAACCGAACAAGCTCGTTATCCACTTGATAGTATACCGACTATGCTTAATTCTAATAAATATATTTTAGATCCTGAATACCAGCGAAGAAAAAGGTGGGATAATATTAGAAAATCTCGTTTAATAGAATCATTCGTGATGAATGTGCCAATTCCACCTATCTTTCTTTATGAAATAGATTATTCTATTTATGAAGTAATGGATGGACAACAAAGATTAACTGCTATTTATGATTTTTATACGGGAAAATTTAATTTGGAAGGATTACAATATTGGAGAGAACTAAATGGAAGAAATTATAAAAACTTACCAGATCAAGTCAGGAAGGGTATAGATAGAAGATATTTATCATCCATTGTTTTATTACAAGAAACAGCTAAAAACAAAGAAGAAGCAGAGAATCTCAAGCAAATTGTTTTTGAAAGATTGAATAGCGGAGGAGAAAAACTTACTCCACAAGAAATAAGGAATGCTTTATACAATGGAAAATTCAATCAAGTGTGTATCAAATTATCTCGAAATGATTATTTCCGTACAATGTGGCAGTTACCTTTAGAGAGTGAAGGTGAAGAACAATTGCTTAAAAGCGAAGCCTATAAAAAAATGGAAGATGTAGAATTAGTTCTACGATTTTTTGCTTACCGTCATATAGATAATTTTAAATCCCCTGTAGAGAAATTTTTAGATGAATATTTAAAACAAGCTAATAATTATACTGATGAAACAATAAGCAACCTCGAAAATCTTTTTAATGAAACAATTGATTTGATCTATGATACATTTGGAGACTCAGCTTTTTTATTACCAGAAAATGAAAAACGTAGATATACATTACCCGCAAAAATTATTTACGATTCAATGATGCAAGCATTCGCAAATAATCTACGGTATAAGGAAATTCTTATCAAAAACAAAAATTCTATCAAAAATAACTTATTTTCCAACAAAGAATCACTATACATCAAGCAGATTAATAGACCCCTTTTTGATGCTAGATACAGTGGTAGAAAAGATGTAGAAGCACGTATCGAGTATATTCATAATTTCCTCCAAAGCTATATTTAATTAATTTTAATAAAAATTATGAATATAGAATCATTGGAAAGCTTCAAAAGAGAATTAAACCAAATTAGAGAATATTTAAAACACATTCAGTATGTAAACAACGTAGCTAATTTCAACCTTTTATCAACTGATAATCAGGAATTTAAAGAATTACTAAATACTCTGAACGAACACTATCGATTTTTCAGTACAGATAAACGAATATTTGAATATAAGGCATCTATTATTTCACTTTATGGTCTACTAGAAAAATATGTGGAAATATGGATTAAAGAATATCTTTGTTCTTTGTCTAACATAGTACCTGAGTATAACAAAATAGATGAAAGGATCAGAGAGAATCATTTTGAACTTTCTTTAAAATTGATAAATAGTATAACAATTAGGGAAAGTGCAAAATACCAACATCTTACAAAAGAAGAGGTTTTAAATAAGCTGAATGAGTGCATAATCAATCCTACTAAATATAAAATCAACACAGAGGCATTTGTTCTTTTATCAGGTAATTTAAAACATAATAAAATTGTAGAATTATTTAATAAATTAAACTTGGATTTAAACAATGAGTTATTAAAAAATGAAGAACTTAACAATGAAATTGGTTTAAATACAAATACTATATCGAGAATAGACAAGGATATCTTGTATAATAAGATTAATGATTTAGTTGAAAGAAGAAATCAAATTGCTCATGGTTCTGAAGCAGTAGATAATATATTAAGTATATCTGAACTAGAGCCTTATATTCAATTTTTAGAAAAATATTGTCAAGCTATTTTTCAAGTATTAGTTGAACAAATTACCAAAGAAGAAGCAACACATACTTTTCAGGTAGTAGCAAATGTAATTAAAGTGTTTGGTAATAAAATATTGGCATTTGAGATAGAAAATTATACTATCAAAGCTGGAGATATGCTAATTATACAAACGAAAGAAGGTAGATTTT
The DNA here is from genome assembly GCF_002896875.1 of Nostoc sp. CENA543. GTDB lineage: Bacteria > Cyanobacteriota > Cyanobacteriia > Cyanobacteriales > Nostocaceae > Trichormus. Next base: position 3,003,724 of record NZ_CP023278.1, read on the forward strand.
ATAAAAAGCCCATATTAACAATTCAATTAGATAATAAAGAATATACGGAACTGAAAATTACAGAAAACACAAAAATTGCTGTAAGTGTAGACCATAAAATCAAAGATAATCACACATTTTATATAGTAAAGCAATAATTCAAGCGTTCATGCTGGAAATTATGTCATTGCTTGTAGCCGGGGGTGCGCTCATAGCGGATGTGGTGTGATCGCTTTTAGGGTAGCTGACTGTAGGTATCGCCGTTAGTGGAGTAGTGCGATCGCACGCAACATTTCGATAAGCTACGATAAACATAAGCAGTTGACTTATCCTGTCTTCAGCTATTTCTCATCTAAGTGGCTTATCCTAGTGAAAGGGGTAATTAGAACCTGAAAATTCAGGAATACAGGAATATTCGGTTGTTTTACTCAATATTACCCTTAATTATTGGATAGAAACAGTAACACTTAGGTCATCCCATGATTCCCAAGTATCGACCGCGATTCAATGGTAAGCTCAAACTGCTGCTGTTATTTATTTCGGTAGTTCTCTTAATTATCGCTGCTCGACAATTTAACTTTCCAGGCATTTTACAAACACTCGTCGCTAGGGTTAATAGTTTGGGTGTTTGGGGAGCGATCGCCTATATAATTATTTACAATTTAGCGACTTTATTATTTATTCCAGGTTCCTTACTCACACTGAAAGCTGGGTGTTTATTTGGTGTTGTGTGGGGTTCAATTTATGTGTTAATTGCCGCACTTATCGGTGCAACTTTAGCCTTTCTTATCGGTAGATATTTATCGCGCGATTGGGTAACTCGTCTACTAGATAACTATCCTAAATTTAAAGCAATTGATCAAGCTGTATCTCAAGAAGGCTGGAAAATAGTTTTGTTGACTCGATTATCTCCTATCTTCCCATTTAACTTGTTAAATTACGCCTTTGGAGTTACACAAATTTCTCTCAAAGACTATATTTTAGGTTCTTTAGGGATTTTGCCGGGAACTGTGATGTATGTTTATATTGGGTCTTTAGCTACTGATTTGGCAACTCTAGATAATACTCATCAACAAGTTACACCAGAAGCTAAAATTCTACAGTTGGCAATGCAAATTATCGGTTTAATTGCTACTGTTGGTGTCACTATATATGTAACTAAAATTGCTCAAAAAGCTTTGGCAAAAAGTATGGTGATAGAGGTAGAGGGCAGGGAGCAGGGGGCAGGGGGAAAGAGTTAGAAGAAAAGAATTATAAGGAAAGATTTATAGGATAATAAATTAATGGGAAATATATTTAATTACAAGATTATTAGATTATTTAGTTTAGTATTTTTGACAGTGGCAATTTCTGTGTTGGTAAATACAGATTTTGCTGTAGCCCAGACTACAAATGATGTGAATCTTTGGAATCCTCAAACTCTTTTACGTCAAGCTTTGCAGTGGATTGATAGTTTGGGAACAGTCGGCGCGATCGCTTTTATTGCACTATATATAATTGCTACTGTTGCTTTCTTACCTGGCTCAATCCTCACCTTGGGTGCTGGTGTGGTGTTTGGCGTAGTTTGGGGTGCAATTTATGTCTTCATTGGTGCAACTTTGGGTGCAACGGCTGCTTTTTTGGTGGGACGTTATTTAGCGCGGGGTTGGGTAGCCAAGAAAATCGCTGATAACAAAAAATTTGCCGCCATTGACAGGGCTGTGGGTAGAGAGGGTTTAAAAATTGTTCTTTTAACCCGACTTTCCCCCATATTCCCGTTTAATCTCTTAAATTACGCCTTCGGAATTACAGGGGTTTCACTTACTGACTATTTTATTGGCTCTGTGGGCATGATTCCCGGAACTATCATGTACGTTTACATTGGTTCGCTTGCCGGAAACCTCGCTATGATTGGGACTGAAGGTCAACCCACTAACCCTACAGCACAATGGATAATTCGCATCGTGGGTTTTATCGCTACCGTCGCCGTTACCATCTACGTCACCCGCATTGCTCAAAAAGCCTTAGAAGAAGAGATTTCGTAGAGGGCATGAGTGCTGAGTGCTAAGTAATGAGTAATGAGTAATGAGTAATGACTATTGACTAATAGACATCTCCGAAAAAGAATCTCAAACCCTTATGCTGTCTAGATAAAAACCTCATTTCTGGAGATGTCTAATGACTAATGACTATTGACCATTGACCATTGACCACTGACTATCGGAGATACCATCAATGTCTAATTCTGAGCTAGAGAGAGTTATTGTGCGCCCAGTGGATGAGTATAACCAAAAGTTGGTGGGTTATGTGCATCCGCCTAATTGGGTGAATCCTCAACCGGCTGATTGTTATGACTTGGTGGTAATTGGTGCGGGAACTGCGGGGTTAGTGGTGGCGGCTGGTGCGGCTGGGTTGGGTTTGGGTTTGAAAGTCGCATTAATTGAAAAGCATCTCATGGGTGGGGATTGCTTGAATGTTGGTTGTGTCCCTTCTAAGACAATAATTCGGTCGGCGCGGGTGGTGGGGGAAATTTGGAATGCCAAGAATTTGGGTGTGAATATTCCCAAACAACAAATTGAAATTGATTTTCCTACCGTTATGCAAAGAATGCGGCGCATTCGGGCGGGAATTAGTCACCATGACTCAGCAGAGCGTTTTTCATCCTTGGGTGTGGATGTATTCTTAGGTAGTGGTCGTTTTGCTAGCAAGGATACGGTAGAAGTCGGCGGTAAAGTCCTCAAGTTTAAAAAAGCAGTGATTGCGACTGGTGCAAGGGCGGCAAAACCAGCCATTCGGGGATTAGAAGCGGCTGGTTATTTAACGAATGAAACCGTGTTTTCTCTCATCCAAAAGCCTGAACGGTTGGCGGTAATTGGTGGCGGGCCTATTGGTTGTGAATTGGCGCAAGCATTCCGGCGTTTGGGCTGTGAGGTGGTGCTGTTCCATAGCGGTTCTCATGTCCTGAATAAAGAAGATGGGGACGCAGCGCAAGTTGTGCAGCAAGCTTTAATCCAAGAAGGTATTCGTTTAGTTTTAAATTGCAGATTAGAAGAAGTCGTGACAGTCACGGAAGGTAAGCGACTGTATTTTTCTGTGAATGGTTATCGAGATTCGGTGACGGTAGATGAAATTCTCGTGGGTGCTGGACGCGCGCCCAATGTGGAAGGATTGAATTTAGAAGGTGTGGGTGTAGAGTATGACAAACACCAAGGTGTGAAGGTGAATGATTATCTGCAAACCACCAACCCGAAAATTTATGCGGCTGGGGATATCTGCATGAATTGGAAATTTACCCACGCAGCCGACGCAGCCGCTAGGATTGTTATTAAGAACACCTTATTTTCTCCTTTCGGCTTGGGAAGGTCAAAGTTGAGTAGTTTAGTTATGCCGTGGGTGACATACACTGACCCAGAAATTGCCCATGTTGGGTTGTCTGAGAGGGAAGCTAGAGACCAGGGAATTGATGTAGTGACAATAAAAATTCCTTTTAGTAGTGTAGACCGAGCGATCGCAGACGGACAAGAAGAGGGATTCTTGAAAATTCACCACAAAAAAGGTTCTGATGAAATTATTGGTGCAACAATTGTCGCTAGCCATGCAGGCGAAATGATTTCAGAAATCACCACAGCAATTGTTCATAAAATCGGGCTAAGTAAACTCAGCAGTGTCATTCATCCCTACCCCACCCAAGCGGAAGCAATTAAAAAAGCCGCCGACGCTTATCGCAGGACACTACTAACACCAAGAACTAAAAAAATCTTAGGATTGTTAACTAAATTTTCTTAATTAGGGGTGTAGGGGAAGACTTTAACCTAATACCCAGTCCCCAGTCCCCAGTCCCCATTCAATCCCCCTGCGGATACTCATTCCATAAACTGGTAATCTCGCGTAAACTTTGATGATTACCGTTCCCCAAAATTAAATGGTCTAACAACGGTATCCCTAATAATTGCGCCCCGGCTAACAATTGGCGTGTTAAGTCTATATCTTCTGGACTGGGTTCTACATTGCCTGAAGGGTGATTATGAGCAATTATCGCCCGTGTTGCGCCTTGACGAATCACTTCCCGAAAAATTTCACGGGGAGAAGCTAAGGTTTCGGTGGCTGTACCGATGCTAATTACTTGTGTTCCCAAAAGACGATTTTTCACATCTAATAATAAGACAGCAAATCTTTCTTGCGCTTGCCACATAAGGTCTTGACTCAAAGCCGCAGCCGCCGCCATTGGGCTATCGATGGGTGTGCGGTCTAAGGGACGAGATTGGAAGGCGCGTTTACCCAATTCAATGGCAGCTAAAATAGTCGTGGCTTTAGCAGGGCCGATTCCTGGTATCTGCATTAACTCCGCAGGTGTGACTTCTCGCAACACAGCTAAAGGGTCACGTTGATGTTTGCTTAATTCTTGTAAGATATATTGCCCTAAACCCACGGCGGAAAGTTTACCAGGCCCCTGTCCTGTGCCTAAAAGAATTGCGATTAATTCGGCTGTAGCGAGGATTTTCGGCCCATAGGTCATTAACCGTTCACGGGGACGCTCATTTTCAGGTATATCAGCAATTCTTAGGCAATAGGTCATAAAATCACTAAAAAATAGCCACCGTAGATGCAACTATTTTTATTTATGCCCTGTTTGCGATCGCAATTACCCTATCTTGAGAAAATCTTTAAATTTCAGCTTATTTATGACCTTTTGCAGTTGGTTGACTGAATAACAAACCGCATCCTTTGGTGGGTACGGTTTGTTGACGATATATAAAATTACTGAAACATTTGTGTGGCTTTGAGCATATGGTAAGTAATAATTAGCTGTGTCAGTGCGAGGGGGTAACTTTGTAGAGTTTCTCCAGTTGTACCGGCGATTTTACCAATTTCAGGGTTGCTTTCGCGATCGCATACACTTCTTAAGTGAGGCATATCTGAACAGATAATATGTTCTAATTTATTTACCTGTTCTAAGGTGGCGTGACCATCCACTGCTAGGACATCTACGGGTTTACTCATGTCTCGGTCTAATCCCAGGCGAATCGCTGACCCATCGTTATTGTCGGTCAAATTAATAATGGGGGTAAAATCTGGGTGGGGAATGGTGGGACGTAAAACTAAACGCACATTTAAGTGTCCGTTGGTTTCATCGCTTGCACCTTCTGGTGGATAGAAACTCACCACTATATCCGACCATTGTCTTTGAGGACGAATAAATTGTTCGGAATCTGGTTCGCGTTTTTCTAATTCTGCTAATACTTGTTCGGGGGTGTAGCCGCGTTTTTGGGTGTCTCGTTTAACCTTCCATTTAGCGCGTAAGTCTTCTGGCGGTGCAAGGTAGACTTTAACATCATAGCAATCACGGGCTGCACGGGTAGAATAACCAAGCAAGCCTTCGATAATGACAAATTTATTCGGTTTTATATACTGTGGGGCTTCAAAAGTTCCAGTTTTGTGACTATAAACTGGTTTAAGAATGGGTTGACCTGTACGCAGCAAAGATAGATGCTGCTGCATGATATCTAAATGATTACAGTCTGGGTGTAGGGCGGTAATTCCAATTTCTGCCCGTTGCTGGCGGTCATATTTGTGGTAATCATCTGTACAAATGAGTGTGACATTTTCTGTACCTAGTACCTGAGCAATTCCTCTAGTGAGTGTAGTTTTTCCCGCAGCACTATCACCAACAATACCCAGAATTATTGGACGACTCATTTGTACCCCCCAATCCCAGCAAGTTTAATCATTAATTTGCAAAGCAATTTTTTTTATTTTAGAGGTGTTTTGCAAAAGTATATCAATCATCAAGATTTGTGCAACATCTCTACACATAATTGGGAATGGGGAATGGGGAATAGGAACTAAGCTTTTTTGAGTTTTATTAAAGTTTCCCAGGTATTAGATAAAAGAAGTGTTGCGATATCTGCATAATGGCAGTTGCTTTGAGATATACCAGAATAGTAAGCTGCGTTGGGATCATGATAGGGTATGGATTTATGGTGACAATAGATGTTGCAAAATTAGCACAAATTGATCAGTTTCACAGTCTGCAATTAACTTTGCGCGATCGCTGGAAAACTATCGAGTTATTTGATACTGGGGAAGCTGATATTATTGTGGTTCCTTCTTTGAGTATTGACCAGCGCGAGATCCAAAAGGTAGAGGGTTTTGAACATTATGAAGAAAGGTTACTTTTTGCTCTGATGCGGTTAAGAAATCCCCGCACTAGGTTAATTTATGTAACTTCAATGCCCTTACATCCCAGCATTATTGATTACTATTTACAATTACTTCCTGGTATTCCTTTTTCTCATGCACGTAATCGCTTACTCTTACTTTCAACTTACGATTCTTCACCTAAACCCCTAAGTCAAAAGATTTTAGAACGTCCGCGATTAATTGAAAGAATTCGCCAAGCTATCAGATTAGAAAAATCATTGATGGTCTGCTACAATTCAACTGATTTAGAAGCAGAATTATCGCTCAAATTAGACGTACCATTATATGCGGCTGCACCAGAGTTGCAAATTTGGGGAACAAAAAGTGGGAGTCGGCAAATTTTTGCTCAAAGTGGTGTTCCTCACCCTGATGGTAGTGAATTAGTCTGGAATCCCCAAGATTTAGCAGCAGCAGCTAGTGAGTTATGGGAACGTCAACCGACATTACAACGGATGGTAGTCAAACTCAATGAGGGGATTTCTGGAGAAGGAAACGCACTCCTTGATTTGCGTCCCATTATGCACTTAGCACCAGGACAAGGTACTCATTTAGAAAGAGTAGCAGCAATTAGCGATCGCTTCTCCACTATGCGCTTTCAAGCTAAACAAGAAAATTGGCGCAATTTTGCAGGAAGAATTGCAGAATTAGGTGCAATTGTCGAGGCTTTTGTAGAAGGCGAAATCAAACGTTCTCCTAGCGTTCAAGGACGCATTACTCCTACTGGAGAAGTCGAAATCCTCTCTACCCATGACCAAATTCTCGGCGGCCCCGACGGACAAATTTATCTCGGCTGTCGCTTCCCCGCCGATGAAAGTTATCGTTTACAACTGCAACAATTAGGTTTAAACGTTGGGAGAAAATTAGCAGAAAAAGGTGCTTTAGAAAGATTTGGTGTAGATTTTATTGCTGTTGATTTAGGTAAGGGTAAATGGGACATCCAAGCGATTGAAATTAACCTCCGTAAAGGTGGTACTACCCATCCATTTATGACCTTAAAATTATTGACAAATGGTCGTTATGACCTATCTACGGGGTTATTTTATAGTCAACAAGGTCGTCCCAAATATTACATTGCTACAGATAATCTGCAAAAAGACCGCTATCGAGGATTATTACCTAATGATTTAATGGATATCATCGCCCATCACAGATTACACTTCGATAGTTGCACAGAAACCGGCACAGTGTTTCATCTGATGGGTTGTCTATCTCAATTTGGTAAGTTGGGATTAACTAGTATTGGGGATTCACCCCAACAAGCAGAAGATATCTACAACAAAGTTATTAAAGTTCTCGACACAGAAACCAAAGCAGAAAATCCGAATTTTTCGCTGTTTTCAGATTACACTTTCCCTGTAATTTGGGATGGGTATAGTTGAATAGAATTATGGGGGTATAAGTCAATAAAGTTCAGTGCGGAAAATAGTTTGTAGTGAGGACTTTAGTCCTCATCTAAGGACTGAAGTCCTTACTACGAACTTTCTCTGACTTCACAGACTCCAAATTTTAGCCTTAACTGAACCGTATTGGGAGTATAAATAAGAGAATATAAATTACAACTCCCTTATACCCTCATACCCCTACACCCCTAAACCCCTAACTTAACTGATTGCGAAATTTATTCACACTAATAGTTAATAAAACAACAGCAAAGGCGACTAATGCTAAAACATTCATCCACAGGACATCTAAACCCACACCTTTAAGTAAAATTCCCCGCACGATCGCAATATAATGACGTAGGGGATTGAGTAGAGATAAGACTTGGAAGACAGGAGGCATGGCTTCAATGGGTGCGATCGCGCCAGAAGTCTGTACCATTGGTAAATTAATAAAGAAAGATGTCAGCACTACTTGCTGCTGGGAACTACTGATAGTTGCTAACATAATCCCTAGGCTAATTCCCACAAATACATACATACTTGATAAGGCAAGAAATAATATAAAATTTCCCCGAAATGGCACATGAAATATTACCGTTGCTATAGTGATAGCCAGTAAAACATCCCCCATTAATAAAAATGCTAAGGGAAAAATTTTAGACAATAATATTTCCCAGTTTGCCGCCGGTGTCATTAATAATTGTTCTATTGTTCCTGTATCTTTCTCCCTCACGACTGTAACGGCTGACACTAATGTGCTAATTAATGTCAACACTAAACCCATAACCCCTGGTACAAAAAACCAACTACTAGTTAGTCCAGGATTATAAAGAAACACCACATTAGGTGAGATTGGTGGACTAGTTTTCCCTGGAGTTAAACGCAGATTATATTGCTGAATAATTTGATTCATATAATTGCTGGCAATTCCGGCTGTATTGGCATTGACAGCATCAATAAATACTTGGATTTCTGCTGATTTTGTGGCAAGTTGGCGCGGAAAATCAGGGGGAATAATTACGCCGACATCTAACTTTCCCTCTTCTACTTGACGACTCAACTCTTTTTCACTGCTGGGGACAGATTCTAAAGTAAAAATCTGATTTGATGTCATAGCTGAAACTAACTCACGACTCGCGCTAATGTTAGCGTAATCGATGACACCTAAACGTAAGTTATGTACATCAGGATTGAGAATAAAACCGTAAAGTAATAGTTGGATAGTAGGCGGTACAATTAACAATATCATTAATTGTTTATTGCGTAGAATCTGATTGATCTCTTTGCGTACTAATGCCCAAAATGGACTATCGAATAAGCGTTGAATGAGTTTCATGGTTAGGGATTAGGGACTGGGAATTGGGTTAAATAATGGAGTTTTGTCTACCTAATTTCACATCAGACATATTTTATATTAAGGTGGAACATCACCCTAAATATATAGTGTGATTTCATCATTAGTAACCTCAATTTTTTTAATATTATTGATTACATTAAGTAAATTTTGTCTTTCTTGTTGAGAACTCTTAAAAAAATTGAAAATTTGGAGCAATAACTTAGAGTGAACAAGAGGGTAATTTATAACTTTCCGTTTATTTGGCAACATTTCTTTCTCATGTCGAGCTATCGTTGTATTTTGTTCTGTGATACTATCGTTAACCACAACAAATTTAATAGACTTGGTTTCGTTAATACATCCATGTCGATTAAAAGGCCAAGGAAAAACCACTCTTCTTTCTATAATATTGTTTTGTTTGATTTCATAATATTCTGGTCGCTTCAATGACTGTCTATCAGGTATAGAACCTTTATTACGGAGGCAGTTTAAATCATTAGCTGTGAGATGCAATTCAAAACTTGTATTGTTACAGCCTGCCTCTATGAAAGCATTAACACGACCTTTAACAGATAAATATTCTTCAATTGTAGATATATAAATCGGAAAATTTACTAATTCTGCTGGTAGTTGAGATTTACGTAAAGCCTTATTTAGCTTAATTACAGTTGTTAAATATAAATAAGCTATGTACAAAATAAAAACTATTAATACTCCAAACAACAAAAAAGTAAAATATGAAATGTATTGTAACATTTACTTGTGCCAATGAAAAAATTTGATGTCTCTGAGTGAAAATATTAACTTGTCTCACATTCTAGGTGCAAATAATAAGAGTTTGAGAGAGAGAATATTTGATTTTCATATCTTAATTTAGCAATGACTCTATCTTTCATTGAAGTACAGTATAAAAATTCAACTTGGTAATTGCATTCTGCTTAAAATTCGGCGCGATACATTGAAAAAGAATAATCCTAAGACTGCAAGCATAATTAAATCAAACCACACTCCAGCAAATCCTATACCGCGTACAAAGGCATCGCGAGTCACATCTATGTAATAGCGTGCAGGAATTATATTAGGTGCTAATGATAGGGGGAAAGGAATGTTATTGAGAGGATAAATAAAACCTGACAGTAATAAAGATGTAATAAAACCTATCAGAGAAACACCTTGCACAGCCGCATTTTGGTTACTACTCCTGACTCCTAAAAGTAGCCCAAAAAAAACACTATCCATCAAAAATAACAAAGTTCCGATAATTAAAGTGATGGGATTACCTACAATACCAACCTGAAAAACCAATGAACCTAGTATCATCACTATTAAGGTTTCAGCAATAGCAATTAATAAATAGGCTAGTCCTTTTCCTAGTAACAATTCTGAAGCACTAATACTAGAAGCATAAATTTGCAAAACTGTGCCTTTTTCTTTTTCTCTAACCATTGCGATCGCAGCTAATAAGGAAGGAAAAATCCACAAAATTACACCGTAGACACCTGGCACAATATACAATGATTCTAACCTCCCAGGATTAAACCATAAACGTAATCTAGGCGTAATTGTACTAGTAGTAGGTACAAGTCCATGCTCTTGCATGAAAAAGTTAGTAACTCGTTGAATACTACCTCTAATCACACGCGCGTTATTCACATCTGTCGCATCAATTAAGATTTGCACATTTGTATTTCTACCTGCTTGAATATCTCTGCTAAATTCCGGTGGAATAATCACAGCAGCTTTAGCAATTCCTTTATCTATAGCATCCCGTGTAGGGTTTATGCCAGACCATTCTTTCGGAATAAATTGATTAGTAGCGTACAATCTTTCAATATAGCTTTGACTTAAGTTAGTGCGATTGAAATCTTGAACAACTAAAGGAATATCTTTACTCTCTAATCTGATAGCAAAACCAAAAATAATTAAGGTAAGAAATGGTAATAAAAATGCTAACGCCAACGTCAGGCGATCGCGGCGAAATTGGGCTATCTCTTTCACACATTGGGCAAGGATTCTTTTCATGGGGATTAGGGTTGGGTAAGAATACTCAAATTTGCGATCGCTCTACTATACCGATAAAGGCATCTTCTAGGGAGAAAGGAATGGAACGTAGGGAATTGATGGTGATTTTATGGGATTCTAAAAGTTGTTTTAATTGATTGATTTCGGTTTCAGGATTGTCGAGGACGATGTGTAAACTATCAGCAAATATCGAAACTCGCCAAGATTCAAAATATTGTTTGAGTAACTTAGAAGCCGCTTGATTGTGATTGACTATGATTTCTATTAACTTTCCTGGTTGCGAAGATTTGATAAAACTTGGTGAACCTTCAGCGACAGTTTCCCCTGCAACCATAAAACTCATACGATTACATTGTTCAGCTTCTTCTAAATAATGAGTAGTGACTAAAATCGCTGTACCATTACGAGCAAAATCATTAATTAACTTCCAAAATTGACGACGCGCCAGGGGATCTACTCCTGATGTGGGTTCGTCTAAAAATAAAATATCTGGTTCGTGCATGACAGAAGCCCCAAAGGCGACTCGTTGTTTCCAACCACCTGGTAACTGTCCAGTCAGCATATTTTCCTGTCCTTCTAAGCCACAGGTAGCAATTACCCAATCAATTTTTTCTTGTCGTAGTTTGCGAGGAACACCGTAAACACCGCTATAAAATTCTAAGTTTTGCAGAATAGTTAAATCATCATAGAGAGTGAACTTTTGACTCATGTAACCGATGCGCCGACGTAAGTCTGCACTACGCAGATTTCCAGTTTCGCCACCCAAGGAAACTTTGCCACCGCTTGCAGCTAACAACCCACACAGCATTTTAATCGTAGTGGTTTTACCCGCACCGTTAGCACCCAACAACCCAAAAATTTCCCCATAACGCACCTCAACATTCACATTCTTCACCGCTTGGAACTTACCAAACACTCGACTCAGGTTGTGTGCGTAGATGGCTAGTGCTGAGTGCTGAGTGCTGTTAGCGGAAGCGGGGCGTTTAGCCCGTGCTGAGTTGTGAGTGCTGAGTTGAGAAATAAATTCTCCCTTGTCTACCTTGTCCCCAATCCCCAACTCTTCTTCATTTTGAATTTTGAATTTTGTAGGCTTGCCTTCCCGTAGGGTATTTTGAATTGATTCGTCCCCAATCCCCAATCCCCTCATGCGCGATCGCGGAAATGGGAAAAACTGCGGTGCTGAACCTTGTTGACGTAGGCGGGTAACAAAGACATTTTCTAATGTGGGTTCGCCATGTTCGATATGAGGTGAGGGTAAATTGTGTTGTTGTAGTAATTGACGGACTTCGGTTTCACCAATTTCTAAATCGGGAACGAGGACATCTAAGCGATCGCCAAATATCTGTACATCGACTATATTTGTCTGATTAGCTTGGGAAAGTATAGTTTCTGTGGCTTCTAGATTTGCTGTCCGCACTTCTAAGCGATGCAAGCCTAAGTTAGCCCGTAATTCTGTAGGTGTGCCGATTTCGTGAATTTTTCCACTGTACATCAAGGCGACGCGGTGACAGCGTTCGGCTTCGTCTAGATATGGTGTGGCGACAACAATTGTCATGCCTTCGGCGGATAATTCCGCTAACACATCCCAAAATTCCCTCCGAGAAACTGGATCTACACCGGTGGTAGGTTCATCAAGTAACAACACTTCTGGTTGTGATACCAAAGCACAACACAAAGCTAGTTTTTGTTTCATCCCACCGGAAAGTTGTCCCGCCAAGCGATCGCCAAATCGCTCTAAACTCATTAATGTTAAATATTTATCGCGTCTTGTTTGTAACAAGTCGTCTGGAACTTGTCGCAACCCAGCTGCATAACGCAAGTTTTCATCAATACTTAAATCTAAATACAGTGAAAACTGTTGTGTGAGATAGCCTGTCATTAACCTCGCATCTCGTGCAGGTTGGTTAAATATCTGCACTTCTCCGGCGGTGGCTTCCATGATTCCGCCCAAAATGTGAAAGGTGCTGGTTTTTCCTGCACCATCAGGGCCGATTAGTCCAAACATTTCGCCTTTTTGGACTGTGAAATCAATACCTCTCACAGCCGCTAGTTTGCCATAGTGTTTGTGTAAGCCACGCACTTTGATGGCGGGAGGTGTGGAGGATGGGGGTGTGTTTTTTGGGGCGGTTGTGAGTGGTTGTTGCATATTTGAGAATTAGGATTTTTTTTCTCACGCATACTGCTTCGCAGAACCCGAAGGGTAGGCGCAAAGGCGCAAAGATGCAAAGATGAAGAGAGAGATTAAAGAGAAAAAGGGAGCATTTTGATCAAGTTGTATTATCCCCCTGCTCCCTGCCCCCTGCCTCTTTCAAGGGTAGGGGTTTAAGAAAGTGGCAGTTTAGCCAGTAAAATAAACTACGGTTATCAGCTCGCAAAAATCCGCAAGTCAGATAAGGCGAAGAATTGGGGGTGTGGGGAGAATGCTTTTAGGAAAAAGTGAAGAATTAAGGCAATGGACTAGAAAAGTCATAGAAAAGATGCCCCATCTATCCAAGTCGCAAGCAGTGATACTAGCAATGTGGAGTTTTGGGATAGTGATGACCCAATCGTGTGGACTGACAACAGTGTCAGTATTTTTAGCAGAGCTATTGGGGAAAAAAGAAAATACAGTACGTCAGCAACTTAGAGAATGGTTAAGAGACGGGGAAGATAAAACAAAAGCAAAAACAGGACGGGCAACACTAGATGTAACATTGTGTTTTAGACCATTGTTGTTATGGATTCTGAGCTTGTGGCCAGAATCGGAAAAACGTCTAGCATTAGCTGCGGATGCCACAACATTGAGTGATAGATTTACAGTGTTAGCGATTAGTGTTGTTTATCGAGGTTGCGGAATCCCGATTGCTTGGAAAATAGTGGAGGCAACTAAACCAGGAAGTTGGAAACCACACTGGCAAAAACTCTTTAACGACATCAGTGAGACTATACCAGCTGATTGGTTTGTCATAGTGACAACAGACCGTGGACTTTATGCTGACTGGCTATATCAACAAATTCAATCCCTCGGTTGGCATCCATTTATGCGAATTAACCAAATTGGACAGTTCAAACCACAAGGAATGGAATCTTGGCAACCCATAAATACTCTTGTCACAGAAGTTGGTCAGTCGTTCTCTGGTTTAGTTACTTGTTTCAAAACTAACTCTGTCAAATGTACTTTGTTAGCTCGTCATGACGAGGGTTATGCTGACCCTTGGTTAATTCTCACCGATTTACCACCGGAAATTGCGGATGCTTGCTGGTATACCATGCGCTGTTGGATTGAGTGTCTGTTTAAAGATGGTAAACGCGGCGGTTTTTGTTGGCATCGTACCAAGATTACTCACCCCAAACGCGCCGAGAGACATTGGTTAGCGATGGCTGTTGCTACTCTGTGGCAAGTTAGCGTTGGTGGAGAAGTTGATGCCAATCTACCCATTAGTAGTCTAGATGAGCTCCCACCCACTCATGTTGCTCGACGCAATTTCAAACATAGTGTTGTCCATCGTTGCTTGAGTTGTTTTCGCCGTGGATTTTTAGTCATTAAGGCTGCTGTTCTCAATCGAGAGCCATTACCTATCGGTAGCTTTTTCCCTCAGCCTTGGCCTAACTTGACTCCACAACTTCATGTCTTGAAAATCACTCTCTCTACTGCCTGATTTTTAAACCCCTACCCTTGAAAGGCCCCCTGCCTCCCTGCCTCAACTTTCCGTCGCCTGCAAATCAATCTCAGCATCTGCCGGCATTCCCATCTTGGCGCAGGGTGAATTTGAATCTGTGTAGGGATTTTCGGGGTTGAAGCAGCCGTCAGGATTTTCTACTGCCACGCGAACTCCTACTACTTGTCTGACTCTATCTTTTTGAAAGTAAATGTTTTCTGGTGTAAATGATGCTTGAGGATCAATGGCGATGACTTTACCTGTGAGGGGTTTGTCTGGTGCGGAATCAATGAAGATTTTCGCTGTTTGTCCCAGGCGGACTTTGCCAATATCACCTTCGGGAATAAATCCGCGAAAATAGACTGTTTTGGGGTCAACAATCGTCAAAATATTTGTCTGACTAGAAACTACTGCCCCTGGTTCAACACTACGGGCTGTAACTACACCATCTAAGGGACTGACGACATTTAAATCTTTTTTGGAGTCTGCAATCTGAGTGAGGATTTGCTGTTTGGATGCTTGGGCATCTCTGACTTTGGCTTGGGCTGATTTGACTTTGGCTTGGGCTGATTTGAGTTGGGCGTAACTTTGTTGTTGTCTTCTAACTAATGCAACCAACTGGCTGTTACGAATGTCAGGATTTAAATTTGTGGTGTTGGCTTGCTTTAACGCCCCTAATGCTGCACTTAATTGTTGACGTTCGGCGTTAACTGCGGCTTGTCTAGCTTCGAGGGTGGCTATGGCTGTGTCTAGAGTGGTTTGTGCTTGGTCGAATTGTTGTTGATTGATTGCCCCTTCTTTGACTAATTGGGCATAGCGATCGCGATTAATTTTTGCTAAATTAACTTCGGCGGCGGCTTGCTTAACTTGCGCTTGTGCTTGCACTAATGTGGCTTGGGCAGCTGCAACATTAGATTGTGCTTGCTCAATTTTGCCTGTACTATCCCCTTGGGATTGTCGCCAATTGAGTTTTGCTTCGTTAATTTGACTGTTAATTTCTTGAATTTCTCTGGCAACTCGCTCAACATCGGCAACAGCCTGTTGTTCATCATACTCAGCCGATGTTACTCTTGCTTCTGCCCCGCGCAGTTGTTCTTGCAGTAATTGGTCTTCTGTGTCATCTAATTTAATTAATTCCTGTCCCTGCTTAACTGCTGCCCCTTCCCGTACAGTAATTGACTCAATTCTACCTGCACGCTTCACCCCAATTTCAGTTTCGTAACCTTCAATGCGACCACTAACTTTGAGTGCATTGGCTAAACCTTGGGGTTGACTACGCCATACAGCATAGCCAATACCACCTACTAAAAGTAATCCGCCAATCAATAAAGGTATTGGTGGTTTGCGGTGCTGCGGTTTCTGGGGTAAAGCAGCATCAGTGAGATTTTCCGGTGGGTTTGGGGCAGTCTGCGTCATATTTGCACCCTAGATGATCACAAAATATTTTGGTCATCATACTAGACTGTCCAGTATGATATAGCAAGATATTCAGCAAAAAAGTTTACTCTTCATGCCACAAACCTCCACCTTCCCCATAGAAAATGCCTTACCTGCCATTACTCCCAAACAAGAACAAATATTACAAGGAGCTATCCGAGTATTTTTGCAGGAGGGTTACGCTAAAACCAGTATGGATAGGGTTAGTGCGGCGGCTGGAGTCTCAAAACAAACAATATACAGTAACTTTCGAGACAAAGAAGGACTGTTTAAAGCCTTAATGGAAAGGCTAACACTTGCGTGTTTTCAGAGCCTATTTACTGGTACACAACTACATGGTGAACCAGTAATATTACTACGTCAAGTAGGCGAGATATATTTAACTAAAGTAGCCGACAATCCAGATTATTTGGCATTGTTGCGCGTCATGATTACCGAATCACAAAACTTTCCCGAACTAGCCAAACTTTATACCCAAAACGTTGTACAGCGCGGAAGACAAATCCTCAGCCAATATTTCGCCGCCCATCCAGAACTAGGAATTACCGATCCAGAAGCAATGGCGCAAATTTTTTTCGGTTCACTAGTATCCTATGTGATTGTCCAAGAGATGCTGCATGGCAAAGAACTGATGTCTTTATCACGCGATCGCCTGTTAGACACCTTGATAAACGTTATTATGAGCCAAAAGTAGGGGTGTAAGGGTGTAGGGGTGTAGGGGTGTAGGGGTTAATAACCTTCTTTTCCCCTAATACCCAATGCCCCATGCCCCATACCCAATACCCAATGCCCTGCCGTTTATCTCCAATAAACGTTAAAATCGAGTCAGTTTTTGTAATGTAGCGGTTGTGTCCCACATCGGTAAGACTGCGGTTCACTGCATAAATCCTGATTGTCAACGTCCCTATCCTCAACCTTGGGGTAGTAAATTTTGTACCAGTTGTGGCGAGGTGCTACATCTGTTAGATCGTTATATACCGATCGCAGCTTTGGGTTCTGGGGGATTTGCTCAGATTTATACAGTCTGGGATGAAGTGACACAGACCGAAAAAGTGCTGAAAGTGTTGGTAGAAGAATCACCAAAGGCACTGGAATTATTTACGCAAGAGGCGGAAGTTTTGGTGAGTTTACGCCATCCTGGTGTACCCAAAGTTGAAGCTGATGGTAATTTTCAAATTAATTTGTCTAATCCTAAACCGCGCCAGTTAGCTTGTCTGGTGATGGAAAAAATTAACGGGCCGACTTTAGCAGAGATTTTAGATAATTATCCCCAAGGTTGCCCAGAACAAGTGGTGATCAACTGGTTAATTCAAGCACTCAAAATTTTACAGGAATTGCATAAACGCCAAATCATTCACCGCGATATCAAACCTTCAAATTTAATGTTGCGGACTCCCGTATCGACAGCACTACCCAATCAAGGGGGAATCGGTTGGGAACAATTAGTGTTGATTGATTTTGGTGGAGCTAAACACGTTAAGATGGCAAGACTGCGACAAGAATCTAGTTCCACTAGATTATTTTCGTCAGGTTACAGTCCACCAGAACAAATCACTGGGGGAAATGTGGGGCCGGAGGCTGATTTTTACGCCTTGGGACGCACGATGATTGAATTGCTGACAGGGACATATCCCCCAGATTTGGAAGATCCGCAAACAGGGACTTTGCAATGGCGGAATCGAGTCAATGTTAATTCCCAGTTAGCAGATTTACTGGATGAAATGGTGAATGAGAATGTGCGATCGCGTCCTGCTAGTGCTGCTATTATTCTCAAAAGATTAACCAAAATTACTCAACCCAGTTCATCTTCACTATCAACTGATTGGCAGAAATTCCTAACTCAAGTAGCTCATCAATGGCAAGTTTTATTACAAGGATTTGAGCAAGCTTTTGGTAACTTTGGTAAAACCATTCGCAAACTAATTTTGTGGATATTTAAAACCATCTACCAAATTTTTACAGCTTGTCTATCAACAATTTGGGCAATGCTACTTGCTGGTTTGGGTGCTGGGGTGGGGACAATTTTCGGTTTTATTTTGGCTTATCATACCAGTTTAGGCGTTAACATAGCCGAATTTATCTCTACACAACTACCTGAATTAACTCAAAACTCCCAGTCTCTTGCGGGTGCAGAAATGCTGCTGTTTGCTACCGCCGGTTTAGGTACAGCTTTTGGCATCACCGTATCTGGGTGTTTTGCTCAAAGACGGCGGTTGTTTGTTACATCCTCAATGGGTATAATTAGCTATGCTTTTAGTTGGTTATTGTGGCGAGTAATTAGTGCAAACGGCGATCGCGGTGAAGGTTTAGTTGCAGCTGTAGCAATTGGCGTTTTTTTGTTAGCACTCAGCATCGGATTTCGCAGCCATCACATAGTTTATGCCGTCATCGGCGGCTTTGGTGCAGCAATGGGTTTTGCCACACTGCTACTTTTAGAATTCCCCACCACAGCATTGCAATTTTCCAACTCTCCCACACTCTCAGAACTGTCCCTACCCATAGCATTGTTCAGTTCTGTAGGTATGTTTATGAGTTTTTGGTTCAGTGTTAGTTACTACCTAATTGTCCCAGGATTAAAGTTTTTGGGCTGGCGTTAGGCTGGGGATTGGGCATTGGGCATTGGGCATTGGGCATTGGGCATTGGGCATTGGGCATTGGGCATTGGGCATTGGGCATTGGGCATTGGGCATTGGGCATTGGGTATGGGGAACAAGGTAGACAAGGTAGACAAGGTAGAATTTATCTGTCAACTCATTACTTATTACTCATTACTTATTACTCATTACTTATTACTCATTACTCATTACTCATTACTTATTACTCAGCACTTTACATATTTCCTCTTGAGAAAATTGACACATCAGGTTAAGCTTCCTTAGCGTAACTGCAAACTGTGGCAATAGGTAATGACAAATCCAACCTCCCCGCAAATTCCCGCTTGCACTTGGCATCGTTCTATTGGTTTAGGCTGGGACAAACCTTATACTGTTCGCTACGCAAGTAATATTGATGATGGGCCTTGGCATGGGATGCCTTTAGGTGGCTTTGGTGCTGGTTGCATCGGACGTTCTTCGCGGGGAGATTTTAATCTATGGCACATTGACGGCGGTGAACACGTTTTTCAAAACTTCCCGGCTTGTCAATTTAGTGTATTTGAATCTGACGGCACATCTTCCCAAGCTTATGCTTTGGCAACAACAGCACCAACAGATGGGACTCTGCAAACATGGCAATGGTACCCAGCTAATCAAGCAGGGGAGCAGGGGAGCAGGGGAGCAGGGGAGATATCCCACACAGGTACATATCACGCACTGTATCCCCGTAGCTGGTTTGTGTATGAAAATGTTTTGCAAACACAGCTAACCTGTGAGCAGTTTTCCCCTGTCTGGGCGCATAATTACAAAGAAACTAGTTATCCGGTGGCGGTGTTTGTGTGGCAAGCACATAATGCCACTAATGCACCCATCACTCTTAGTATTATGCTGACTTGGCAGAATATGACTGGTTGGTTTACCAATGCCCTCAAATCTCCAGAGGTGAAGGTGCGAGATGATGGAAGTCCGGTTTATGAGTATCAGCCGCGTTTGGGTGAGAGTCGGGGTAATTATAATTATTTAGTGGAAAGTCCCCAAGCTTTGGGGTGTTTTTTAGGAAGGGAGGGGACGACAGAACCTCTACAGGAAGGTGAAGGGAGTTGGTGTATTGCCACTCAAAAACATCCGCAAGTGGAAGTGTTTTATCATAGCCGTTGGCATCCTGTTGGTGATGGGGATGAAATTTGGCAAAGCTTTAGTCAGGATGGTTCATTACCTGATGTGATAGATATTACCCCAGCCGCAGACAATGAACAAATCGGGGCAGCGATCGCAGTTCGTTTGACTCTGCAACCAGGGGAAAGTCTAGAAATTCCCTTTGTTCTGGCTTGGGATTTCCCCGTCACTGAATTTGCGGCGGGGGTGAATTATCACCGCAGATATACAGACTTTTTTGGTACTAATGGTAACAATGCTTGGGCGATCGCTACTACTGCTTTAACTCATTATCAAACTTGGCAAGAGCAAATTCAAGCTTGGCAGCAACCAATTTTAGACCGGGAAGATTTGCCCAATTGGTTTAAAATGGCTCTATTTAATGAACTATACGACCTTACCAGTGGTGGAACTCTCTGGAGTGCAGCGACAAAACACGATCCCATCGGTCAATTTGCTGTATTAGAGTGTTTAGATTACCGATGGTATGAAAGTTTAGATGTGAGATTATACGGTTCTTTTGGGTTGTTGTTACTATTCCCAGAACTGGAAAAGGCGGTAATGCGTGCATTTGCCAGGGCAATTCCCCAAGGTGATGATACACCCCGTGTTATTGGCTATTACTATACTATCGGTGCAGAAAGTCCTATTGCTGTGCGAAAAGCCATTGGTGCCACACCCCACGATTTAGGCGCGCCGAATGAACACGTTTGGGAGAAAACTAACTACACCAGTTATCAAGACTGTAATTTGTGGAAGGATTTAGGCTGTGATTTTGTCTTGCAGGTTTACCGTGATTATCTATTTACGGGTGCCAATGATGTAGAGTTTCTCCAAGATTGCTGGGATGCAGTTGTTCAGACTCTAGATTACGTCAAAGCCTTTGATTTAGATGGGGATGGCATTCCCGAAAACTCCGGCGCACCGGATCAAACCTTTGATGATTGGCGACTGCAAGGCGTGAGTGCCTATTGTGGCGGTTTATGGATGGCAGCCCTAGAAGCAGCGATCGCCATTAGCGATATTTTAATCTTAAATCAGCCCGACGCAGAAAAATTACTCCAGCAAAAATCTCTTTACCAGACTTGGCTAACCCAATCCTTACCCATCTATCAACAGAAACTCTGGAACGGCAAATATTATCGCCTAGATAGCGAAAGCGGTTCCGATGTGGTGATGGCAGATCAATTGTGTGGACAATTTTACGCCTACTTACTAGATTTACCAGAAATTGTGCCGAGCGATCGCGCCATTTCCGCCTTAAGAACTGTGTATGATGCCTGCTTCCTCAAATTCTACAACGGTCAATTTGGTGCAGCTAATGGTGTACTTCCCGACGGTTCACCAGAAAACCCCAACGCCACCCACCCCCTAGAAGTATGGACAGGAATTAACTTTGGACTAGCCGCCTTCTTAGCCCAGATGGGAATGAAAGATGAAGCCTTACGATTAACCCAAGCCGTAGTGGAGCAAATTTATAGTAATGGCTTACAATTTCGCACACCAGAAGCCATTACCCCAGTCGGAACCTTCCGCGCCAGTACCTACTTACGCGCAATGGCTATTTGGGGGGTTTATTTAGTGTTGTGAGTTGGGCATGGGGCATGGGGCATAGGGCATAGGGCATGGGGCATAGGGCATAGGGATTGGGATATTTGATTTTGGGAGTTGCGTAAATGCGTGATGAACTGAGACTTTTGTGCAAAGCAGAAAATTAATTCTTTGCACCTTTGCGCCTTTGCGTGAGACAAAAATCATCCCATTAATAAGCAACGCCTGATTTTGAATTGCGAATTGCGAATTGCGTTAGCGAAGCGGGGCGTTAGCCCATTGCGAATTGCGAATTGTTTCAAATTACTTCCAATTTTCCCCCAGGAATTAACTTAAGTCTGCGTCCTCGCCATTCGATGGTGTTACCTACCAGTCCGTAGCACCAGAGGAGAAAACTTACTAAGTCACGGATGGGGACTAACCATAAAAACTTGGTGGTAATGGGATCTTGGAGACACCAAACAGCCATTACCCAGGCAAGAATTAATCTCGTTCCCCAGGTTAATAACAGGACTAACAAACCCCATATTGATCCGCCCGTTGCTAACAAAAACAACAAACTAACGGCTGTACCTTGAGTAAATATCAGTCCTAAATATCCCCCAGGACGAGAAAACCTCGTGCAGAAATTCCAGCGTGTCTGACGTTGAATTAAATCAGTCAGGCTTTCTGTAGCGATCGCATGATTGATAATATATTCACTCAACACGACTTGATAACCGATTTGGGTGGGTAAATATCCCAGTTGAAAATCATCCGCTAAATAATCAGCGATGGCGGTAAATCCCCCAATGGCTTCTAAAACCGTCTTGCGAATAGCAATAGTGGGGCCAAGAGCAAATTTCATCCCCTCTAGCTTTCGCGCCACCAATACCCCTGTATGATATTCTGTGGCAATGCCTACAGCTTCTAAAATTGCCACCCATCCCCTGACTACAGGCCGATATAAACAAGTAACTACACCCACAGATTCCTGTTGCATGGGTTGAATGACTTGTTGTAAATAGTCTGAACCAACGCTGATATCGCTATCAGCCAGGACGAGAAAAGGGTGTTTTGCTTGGGTAACAGCATTAGCTAAATTACAGACTTTGAGATTTGTGCCGATTGTGCGATCGCTAATCACTAGACTAATATCAACATTGGGGAAGTCTGCAATAATTTGCTTGACAACAGCCACACATGGATCATTGCCATCACGCACACAGAAAATAATTTCATATTCTGGATAATCTTGTAGGCAAAAAGATTTAAAGTTTTCATAAGTATCAATATCCAGTCCACAAATTGGTTTTAAAACACTAATCGGTGGCTGGAAATCTGATGCTGTTGTCGTTGGCTGTGAGCAAAAATCTATGACTGCATAAACACCATAGCAATAATAGCAAATAGCTGATAAGCACAAAATCAGCAGCAAATAGTAGCATCCAAAATTAATAAATGCACTATAATTTGCCAAATTTTTTAGCGATTCTGTAAGGAAATCAGGTAGTAAAGAAATTAAGTCCATATTTATCGATATATTACAAAAGGAAGAATTAGTCATTAGTCATTAGTCATTAGTCATCAGTTTTTCTTCCCCTATTTCCCCTTGTTACTTCTACGGTGTACACACAAGTCTTATAACCTTGTCTCACATC
This sequence comes from Nostoc sp. CENA543, assembly GCF_002896875.1. Classification (GTDB taxonomy): domain Bacteria; phylum Cyanobacteriota; class Cyanobacteriia; order Cyanobacteriales; family Nostocaceae; genus Trichormus. The sequence goes on from NZ_CP023278.1 coordinate 3,026,638, forward strand.
GTTGTGATCCCCCCTAACCCCCCTTGAAAAAAGGAGGGAACAAGAATCAAAATCCCCCTTAAAAAGGGGGATTTAGGGGGATCAAGCCATATTCTGCACCTAGCAAAAAGTGTGTACATCGTAGCTTGTCCCCAATCCCCAGTCCCCAGTCCCCAATCCCTTATGAATCTAATTGCCTTTTTAATACGTTCCTCATGGCAGATGGTGACGATTGCAATTATCACCGGATTTTTGAGTGGCGGTAGCAGTGCGGGACTAATTGCCCTGATCAGCACGGCTGCAAGTCGCACTCAGTCTACACCTGTCACCTTAATTGCTTGGGGATTTGCTGGGTTAGCGATAGTAGCACTCGTTACCAGTATTATGTCCCAAATGGTGTTGATTCGTTTGGCGCAAAATGCAGTTTTACAGTTAAGAATGCGTTTGAGTCGTCAGATTTTAGCATCGGAGTTAAGCCATTTAGAACAGTTAGGCAATTCTCGACTGTTAGCATCGTTGATTGAAGATATTCAAGCTGTTGCCAATGCAGTTTATCAGATGCCGACGTTATTTATTAATTTGGCGATTGTTTTTGGTTGTGTAGTGTATATCACTTGGCTATCTTGGATAGTTTTGCTGATGGTTGTGAGTTTAGCAGTAGTGGCGATCGCTAGTTGTCAATGGCTCTTAAATCGCGGTGAAAAAATGCTAGCTTTGGCGCGGGAAGATGAGGATAAAATATTTCAGCATCTAGGAACTCTAACCGCAGGAATTAAAGAATTAAAACTACACCATCAACGAAGACAAGTATTTTTAGAAGATAAATTACAGTCAACATCTGCTAATTTCCGTCATCATAATGTCACGGGATTAAGTTTTTTTGCTGTAACTTCTAGTTGGGGTCAACTTATCTTTTTCTTTGCATTAGGATTTGTTTTATTTACACTGCCAAATTTATTAACAGTCAATCAGCAAACCCTCTCCGGCTATATTTTAACCTTCACTTATTTAGTCGTGCCGATGGACAATATTATTGGCAAACTCCCCTTACTCAGCAAAGCCAGTATTGCATTACAAAAAATTGAATCTCTAGGTTTATCTTTAGCTAGCCGTACTGAAAAAGTCAATACTCAACCACCAGCAGTTAATTCCCATTGGCACAGCTTAAAATTTCGCGAAGTTACTCACACCTATTACACAGATAAAGAAGATAGTAGTTTCATCCTTGGCCCCATTGACTTGACTATTTATCCCCAAGAAATAGTTTTCATTGTTGGTGGTAATGGTAGCGGTAAATCTACCTTAGCTAAATTAATTACAGGTTTGTATATTCCTGAAAATGGCAAAGTCTTATTAGATGGTGAACTGATTAATGAACAAAACCGCGAATGGTATCGTCAATATTTTTCTGTAGTATTTGCTGACTTTTATTTATTTGAAGAACTCTTGGGGTTAGACAATCCTTATTTAGATAAACAAGCGCAAAACTATCTCCGGCAACTGCAATTAGACCACAAAGTTACAATTACTAACGGTCAACTTTCCACCACAGCCCTTTCTCAAGGACAGCGTAAACGTTTAGCTTTATTGACAGCTTATTTAGAAGATAGACCGATTTATTTATTTGATGAATGGGCAGCAGATCAAGACCCAGTATTTAAAGATATCTTTTACACTCAACTATTACCAGAATTAAAAAGTAGAGGCAAAACAGTGTTAGTCATTAGCCACGACGATCGCTATTTTGACTTAGCAGACCGCATAATTAAATTAGAATACGGCAAAATTGCCTATAGTAAGCAAACTAGCACTCGTTAGGGAATAGTAAAGATGCCAGAAGCTAAAAATGTCCTTGGTACAGATTTAGAAGTTTGCTGTACCTCTCCCATGACTGGGTTTTATCGCGATGGTTTTTGTTCCACAGGTGCTTATGATACCGGAATGCACGTTGTTTGCGCCCAAGTCACAGCCGAATTTTTAACGTTTACCAAATCACACGGTAACGACCTCAGCACACCATACCCTGAGTATAACTTTCCTGGATTAAAACCTGGCGATCGCTGGTGTTTATGTGCATCCCGTTGGCAAGAAGCCCTAGAAGCCGGCGTTGCTCCCCCTGTGGTGCTGACAGCAACTCACGCTAGGGCTTTAGAGGTTTGTAATTTAGCAGATTTAAAAGCCCACGCTTTAGTTTCTAACTAAGACAAATAAACTCTAAATACACGGGGGTGAATCTAAATTTACTCGAAGCCGGTTGGAGGACTGACAACGCAATTCAAGGGCTTGGGCGCGCACCACACAAACCAAGCATCTGCACCCATATTTCGTCCTATAACCACCAATGTCAGAGGTGAACGCAGATTCATCGAAAGCGACTATCCCTCTCCACCCACGAGGGGATGGAGAGGGATAGTCGCCCCGTCGCTTGGGGTATAGGGTATAGGGCATCGGCGATCTCTTCCCCATGCCCCATGCCCAATTCCCCATGCCCAAAAACTCCACCCAAAAGGGGATGGAGTTTTTCATTAGCATGCTCGTCGTTTGGACAGTCTCGGCGCACTCACACGGGGGCAAAGAAAGGGGCTAATGTGATAAAGCGGTGGGTCTTACCTGCCGCTTTGTTTTTTCTGAAATTTTGGTTTGCAGATAAACTGAAATAGTGACTTCTATCTTGGCTGGAACTAGGGAGATGAAGATGATACAAGGAAAAACTGAATCTAATAACGGTAAACAGAGTGAATTCTCTGTGTGGGGAAAAGAGCTAGAGCGACTAGCACAAGAAGGTGTGAAGAGAGAAATTACCAAACATAAAGTTGCTGGTCATCCAATTTTTTATTCTCTCAAAGGCTTACCCATTATGGAGTTATCAGATGGTCGTTGCTTTGAATATCATCTACGAAAAGACGGAACACGAGAAATCATCCGCGAAGTTAACAATTGATGATGCCACCAAAACCTACCCTGACTATTATTGCTGGCCCGAATGGATCGGGTAAAAGTACCTTTACTCGTGCAACTCAACAAGCTTTGCAAGTTCCAATTATCGACCCAGATCAAGAAGCACGACAACTTCGACCTGATGATCTCCAAGCAGCAGCAATACTCGGTGGAAGGCAAGCAATTAAACGCGCTCGTGCTTATCTGAGCAATAATGAAAGCTTTGCAGTGGAAACTACGCTATCAGGCCATACATATCTAAGAATGATGGCGGAAGTTAGGCAAAAAGGGTGGCAAATCTACCTCATTTATGTTGGTATCGATAATGTAGAAATCAGCATTGAGCGTGTTGCTACTAGAGTTGCACAAGGCGGACATAACGTACCTGAAGAAGACATTCGGCGTAGATATTCACGCAGTCTATCCAATTTATCAGTAGCGATAGAACAAGCTGACCGGATTTTAATTTTTGATAACTCAACAATGGAAGGATATCAACAAATACTAACCATTGAAAATGGAAGAGTTAGCCAAAAAGCCCAGGAGCTACCTGAATGGTTAAGATATTCGCTTAGACCAGAATTTTTGGAATAAAACAAGAAATCACATGAGATTTTGGTTTTTAGTTTTGACTCGTTGTTGACTACTCCACCTAATTAAATTAGGTGGAGTAGTCAAACATAACACAATACGGTTTAGTTAACGGGACTTAAACATTTTTAAGGCAGAAACAAGCCTCAAAGCCTTACAGTACAATCAAAATACACCAAAGGCTCAAAAATGCTTGAAACCCAGATATATCAAGAAACTAAGCAAAACGATGTCAAAGTCCCTCTGCATATAGATTTGAGTGTTTTTTCTGGCAACTTTTTGTCTAAGTCCCGCTAAGACAAATAAACTCTAAATACACAGGGGTGAATCTAATTCATCCCCTACAAACAGTTGTTTTTAGAACTTTGGTGTAATACCAATTCGCTAAAATCATAAAACAGAGCCAAATTAAGAAATTTTAAGGATTGACGTAGAGAATTTGCGTATTGCACCAAAACTTGTCCAAACTTTATTTAGTCACAATAGATTGAAAGAAAGCAGCTAAATAAAAAGCCCACAGCCAATTAAATATTATTGATAAATTCAATCAGTTTAAAGTTAAAACACACTCTAGAATGTATGATTTATAATATTTCTAGCAAACAAGAAAAACTTATATTTGAATATTCTCAAAAGTGGTTTTCTATCGGATTTAAAACCAAGGTAAATAATAGTGAAATTCTTCATAAGACTGTCAATAATATTTATAATTTAATTGGATTAAATCAACCAAAAATTATATTAGTAGACAGCCCTTATCAATCTTTAAAATCCTTAGTTAATTTAAACAAATCAAATAAAAATATTGGTCAACCAGTAGGGCGTTTAATTAATCAAAAATTTAATTTATTACAGTCAAAAGTTAAGTCTCAGTTTGATGAACAACTATGGTTTCATTTAAGAAGTTCCTTTGTAAATGAATTAAATAATTTATTTGTAGATGAATTAGAAATTATTTTAGGTAATTTATTGGAAGAAAGGCTAGAAATAGAACTTGGTAATGATTGGGAGAAATTAACCAGTTTAGTATGGAGCGAAAACAAACTTCAGCCCTGTAATGAATGGGAACCATCTATAGAATTTTATTATAATAGTTTTTCTTCATGGGCAAACATAAGTGTAGGCTCTATATGTGATTTTTGTATATCTGTACTAAACTGTGTGCATAATTCTGTAGAATGGAATGTTTTCAAAAATTTAATTAATTATTGTGGTTGGATGTTTCCCTACGATAATATATGTATTATATCTAATCGTCCTAGCATAATAAGGTTAGATGAGCAAAATAATATTCATGCGGAACATCTTCCAGCTATTCAGTTTGCTGATGGCTTCAGTGTATATGCTAATCATGGAAAGATATTAAATTTAAAATAATCTATCTTGAAAAAACTGAACATTCTAATTGATGGGAATCCGAAAAATTGCAAATCATAAGAATAAGACTGTTCCCCATTCCCTGTTCCCTACCTCCACCAAAGAAATTTTTGGGCAAACCATAAATTAAAGCGATCGCCATCTCGCTAAAATATTGTTAATATGCGCCTCATTGGAGACTCAAGTTAACTTTAAATTACCAATGCCCCATTCCCTATGCCCCATTCCCCATAGCCCAATTTCTAAACCCCCACAACTTTTGCCGCCGCTTGGTTACGACGTTCTTTTAAATAAGAAAAGAACTCCCCACCCTCACGCAGTCGCCTAACTAACATCTGTCTATCAGTCAACATTTCCCAAACAATGGGCAATATAGCTTGGGGACGGAAGTAAAATTGGCGATACATTCTTTCTACTGCATCTTCTATCTCTGCACTAGAAAGTGTGGGATATTGCAAAGTTGAAGTTTGAATCCCAGAGTTAGCGACTAAAGATTGGTCACTAAACCAACCGTTAGCTTGAGCTTGTTCATACAATTCTGTGCCTGGATAGGGTGCAGCTATAGAAACTTGAATTGTATGGGGATTTAATTCACAGGCAAAACGAATAGTTTCTTCGACGGTTTCTTTAGTTTCAATGGGCAACCCAATAATAAAAGTACCGTGGACTGTAATTCCAAGCTTGTGGCAATTTTTCATAAATTCTCGCGCCACTTCTAACTTGATACCTTTTTTAATCCGGTTGAGGACTTCTTGATTACCTGATTCAAACCCGACTAGAAGTAATCTTAAACCATTATCCCGTAATTGCTTGAGGGTATCGTAGTCTAAGTTAGCACGAGCGTTACAACTCCAAGTCAATTTGAGTTTTTTCATGTGTTCGCTGATGGCGATCGCTCTATGCTTATCAATGGTGAAGGTATCATCATCAAACATATACTCCTGCACCTTGTCGCCAAACAGTTCTTTAGCTTGCGCCATCTCCCTGCCCACAGCTTCCGGGCTTTTGTGGCGATATAAATGTCCGCCGATAGTCTGCGGCCACAAACAAAAGGTACATTTTGCCGGACAACCACGCCCCGTATAAAAGGAGACGTAGGGATGTTTAAGATAGCCAATGAAATATTTGGTAATATCTAAATCACGGGCATATACAGGTAAAACACTGGGCATAGCATCCCAGTCATGAATTAACGGGCGTTCTTCATTGTGGCGAATCTTACCAAACTGATCCCGATAACTCAAACCTAAAATCTCATCCCAAGGTTTACCCTCAGCTAATTCCTTACAGGTATAGTCAAACTCATTGCGACAGACAAAATCAATCACTGGGTGATCTTGCAGTGTTGCATCTGGTAACACCGCAACGTGCGCCCCCACAAAACCTATCTGCACATCAGGATTTTGATTTTTAATGGCGGCTGCACACTGCACATCATTTGCTAAAGATGGGGTACTAGTGTGCATAATCACCAGTTCATAATCTTTAGCAATTTGCAACACATCCTCCACAGTTTGATTGTGTGGTGGTGCATCCACTAGCCTGCTACCAGGGACTAAAGCCGCCGGTTGGGCTAACCATGTGGGATACCAAAAAGATGTAATTTCCCGCTTGGCTTGGTATCGCGCACCCGCACCACCGTCAAACCCATCAAAGGAAGGGGGACTGAGGAATAAAGTTTTCTTCACTGATATCTCTCCTAGAACAAACCACCATACCAAATTGGTGTCAATAGTATTATTTGAGATTATTGGAATCACCCGTAAACCAAGGCTTGCAATCCAAAATCCCAAATCTAAAATCCAAAATTAGTATTAGCCTGCTTTTAAGTTGACACTGTTGAGTTGCTGAAGTAACGCTTCTACATCACTCCGGCTGAGTTTTTCTTTACCGTTGGCTAAAGCTTCAATTGTGCCGTGCGCTAAAGCTAAGGGGATTTGGCAAAATTGCAGAGCCGGGCCAGCCGGTAAACTACTGGTATAAGCATCTGCTAAAGCTAAATTTCGCAGTGCATACTCTTGCATCTTGGCTACATTCCAACCATCGGGGAAAAAGCTGACTCCACGCCCTAAATCTTCCACATGATTACGTAAAATGTTTACTGCTTGCAAGCCGCGACCAAAACCAATAGCTTGTGTGCGGTTGGTTTGTGTGCCATCATACCAAGTCCACAAATCTGAAAGCATCAAGCCGACTGCACCCGCCACCCCAAAGGTATAACGGTCTAAATCTGCTTCGGTATGTACTTTCCAGTTAACTTCTGCCCAGTAAGCCATCCGGTCTGACATCGCCGCCGTCGCATCCCAGATACGGGGTGCAATAGTTTCTGGTGCTAGAATTGACCATTCCCGAATTCTGATGGTGACTTCTTCTAAAATATCTTCGTAGCCACTAAAGCCCGCCGCAAAAGCATCCACAGGAAAGCCGTCAACTCCTGATTGTAGAGTCAAGCTAATTGCACGCAACAATTTTGCTTTTGTGGGATTGTCTAAAGTGGGATGGTCTTCAATTTCATCAATAGCACGCATACACAGGTACGCTGATGCGACTGCCTCTTGCAACCCTGGAGGTAAAATACTAATCGGAATATAAAACGTTCGACTAGTTTCTTTGAGGATTTGCAAAGCATCTCTACGTAAATCCATGTTGTCATTCCCCTGTTGATTTTTACACCACACGCAATTGGCAGTTTTTTTGATAATACTGGATATTGTTTTTACTGAATCTAAAAAAGTATAGATGCCATAATGATGTTTTTAAATATTAGTGGTTTTTGGTATCAAAATTAACAAAAGTTTCCTAAATACATTTGGAATCATCTGGACACAACTTCCTCTTGAGATATTTTTAGCATTTATCTTTGTCTAACTATTGTAAATTTTTGACGTAAATATTAATCAGTAGACATTCCAAAAACTGTCTGAAGAGGTCTTTGCAATTGCAAATTACTATGCTTTGTCAAGGAAAAAAGGAGCAGAGAACAGAGAAAAGTTACGGTTTAGAGACAAATTATCGAATTATTACCAGTCTTATTCTTGCCGCAACCTAACCCTTCCCTTTTTCAAAGGGAGAGAACTAAATTTTCTGGTTTTCTCATTTTCAAGGTCAGTCAGTACCCTCTTGTAGCATCTGATGTATGGATTAACAAGGGTAAGAATGTGATTTTTTCCACTAACTTTTAAGATTTGATTAATTTAAGCTTAACTTTCTGATAAGATTGACTATAATGACATTCACAAAACTTAGGGGTTTAAGTTCCTAAATTGTATTAAAGCGTAAGAATGTTGTTGCTTTTTTTAATTGCTGCTACGACAGAGAAAAATCTAATTGTAAATTGCTTTCTTCTCTAAAAGAGACTGCGCCAATTTAGCGGAATTTTAGTTTATGGCAAAATTAACTTAACAGTGTAGTAAATTCTTATTCAAGATATTCTCATTATTAAAAATTGAGACAGTAGCAAATGAAAACTAACTGAGATAAGACTCGTCTTTGATTTCTGCGAAGCTAGGGACACTTTTATTTCTGCTTCTCTGTGAAGATTTCCCTATTACCTTCCTATGCAAACATTTTCAGGAATCAAAGCGGATTCCTAGAGATAAAGTAGGCAATTATCAATAATTTATGAGAAACGATATCCAAGACTTATTAGATAATTCAGGGATCTAAACACAGCAAATGCTCACAAATCAGATAGGGCTGCTAGAAATATCCAAAAAGAGTATTTTAACTGAGGCGACTTGTGATTATTTTCATTAAGATTTTACTAAAAAGGACTGATGACAAAACCTTTAAAAACTCTGTGAGTGAGTAGTAGAGTCAAAGAACAGGCAAAAATAAGTTTTACATCGCCTCATAAAACTCGTTTAATAATTTTAAAATACGTATATAGATAGATGTGAACTAAATATATGAAAGTAAGATGTATAAGGATGTGTAAATATGAGACAAATTAAAATAATCAACCATTAGATAGATGCGGTTACATAAATCTCAATGTTAGGAGTCAACCGCTTGCGACGACAAAACATCAACAATTCCTTAATTGCCAAAGGCGCAAGTGCGATCGCTGTGATAGTGGGCGTGGTTGTATTAGTTACTTGGTATCTAGATATTCAACTCTTTGAGGGGAATTTCTTCGGTATTGCAGTGACAACACAAGCAGACACCGCCTTATGCTTTCTCCTATCAGGTATTTCCCTCTGGTTGATGGTGGGTGTAAAGTCAACTCAGAGCAAAGTAGCTTCTAGCATCTTGGCCTTAGCGGTTGGTGTGATTGCTATCTCCATCGAGAGTCAATACTTATGGGGTTGGAATTTAGGATTAGACAGGTTTTTCCCCAAGCAATTGGCAAATCATGGGAGTATGGGATGGAATACAGCCCTAAATTTTATTTTTTTGAGTTTAGCTCTACAGTTATTGAATCACACTCAGAATCGCCGCAACTACTGGTATGCTCAAATACTGACTTTGGTCACATCTGTAGTTTCATTACAAGTGATCATTGGCCACATATATAAAGCAAATTTTTTAGAGAATACTACTGTTGTGATTCCCTGTATGGGATTTTACACAGCATTATTATTTATAGTTCTGTGCATAGGCATTTTATGGGGACGAGCCGAACACGGATTAATGAAAATAGTAATCAGCAATAGCTATGGTGGCTCAATTGCACGACGTTTATTAGCAGTTGCGATCGCATTTCCTGTAATTCTCGGTTGGTTAGTCATTGCCGGACATAGAGCCGGTCAATACGAGCCAGCCTTTGCCTTGTCAGTATTTGTAGTCATATTAATCGTAATTTTTGCCATTGTGATTTGGCAAAGTGCAGTGATTATTGAACTTCTCAGCCAACAGCGCGATCGCGCCCAAGAAAGGGTGAAAATCTATGAAGAAAAGCTGAGAAGTTTTGTGGATGCTAACCTCATTGGCATTATCTTGAGTGACATTTACGGAGGCATTCAACAAGCAAACGATGCTTTCTTAGAAATGCTTGGTTATTCCCAACAAGATATACTTGCAGGTAAATTAAATTGGCAAACCATCACTCCTCCAGAATATTTTGACTTAGATCAGCAAGGAATTGCCGAAGCCCAAAACAATCCTAAAGGCACTTGTACGCCCTACGAAAAAGAATACATTCATCAAGATGGTAGTCGCATCCCCGTATTAGTTGGCTATGTCCTCATTGGTGAACATAAACAAGAGGGAGTCGCCTTTATTTTTGATTTAAGAGAAAGCAAACAAGCACAACAGAAAATTCTTCAACTCAACAAAGATTTACAGCGTCGTGTTACTGAATTGCAAACATTATTAGATGTCATTCCCATAGGAATTGGCATAGCAGAAGATCCCCAATGTCAAAAAATTAAAGTCAATCCCGCCTTTGCCAAACATCTAGGCATATCGACAGATATCAATGCTTCCTTATCAGCTCCTCATGAAGAAAAACCAACACAATTTAAAGTTTACCGTGGAGGTGAAGAACTTTCCCCAGAAGAACTACCCATGCAATATGCGGCGGCGCATGGCGTAGAAGTTTTAGATTTTGAAGTAGATGTAGTTCACAACAATGGTAAAGTCGTTAACCTTTTAGAGTATGTCGTCCCATTATTTGATGAGGAAGGTAACTCCAGAGGGTGTATCGGTGCGTTTTTAGATATTACAGAACGCAAAAACAACGAAGTATTACTGAGAAATCAACAACAGTGGTTGGAATATGTTTTAAACCTTATGCCCAGGCCACTATTATTGATTGAGCCAGGAACAGCACGGGTAACATTTGCCAATCGAGCCGCCGATGAATTAGCCGGAGGTGAATTTCCCAAAGGTGTACCAGCCGAAGATTATCACACCGTTTATTATTACACAGATGCCGCAGGTAATCCCATTGCCAACGACCAAATGCCAGGGGTGCGGGTGGCGCGTGGAGAACGTGTAGAAAGTTACGAATTAGATTGGCATACACCCAACGGGATTTTGTCGATTTTAGTATTTGCAGATACATTACCGGCTATGTACGGTTATCCAGCCACTTGTGTATTAGTATTTCAAGATATTACTAATCTCAAGCAAGTAGAAAAAGCCCTGTCATTAGGTTATAAAAGATTACAATTACTGTTTAATACTGCCAGTGAATTACTCTCTAGTCGAGAACCATTAGCACTAATTGATAGTTGCTTTCACAAACTAGCAGAACAAATTGAATTAGACGTTTATTTTAACTATTTAATAGTAGAAAATTCCCAAACCATGCGTTTGGCTTCTTATCGAGGAATTTCAGAGGAAGTGGCCAAAGCAATTACATCACTGTCTTTTGGACAAGCAGTCTGTGGTGTTGTCGCTCAACAATGTCAATCAATTTATGTCGAGAATGTACACCAATCAACTGACCCCAAAACAGAATTACTCCGTTCCGTTGGTCTTAGTGCCTATTATTGCTCTCCGTTGATAGCACAGGAAAAAGTTTTAGGGACTCTGGGTTTTGGTAGTAAGACTCGTACTAGTTTTACCGAAAATCAAAAAGCCATGATGCAGGCGGTTTCTGATCAAATCGCGATCGCAATGGAACGCAGTCAATTAATCACCTCTCTACAGCAGCAAACAGAACAACTCACCGCCGCCAACCGCATGAAAGACGAGTTTCTCGCCATACTCTCCCATGAATTGCGATCGCCCCTCAACGCCATTCTCGGTTGGGCGCAATTGTTACGCACTCGTCAACTTAATGAAAGCCAAACAGCCAAAGGCTTAGAAACTATTGAACGCAACGCCAGAGCGCAAACCCAATTAATTGAAGACTTACTAGATATCTCACGGATGATTCGCGGTAAACTGCGCCTCAATGTTTGCCATTGTAATCTCGTTCCCATCATTGAATCAGCCATTGAAAACATCCAACTAGCCGCCCAAGCCAAAGAAATTGACCTGCAATTTTGCCTATTTTCAGAAAACGATCAATTTCTGATTTCTGGTGATCCTGAACGATTGCAACAAATCATTTGGAATTTACTTTCCAATGCCATTAAATTCACACCACCAGGCGGCAAAGTCGCAGTCAAACTCACGAAAATTGCCGAGCCAGAAAAACAAGCACCAACAGCCTACGCGCAAATGCAAGTCATTGACACAGGTATTGGCATTAGTCCCCAATTTTTACCCTACGTATTTGACCGTTTTCGCCAAGCTGACAGTTCCAGTACCAGATCCCACGGTGGTTTAGGATTAGGTTTAGCCATTGTCAGGCATTTAGTAGAACTGCACGGCGGTATAGTTCAGGTAGCCAGTGCTGGAGAAAACCAAGGTGCAACCTTTACAGTGAAGTTACCACTTCTAACAGTCAATAAGGTCACTAGCAACGAAGTAGTCAACCAAATCACAACCAACGCCACACCACTACCCATGTGTCCCTCACTATTAGGGATCAAGGTTCTAGTCGTAGACGATGAAGCAGATTCCCGTGATTTTGTGACCACAGTTTTAGAACAATGTCAAGCCCAAGTACAAGCAGCTGATTCCGTACCAGCTGCATTAGAAATAATTCACCAATGGCAACCAGATGTATTGGTGAGTGACATCGGCATGCCCCATGAAGACGGCTACGCCTTAATCCGTAAACTGCGATCGCTCCCTCCAGAACAAGGAGGCAAAATCCCCGCCGCCGCCCTCACCGCCTACGCCAGAGCCGACGACCGCACCCGCGCCATCCAAGAAGGGTATCAGCTACATTTACCCAAACCCATTGAGCCAGTCGAGTTAGCCACAGTTGTCGCCAGCTTGGTGAGGAGGAGATAGAAATGGGGACTGGGGACTGGGAAGATGGGGAAGTGTGGGGAGTGTGGGGAGTGTGGGGAGAGAGGGGGGAAAGATTTCTTCCCTATCCTCCCACACCTCCCGCCCCTCCCACACTTCCTGCTTGCTCTATGCCCTATGCCCAATTCCCGAAGACTCGTTAAATTCTCTGACTATCTCCAGAAATTTCTGTACAGTCGAAGATGTTTCATTTTTGCGCCAAATTGTGGCAATGGCGACTTTTGGGGTAGGGGGATGAATCTGTCGATACACTACTCCGGTGCGTTGGAGGTTTTGCAGAGATGCGGGTGCGATCGCTACTCCCATATCTGCTGCTACTAAACTAATAATTGTCTGCATTTGTATCGCTTCTTGAGCAACATCAGGACTAAACCCGGCTTGCTGACACAGACTAATAATTAAGTCATAAAGTCCAGGTGCTAAAACTCTAGGGAATAAAATAAACGGTTCATGAGTTAGCCAACTTAAGTCAATATCCACCTGCTCCGCTAACCGATGACTTTCAGGAAGAGCCACTATCAAAGACTCTTGAAAGACTGTCTCCCAGCACAATTTATCATCTTCCACCGGCGGACGAATAAATCCCACATCCATACTACCTGCGTGCAACCATTCTAATTGCTGGTCTGTCGTTAGTTCATGTAATTCTAAACTCACACCAGGGACTTGTTCTCGAAAACATCGCAAAATTTCCGGCAAAATACTATATGCAGCCGAACTGACGAAACCTACAACTAAGTTTCCCAGTTCACCCCGACTAGTTTGTCGTCCTAAATGAATGGCTTGTTGCAACTGCTTCATAATTTGTTGCACTTCCCCCAAGAAAATTTGCCCTGCATCTGTTAACTGCACATTGCGTTTTGTGCGGTGAAACAGTTCAAAACCTAATTCTGCTTCTAGTTGGCGAATTTGTTGACTTAGGGGAGGTTGGGCAATATGCAATTTCTCTGCTGCCCTGCCAAAGTGCAGTTCTTCCGCCACGGTGACAAAATACCGCAGGTGTCGTAATTCCATCTTTGACAGTTAATCATATATTTTAAGTATTAGTAATAGCACAAAAATATATTGGACATTATTAAAAATCTTTTTTAATCTAATGATTAAACAGTCATCAAAAAATTAACAACAGATATGAATAATTTTGTGGCATCCCAAAATATTTGGAATGCAGATTTGTATGAGAATCAACATCACTTCGTTTGGCAATATGGCGAAGAATTATTAAACTTACTCACTCCTCAACCAGCAGAATTGATTTTAGATTTAGGCTGTGGAACGGGACAGTTAACAGCGAAAATTGCCCAGTCGGGGGCGGAAGTCAAGGGAATTGATCATGCAGTCACCATGATTGCAAAAGCACGACAAAACTATCCCCATTTACGTTTTGATGTGGCTGATGCCCGTAGCTTTATTGTCGAGCAACCATTAGATGCAGTGTTTTCTAATGCCGCACTGCATTGGATTCAACCCCCAACTTCTGTGACACACTGCATATATCAAGCACTCAAACCAGGCGGTAGATTTGTCGCTGAATTTGGTGGTAAAGGCAATGTGCAAGCAATTACCACAGCTTTATACAAGGCTTTAATGTCCAATGGCGTTGCCCATCCTGAAACCTTAAATCCTTGGTATTTCCCCAGTATTAGTGAATACGCTACCATATTAGAAACACAGGGTTTTGATGTCATCTATGCCACTTTGTTTAACCGTCCTACTCCCCTATCAACAACAGAAAAAAGTTTAGCAAACTGGATACAGATGTTTGCTAATGATTTTTTGCTTGGGTTATCTTCTCAACAGCAAAACCAAGTCATTAGTGAAGTAGAAAAATGCTTATCAACACAAATTTATCATCAAGAAACTTGGATTTTAGATTATCGCAGAATTCGGATTGTTGCTATTAAGCCGTAGAAAATTTAGTTATGCTTAACTACAAATTGTCATCATTATTAACTATAACTTGCAGCAGTATATTCCTGTTATTTAATCCATCTGCGATCGCCCAAACAGGAATTCCCCAACCCTCACAAGTACCCCTCAACTTACAGTTACTTAATAATCCCGAAGGTAACGTCATTACAGCTAACACCATTAAACTTACAGGATTAACCACCCCTAGTTTATGGTTAGCACAAGAAATTTCCCAAAACAAACTGTTGGATAATTGGATAGCGTATCCAGGCAATCAAACCGAATTGAATCGAGTTGACCTTGTAGTCAATCAGCAAATTTGGAGTTTGTTGGATTATGTAGAACGTTATGAATTTGTCAATCGCTTAGGAAGTGCAGCTAGAAAAGATAATTACAACATGAGGGTTTTTAATTATCAAGGGGATTTATTAGCCACCTATACCTGTAACTT
Source organism: Nostoc sp. CENA543 (assembly GCF_002896875.1). Classification (GTDB taxonomy): domain Bacteria; phylum Cyanobacteriota; class Cyanobacteriia; order Cyanobacteriales; family Nostocaceae; genus Trichormus. The sequence continues at coordinate 3,041,696 of NZ_CP023278.1, forward strand.
TCAAAATAGTCCACCTACGTGCAATATCCAGATGAATATTCAGTATAAGTTGGGTTCTACTCGTTAGGAAAGAAATCTAAGCTTTCATTTGGGCAAATAACTGTTCATACTGCTGATTAGTTTCTGCTGATAGAGGTAGTAAAAATTCACTCTTAGCAAACACCTCTTGACTATTGAGTAACAAACTAGCGAATGCAGAGGGGACATTAGCAGATTTCAGATTACTGACTATAGGAGAATTACTCTTAGTTTGCAATGAGATTTGCTCAACAATCTTAGATTCCCAACAAAAATCAATCCATTGTGCGGAGAAATCATTCTGAGTTGCACCCTTGGGACTTACCCACAAATCAGACCAAATTGCTGTCCCAGAACGGGGAACTACCATCCGCAGTTGAGGATAACGGTTGAGAATTGGTACTATATCGCTTGACCAACCCACTGCTAACCAAGTGTCACCAATAATTAAAGGTTCTAGATAAGTAGTAGAACCGTAGAATTTAACTTGTTGGTTTAAGGTTTTAAGTTCTGATTCTAATTGGGGAACAGTTTTGAGGTCAGCAGTATTGTAAGATAGTCCTAATTTCTTGAGAACTAAGCCAATTACTTCTCTCGGTTCATTAAGTAAAGAAAACTGCGATCGCAATTCTTTGCGCCACAAATCACTCCAATCCTGTGGTATCCATCCCAACTCACGAAACTTCTCTTGGTTATAGACAATTACTGTCCCACCCCAACGGTAAGGCGCAGCCCAAACCTTGCCTTGCGGATCAGGAAAACCTTGGTCATTGCGCGTTACTAGCTGTTGCCATCGAGCATCTAAGCTAGACCAGTGTTTAAACTTTGTGGGTTCTAGCGGTTGAATTAATTGCTGCTCAATTGCTGTTTTTAGCCAATAATCACCCAAGGTCATGAAATTTGCTAATTGTGGTGCTTGGGACTGTCTAAATGGAATAAACCGACCCCATCCTGTATCTTGTTTATCTGGTGGTTGCTGCCAAGTTTGCAACTGCTTAAAACTTTCTTGGATCTGTGCTATTGGTGCAAACTTAACTGGTACTTGTTTTTCTAGCTTTTTGTGAAACTGATCAGCAACTTGAGCCGGGATGGAACCTTTGAGTAATTGGATGTTGATTTGTGTTTGTTGATTGTTACCACAGCCAATTAGCAGTTGTGAAACTGTTAATCCACCCATGCTAATTAAAAAAGACCGCCGATTAATAGATTTAGAACTATACATAAAGAGTAAAGTTAATTAGGAAAAATTATTTAGAGGCTATTTATAAAGTAAATATTAAGTAGGGGAGGCAAAAAGCGGTTTGGATGTTCCTCCCCCTGCCTTATTTCAGCAATAATTATTTACACCGACCTACTTAGTAATTTTGGGGCTGCACATTAGAACTGATCGCTGCTCAATTTTTTGAGGTCATTTTCCACCATTAACTCTACTAATTGCTCAAATGAGTATTGCGGTTGCCAGTTAATTTGTTTCTTAATCTTATCAATCGCACCAACTAACTGTACTGTTTCGTCAGGACGGTAAAACGTAGGGTCAACAGAAACATAATCTTGCCAATTGAGACCAACACAGCTAAAAGCACACTCTACCAATTCTTTGACTGAATGAGTCTCACCACTGGCAATAATGTAATCATCTGGTTTTTCTTGCTGTAACATCAACCACATAGCAGACACAGCATCTTGAGCGTAACACCAGTCACGACGCGCCTCTAGATTGCCTAATTTTAGTTCATTGGCTAGACCGAGTTTAATTTGGGCGGCTGCATGGGTGATTTTGCGAAAGACAAACTCTGTACCGCGTCGAGGCGATTCATGGGTATAGGTAATGCCGCAGCAAGTATAAAGATTATATTTTTGGCGATAATTTACAGTCATCCAATGGGCGTAAGCTTTAGCAACACCGTAAGGGTTACGGGGACGAAAAGCTGTCCGTTCTGTTTGGGGTGATTCATCTGGTTCACCAAAAACCTCACTACTAGAAGCCTGATAAAATTTAGCGTCTGGTTTACAACGACGAATAGATTCTAAGAGGCGGGAGACACCAAGGGCGGTATATTCGGCAGTGAGTGCGGGTTGTGTCCAAGATAAAGGAACATAACTTTGAGAAGCCAAATTATAAATTTCATCAGGTTGTGATTCTGCAATCACATCCATCAGTGAGGATTGGTCGAGAAGATCGCCAGAAAGAATGATCACCTCACCACTTAGATGGCTAATGCGCTCAAGATTGCTGGAACTAGAGCGACGCACTAGTCCAAAAACCTGATAGCCTTTACTTAGAAGCAGTTCTGCCAAATACGAACCGTCTTGTCCTGTAACTCCTGTAATGAGAGCTTTTTTTGTTGTCATATTTTCTTCATAATACTAAAACAAGTGTTGAGTGCTGAGTTGAAAGTTCTGAGTCAGCAATTCGTCAATTGGGATGTTTTCTGGAGCAAGCTGAATTGAGTGTCGAAAATATTATGACAGTCTATCAGCTAGTTAGCATGATTGCTGACTCCATAAATTAGCTGACACAGCAGTTGATATAGTTTTAACATCCAGGTAAATCACTGTGAGATCAGTACCAGATTCGGCTAAACTGATTCTTGGTTTATTGCGTTTTATGTAGGCATGGAAATCGGACAAAAGGTTCAGGTGTTTCGTTTGCGCGATCGCGTTTCTGCTGTTGTCGCTCAAAAACTAGGTAAAGTTGGCATCATTGCAGGTTATAAAGTAACCGATGGTAGCGGTGTAGGCGTAGTGGTACAGTTTGACGATAATACTTCGACTTGGTTTTTTGAGGACGAAATAAAGGCCGTTTAACATTAAAAACCCCAGGTAGAAGCTTATAGTATTTGCCTAGTGCTAAGTTGGAATTGAAAAGACCGGCGGTAATTGGAAATCAAGATAATGTCCCTGATACTGACATTTTTGGGCGAAAACAGCGTTGCTCGTACCAAAATAGCGATCGCGGCTGCTAAATCATTGGCAAGTCAAGGCAAGCGGGTACTACTAGCAGGATTGGCAGAACCAATATTACCGATTCTCTTAGACCAACCCCTTGCACCAGACCCCCAGGAAATAGCCCCTAATTTGGCAGTAGTACAATTTCAAACCTCTGTACTACTAGAACGCAATTGGGAGGAAGTAAAAAAACTGGAGGCACAATACCTCAAAACGCCCATCATTAAAGATGTCTACGGTCAAGAACTGGTAGTGTTACCAGGAATGGATCATGCCCTTGCCCTTAATGCCATCCGTGAATATGATGCCAGTGGCAAGTATGATGCGATCGTTTACAACGGCACAGGTGATTCTTTCACCCTGCGGATGCTGGGGATGCCAGAATCTTTAAGCTGGTATGTCCGACGATTCCGACAATTAATAGTCAATTCGGATTTAGGTAGAAGTATTGCTGAATCACCCTTGATTCAACCGCTAATTAGCAGTTTTTTCAATTTCAACTGGACAGCAGATAATTTTGCTCAACCAACTAATCAAATCAATAATTTCTTAGATAAGGGAAAAGCGGCTTTAGCTGACCCCCAGCGCGTAGCCGCTTTCTTGGTCACTACCGGAGACCCTTTGGAAGTAGCCAGCATCCGCTATCTATGGGGTGGCGCACAACAAGTTGGTTTAACAGTCGGCGGTGTCATCCAAATCGCATCCCAACCTCACACCAACTTATCAGCAGAATTTACACCCTTAAGTGTGAATTTTGTGCCTGATTTAGAGAGTGGTAATTGGCAACCATTGATAGATGCGATGCCCAATTTTGTGGAACAAGCCCTACAAGCCCCCACTCCCATCACTATCGATGTTCATAACCTCCAGGTACGCTTGTTTTTACCTGGCTTTGATAAAAAACAGGTCAAACTCACCCAGTACGGGCCAGAAGTCACTGTGGAAGCAGGCGACCAACGGCGAAATGTGTTTTTACCTCCAGCACTCAGTGGTAAACCCATAACTGGGGCTAAGTTTCAAAATAATTATTTGATCATTTCTTTTTAGGGCATGGGGTATAGGGCATGGGGCATGGGGGATATAAATTAATGCTCAATTCCCAATGCCCAATTCCCAATGCCCAACTAATAACGAATTCCTATGTCAGAACTAACTCCCATTACTCCTGATTCTAATTCTGAAGGTAGCGATCGCACTGCCAAAACTCGCCAGTTGTTGGGAATGAAAGGTGCAGCACCAGGGGAAACTTCCATTTGGAAGATTCGCTTGCAATTAATGAAGCCAATTACCTGGATTCCCTTAATTTGGGGTGTGGTCTGTGGTGCGGCTTCTTCTGGTAACTATACTTGGTCTTTGGAAAATGTCCTGAAGGCTGCTGCTTGTATGTTGCTGTCTGGGCCATTACTCACGGGTTATACTCAAACCCTGAATGATTTTTATGACCGTGAAATTGACGCTATCAATGAACCTTATCGCCCCATCCCTTCCGGTGCAATTTCTGTACCACAAGTAGTCAGCCAGATTATCTTTTTATTTCTCGCTGGTATCGCCCTAGCCTTTGTGCTGGATGTATGGGCTGGTCATGAATTCCCCAATGTCACAGTTTTGGCAATATTTGGTTCTTTTATTGCCTTCATCTACTCTGCCCCACCTTTAAAACTCAAACAGAATGGTTGGTTGGGTAACTACGCTTTAGGTGCTAGTTACATCGCCTTACCTTGGTGGGCTGGTCATGCTTTGTTTGGTGAACTCAATTGGAAAATTGTCGTTCTCACCTTAATTTACAGCTTGGCAGGATTGGGAATCGCCATTGTTAATGATTTTAAGAGTGTAGAAGGCGATCGCCAACTTGGTCTAAAATCATTACCTGTAATGTTTGGTATTAACACCGCAGCCTGGATTTGCGTCACCATGATTGATGTGTTTCAAGGCTTGATTGCAGCTTATTTGGTGAGTATCCACGAAAATTTATACGCCGGGATTCTGGTACTGTTAATCATCCCCCAAATCACCTTTCAAGATATGTACTTCCTCCGTGACCCCTTACAAAATGATGTCAAATACCAAGCCAGCGCACAACCCTTTTTAGTTCTGGGAATGCTGGTGACTGGTTTAGCCTTGGGTCACGCGGGAATTTAATGAGAGGCAGGGGGCAGGGGGCAGGGAGCAGGGGGCAGAGTTAAAATAAAGCTCTTCTCATTCTAAGGTAGACATTTTAACCCTTGTAGTTATTTTTCTCCCTTACTCCCTGCTCCTTTGCTCCCTGCCTTTTAATTTCTACATCTGTAGTCAGACGTTAGCAAGAAAGAGTTAGGAGTTAATATACTTCTAGCTCTTCATTTTTGTTAGCAATTGCCGTGCTGGAATTAATATCTTTAGTAATCAGAAGTATTCAACCATTTTTAGTCCCCATTTGCTTTTTTGGGGCATGGTTAATCATTTCTCTCGTCCTGTGGAGTCTTTGGACAGCCACACGAGATAGTCTCAAAACCGCCAAGCGAATGCACCAAATACCCTGTCCTGGCTGCCAATTTTTCACCGATAACTACCGCCTCAAATGCACCGTCCACCCATCCATAGCCAACACAGAAGAAGCAATAGAATGCACTGATTTTCAGCCGAAGACTAATCCTTATTTGTATTAGGGACTGGGGACTGGGTACTGGGGACTGGGGATTGGGGGGACAAGGGAGACAAGGTAGGAAATGAGGAAAGCTGTTCCCTAATGACTAATGACTAATGACTAATGACTAATGACTATTGACTATTGACTATTGACTATTGACTATTGACCAATCTCCAACAACACCTTTAATACTCCTCGGCGTTGGGCTTGGGTAAAGGCTTCTAGTCCTTGATTTAAGGGGTAAGTGGCATGAATTAGGGGTTTTACATCTACTTTTTCGGCTGCTAATAACTCCAGTGCGGCGGGAAATGGGCCGCAACGAGAACCAATTAAGGTAATTTCATCGACTACTAGGGCGGAAGCATCTATGCTGAGGTTGCCTGCATAGGTACTTTTCAGGACAAGGGTACCACGAGGACGTAACGCCTGAAGAGCGATCAAAAATCCTTCGGGGTTTCCTGTACACTCTACGGCAATATCAAAACTTCTCTGTGAAACCGCGTCAACTAAACCCGTTTTTATGCCTCTAGCTGTCAAATTTGCCAGTTTTTCTGGGTGGCGACCGATAACTAATAGTTTACAACCAGTTAAAGCTAAGGTTTGTGCTACTAATTGCCCTAATTTACCATCTCCTACAACTAGCACGCGATCGTCTGCACATATGGCAATCTGCTGCTGAATTTCTAACGCTGCTGCTAATGGTTCAGTAAATGTCGCGATTTCTGTGGGTACGTTTTCGGGTACAGGATGTAAGTTTTCTATCGGTAAACAAAGATAGTCAGCAAACGCGCCGTGACGGTTGACAATCCCCAATACTGTACGATTCTCGCAATGGGTTGGTTGTCCCCGACGACAGAAACGACAATGACCACAAACAGCATTAATTTCACCTACGACTCGCTGATTGACAAGATGTGCTGGCCCTTGTTCAACCAACCCGACGAATTCATGTCCTATAACGCCAGTGTAGGGATAGTAGCCTCTGAGCAGTTCTAAGTCTGTATTACAAATCCCTGCACGTAACACTCTTACTAGTGCTTCACCCGCAGGAGGTTCAGGAATGGGAATATCTGAACGCAGTTGCAATTGGTTATTTTCTAGCCATAGTCCTTTCATAATTGTTTTCCAGTTAAATACTCAAAGGCATTTTAACTACATTGAAAGCTCTACTGGCGTTGAATTTCACAACTTGTTCCCTACTCTCTACTTCCCACTTCCTGTTGCTCAGATGGACTGGGGAATTTTACGTCAGCTTTGCTCAACCAAATGATCAAGTCATCAGAGTGAACGGCAATTTCACTCCCCAAGGTTTTAATATATAACAGTCCATCACTAATAATTAAGTCTCTAATAGGATACCAAGAATTACGCGTCCGAATTAGCAAATCTAAGGGAATACCCAATTGCGACTTATTTTTGCGATATCGCCACCAAGCCCGCCACAAATGCACTGATTTTGTACAGTGCATCCGATAACCTGGTGGTAATTGGCAGTATTGATATCGATAGCAATGGCGATCGTCTATTTCTCCTGTGAGAATATAGCTGTATTCCGCCAAGACTTCGTTAATTAATTCCCAATAGGATGAAGTTGATTTAATAGAAAATTCTAGATTTTTCTGAGTGATTTGGGCAGTAGCAATGATACCTTCTGCTTTTGCTGTAACTTGATTAGTTTTATAAACTGTTTGTGCTTGTAATGTCCCGTTTGCTAATAAAACTTCTTGTTTTTGGATAGATTGATTAACAAACTCTTTTAATAATTCCAAATTAGATAACATGGCTGTTTGTATATGCAACGCAATATTTTTACTTAAGACACGGCATACTTTGACTGAGTAATTACCGTAATATTATTGATAATCTATGATCGCCTACAAACTAATTATACCCAAACATTTTTTCGATGTTGTAAATATACGGTGAAGTATCGAATTCTTCAAAATTGCTGCCTCAAATACATAAATTTTTCATGAATTAATCTTGTATTAATCATGTATTAAATGTTTTTTATGAAGTGCGTTGAGGAATTTACCACATAAACAATAAAGTCTTTATATAAAAATAGTATAATTACTGAAAATAATAATTAAATAAAATAAGTAGATAATGACTTGATGAGTTACGTTTGACATTAAATTAACGGAACTGCTTCATCATGATCTACTTCAATGAATGATTCAAGATGTTTTCCCAAGCTGATTTTATAGAGTATTAGCCATGTTTGAAGAGCAGGTTTTATAGAAATAGCCGAGCGGTAAAATCTAGTAAAGCTAGTGTATGAAACCCTCAAATTTCATACAAATATTGTTTTGTTGACGGAGATTCTATTTTGCTTAACCAAATTACTAAATCTTCAGGAGATAATTGCAGTTCGCTAACTAAAGTTTTGATATAAATTAAACCATCACTAATCGTTAAATTTTTAATCCCGTACCACGAGTTCTTAGTCCTGACTAAAATATCTAAGGGGACTTTGAAAGATGCAGCGTATTTATTATACTTCCACCAAGCTTGCCATAAACCCAAGGACTTAGTGCATCGGAGTGTATAACCTTGTGGAACAGCACATCTTTGATATCGATAGAGTCCATTACTATCTAATTCAAATGTAAAAATATAACTGTAGTCAGCTAAGGTATTATTGATAATTTCCCAATAAGATGAATTGGCATCAATTAAGAAATCAGATGGTGTATGGTCTAATTTAGCAGTAGCAATCACACCTTCTTTTTTAGAGATTAGTTGATTGCTTTTATAAACCATTTGTGCTTTTAAATAAGGGTTTGCTAACAAAATCTCTTTTTTAGCAATAGATTGAGTAATAAATTCTCGCATTAACTCTAAATCGGACAACATAGACTTTAACAATCAATTACTAAACTGAGTTCTCAAGAAAGTAAATAAAGTGTGTCAGTCTTCATTAATTTCTGATTGACAGTTGCAAATACACAGTCAATAACCAGTTCTGTTATGAGTTAATGACACCCTCAAATTACATATACGTGGAATATTTGGCAAATCATGAAAAAATACCCAGACTACCTGTAAAAATTTTGGCGACAGGCAGCCTGGGTTAATGAAACAATTAAAGGGTTAATCTGCGGGTAATTCTAAATTTTCAAGGCTTGGGTAAAGGGTGTAAAGAAAGACACTAATTCTGGACGACTAGCGGCGAGAGTAGGGAAGGAGCGATCGCTATAATCTACTCCGGCTTCCAAGGGAAATGGCTGTGAGTTGAGTGATACCCAACTACCACCAGCCGCTTGCAGAATCACCCAAACGCCTGCAATGTCCCAAACTTTGGGCGTGGCTTCCACTCCTCCTAGTGTTGCACCAGTGGCAACAGTCAAAAAGTTATAGCTAGCTACACCCAACATCCGAATTTTACAAGGGAAGCCTTGCTGCACCACAGCCAAGCTACGGGAACAAAGATTGAAAAAATGATTGCTAGAAGGAGCGTCATTACTAGTATGAATGGGATGATGATTCAAAAATGCTCCCGATGGAGTGGTTAGGCCAGAATTACCTGACCAAAATCCGTGAAAAGCTTGATTGAGGGGCGGAACGTATACATAACCAAAAATCGGTGTCCCTTTGTACAATAAAGCCAAGGAAATCGACCAGATGGGAATCCCCCGTGTAAAGTTGGTTGTACCGTCTAAAGGATCAATTACCCAGCACCAATCTGTACCAGGAAAAACCTGTTTACCTTCCTCACTGAGAATACCGTAACCAGAAAAAGTAGAGGCGATCGCATCCCGAAGTTCTTGATCTGCCCATTTATCAGCCTGTGTTACTAGGCTACCATCAGCTTTTTGTGCAGCTTGCACCTGACCAAAATCTTGCATTAATTGCCTTCCCACTCTGGTAGTAGTGGTTTGGGCAAAATCAACAACTGTTATCCAAAAATCGTTCATTGCGTTAGTCTAATTCTTTTTCCAGAATAGAGGCGATCGCTGTTTTCGCATTCACCTGGAATTCTTGGATGTTCACCTGACGCAAACACCAAACAGCGACTAGCATCCCTACTGCTTGTAATGCAAATACCAACCCGTATGCTAGCACTGGTACGCCGAACAATGTTTTGCCGACATTTAAAACTACGCCACCCAAGACTGTAGCTAATCCCCTAGCCATCGCCTGTGATAATCCCCACGCACCAATAAATGTCCCTGCTGTCTCCGCCGCCGTCAAATCTAGCATTAAACTAGTAGCACCAGCTGTAATCACACCGGAAGACAACCCAAAACACAGCAAGCTACCCATCAGCACGCCTGCATTACCGCTAAAGCCTGCCATAATAATCAGACAAAAGCTGAAAACTGCACCCAAACAGCCAATTTTCGTTGTCTGTTTCTTCCCTAAACGTGGTAACAGTAAAAAACCGGTGGAACTAATACCAATTAAAGTTCCTATCCCAAAGGGAATATTGAGTCTGGTAGTTTGAGAAATACACATCCCAAACACCTCTCCCCCATAGGGTTCTAGAACAGCATCTTGCATGAAAATGCTGAGAGTCAACACCAACAAAAAGCCGAAAAATACGCCTGCTTGACGGTTGGCTGTTAGCACCTTCAAAGCTTTGCCCAAGCTGATTTGGTCTTCCCTAGCTACTACTGTAGAACGGGAATTAAAGCGGGAATATTTCTTTTCAATGCCCAAAGTCGCCAGCACCGATAAACCAAACACGATCGCAGGCATAATAATAAACACAGGATTCACCGCCTGCTGTAGTTTAGCGATATCTACAACTTTATTAGTTTGACTAGGATCATAGGACAGCAAAGCCGCTCCACAAATTTCCGGTCTTTCTAGTAACCTAGAACTAACAATTGCGCCGATCACAATCCCAATCATTAACATTGACCAGACAATCCCAATCAACCGAGATCGATTATCCTCATCGGTGATATCTACTAATAGTGCAGCAAAAGGTGTAGAACTCGCACTCAAAGCTAAACCATACAATGCAAACATCAAAGCCAGTACAGCCGCCCAACTATACGTAGCCACACTCCAACCAGTGGCTTGTAAACTACTACCTATCTGCCAAACTACTTGTAACGCCAAAAAAGAAACAATGGTGAATATGGCAGCCCCTATCCAAACATAGCCCGTGCGATTATAGCCAAATAAAGGCTTGCTATCAGACATCTGACCAAACCAGATGCGCGCCGGACTCACAAACTGGTGCATAGCAATAGCCCCAGCTGCAATCAGTGGCAAAACTTTTAACTCATCAATCATCACACGATTCAACACCCCCAAAGTGAGAAGCGACATGATGCCTAGTCCCATTTGAAACAAACCCAGTCGAAACATTGTTGGGACATTAACTTTGGGTAGAGGTTTCATATCGACTGACTGATCTGATTCAGGATGGGGTGAAAAATTGCTAGTTGCCATAGCTATTGGTCAAGAAAACGATATATAGAGAAATATGTAAATAAATCTTACTAATTGGCAGGTATTGCAAATGATGAATTTAATCACTTTTGCTCACGTTAAACTGGAAAAGTGAAGAAATATTAATCTAAATTTTACCACCGTGGAAACAATCACATTGGGGAAAAACGGCCCATCTGTCCCACCCCTTTGCATTGGAACTTGGGCTTGGGGTGATAAATTATTTTGGAGTTATGGCGAAGGTTATGGACAACAAGAGTTACAAGCCGCATTTACCGCCGCCATAGCAGCTGGTGTCACCTTTTTTGATACCGCCGAAGTTTATGGACTGGGATTATCAGAAAAATTTTTAGGAGAATTTCTCCAGCAAACACAACAGCCAGTGCAAATCGCCACCAAATTTGGCCCCTTACCTTGGCGATTTTCTGGACAATCTGTTGCTGATGCTTTGACAGACAGTCTCAAACGTCTACAACTAGAAAGTATTGCTTTGTATCAAGTGCATTGGCCTTTTAGTTTCTTTTTGAGTCAAGAAACTTTGTTAAACACCTTAGCTGAGGAAGTGAAGCGAGGTAGGATTGCAGCTATCGGTGTTAGTAATTATTCTCCTGCCCAAATGCGGGAAGCCCATAAAATTTTGGCGGCTAGAGGAGTACCTTTAGCAGTCAATCAAGTCCGTTACTCTTTACTGACTCGTCAAATCGAGAGAGACGGGACTTTAGCAACTGCCCGTGAGTTGGGTGTAACAATTTTGGCATACAGTCCTTTAGCACAGGGATTGCTGACTGGAAAGTATACGCCAGAAAGTGCTGAAAAACTTAGCGGGGCGAGAAAATTCGATCCGAGATTTAGCAAAGAAGGACTGCAAAAAATCGCACCCGTGATTTCTATGTTACGGAGGATAGGAGAAAAACGCGATCGCACTCCTGCCCAAGTTGCCTTAAATTGGTTAATTGCTCAGGGTAATGTGATTCCTATCGCTGGGGTGAAAACTGCTGAACAAGTCAAGCAAAATGCTGGTGCTTTAGGTTGGAAATTAAGCGACGATGAAGTTGCAGAATTAGAAAATCTCAGTCGTCCTTGGTTGAATTAACGCTTTCAATAGGGGTATAAGGGTTTAGGGGTGTAAGGGTGTAGGGGTGTAGGGGAAGAAAAAAGCGTTTCTTCTATATTTTAGGGACTTCCAGAAAATAAATTATTCAATTTCTGAAAGAGAATATTTTGATTTTTCCCCCTGCTCCCTGCTCCCTGCCCCCCTGCCCACCACAGCGATTGTATATTTTTTTAGTTGGAAGTCCCTTATTGGCGCATAGTCGCGCTAGTTAGAGGCTCATATCAAGCGGAATAACTACCCGCTTGAAAATTTTTCATACCATTTCACGAAAAATCTGATACAGATGTAAACCCTAAAATCCTTGCTACATCTAAGTTTTTTAATTGCGAATTGCGAATTGCGAATTGTGAATTGGTATCACGCCAAGTCTCGCTGAGGTACGCGGAGTTTTTATTCTCCTACTCAAATACAGGTGGCCAGAGTTCTGATACTGTTAGCTCCCAACCTGGAAGTAAATCTGGTAACGTCAGTTGATCGTTATTCTTCAATATAATTGGTTCTTGATTGAGCCGGTAAACAGTTAATGTTAATTTGTCTGGGTCGATGAGTATACCGACGACACAACCAAGTTGTAAAAATAGCTGAATTTTTTCTTCTAGTGGCTTGATTTTATCTGACTTTGATTTAATTTCTACGATCAAATCAGGCACTAATTCCACAAAATCGCGCTGGCTGATTTTTAGTCTCTCGGCACGCACAAAAGACACATCAGGAGCGCGGAGATTGCGTTTTTCTGGTTCAATTTTGTTACCATTTTCTGTTTCCAGTTTAGGCAGAATAAAACCAGCACTTGAACCAGTGACACGTCCCAGTTTACGTGGACGTACCCAGTTTCCCAGTAACCGAATTAATTCAGCACCTATTTCTTCGGAAATATAATCTGATGGCCCCATAATCAGGATATCACCGTCCACCAGTTCCATCTGCCATTCTGGATGTTCAGCTTGTAGCTGCTCTAAGTCGGAGATTGTGAACATAAGACTCAAAATAGTGTATCCATTATCTATGTTCCTACAAGCTGATCAAAACAGTTACTTATCTTTAGCCTCAATCACTAATGACTAATGACTAATGACTAATAACTAAGAAGCTGATTCCCTAGTGGCAGATGAACCTAACTTTTGATTACCAGAGGAAATCGAAGGTTCACGACGACCTGAACGGAGTTTTGGTTTGGGAGTACCGCGTCCTTCTTCGCTGTTGTTATCTCTATTCCAGTTGGAACGGTTTCTGTCACCAGCAAATTCGCGACGTTTGACGATTTTGGGTTTGGGAACAGATGCGGTTTCTTCGGGAATGTCGATATCCGCACTCAACCAAGCAGGACGAGTTTGATCATAAGCGATTTGTAGTGCCGCAGCTGCGATCGCCTGAGCATCGTACTGTTCAATCAGTTCGCTGATAATGGGCAAGAATGAAGCTAAACGCTCACCAGCTAAAGCTTCTCTAACTTGTCCTTGCAGTTTTTGGATGTGACGTGCTTCGATTTGCGCCCGTGTGGGAATGGAGAGCAATTGCCAGTTTTGACGGACATGGCGTTCAAAGATTTGCTGTTTGCGACGCTCAAAGGGTTGTACTAAGGTGATGGCTGTACCTTCTTTCCCAGCGCGACCTGTGCGGCCGATGCGGTGTACGTAGGTTTCGACGCTGTCGGGGAGGTCGAAGTTAATTACATGGGAGAGTTGGTCAACATCTAAACCGCGCGCAGCAATGTCAGTTGCTACTACCCAGCGCACTTGACGGTTGCGGAATCTAGTTAGTAATCTTTCCCGTGCTTGCTGAGACAAGTCGCCGTGATATTCATCGACGCTGTGACCAGCAGCTTGCAGTTGACTGGTGAGTTCGGCGGCGGTGCGTCTGGTACGGACGAAGATTAGAGCGGTTTCTGGGTCTTCCATTTCCAGAATCGGCTGTAATGCTTTGGCTTTTGTCCAGTGACGGGGAATCAGATAAGCTACCTGATTGATTTTATTCGGTGTGGCTTTGGGTTGCTCAACTGTCACAGTGACAGGAGAGTGGAGAAACTTGTTAACCAACATCCGAATTGATGGAGGCATGGTGGCTGAGAACAGCGCGGTTTGCCGTTCTTCTGGTGCTTGAGATAAAATTCTCTCGACATCGTCAATAAAGCCCATGCTCAACATTTCATCGGCTTCATCTAGAACAAACCATCTGACTTGATCTAGTTTCAAGCTACCTCTTTCTAGTAAGTCAATCACCCGTCCAGGAGTACCGACTACTATATGCACACCACGCTTGAGTTGCAAAATTTGACGGTCGATTGATTGACCACCGTAAATTGCTGATACCCGCAAGCCACTATGACCAATAAATTGGCTGATTGCATCGTGGACTTGGATAGCTAACTCACGGGTGGGAGTTAAAACTAGGGCTTGCACAGCTCTTTGTTGTACATCGATTCGCTCTAAAATTGGCAAGGAAAACGCTGCTGTTTTGCCTGTACCTGTTTGAGATTGACCTACGACATCCCGACCCGACAAAAGTTGAGGAATAGCTTGAGCTTGAATATTAGTAGGTGCTGTAAAACCAATTTTTTCTAAGTGGTCAACGCGTTCCTGTGAAATGCCTAGTTCTTGAAAAGAAAGATTCATCAACGCTCCTAGATTATGTTTCTGACTTTGCGATTTGTAAATTGAAACTTTAATTAGGGAATAGGGACTGGGGACTGGGGATTGGGGTATCCCCCCTGCCCTCTGCACCCTGCGCCCCTGCCTTATAGGGCGACTTCGCCAAACAAATCGTACTCATCTGCTCCGTGAATTTTTACGGGTACGATAGTTCCTAACTTGGCTTGGCCACTGATGTAGACTTGACCATCAACTTCGGGGGAAAATCTGCCGGAACGACCGATTAATTTCCCACTTCCAGGGTTTTCCTGCTCAATCAGGACTTCAACAATTTTGCCGATTTCCTGCTGATTTTTTTGCCAAGAGATAGGCTGCTGGATTGCCATCAGGCGATCGCGGCGTTCATCCATGACAGCTTGTGGCAATTGATTGGGTAGTGTATGTGCAGGTGTTCCCTCTTCTGGTGAAAAGGTGAAAACTCCCACATGATCAAATTCGTGCCTATGGACAAACTCTAGCAAATGCTCAAAGTGCGCTTCTGTTTCCCCAGGAAAGCCCACTATCAATGTTGTCCGCAAAACTGCACCTGGTATGGCGGTTTTGAGGCGTTCGATAATCTCATCATTGACGCGTCCCTGCCAAGGACGATTCATCGCCCGCAATACCTCTGGGTGGGAATGTTGCAGGGGTAAATCTAAGTAAGGTAAGACGTTAGGTGTCTCCTGAATGGCTGCGATCACGTCTGGGGTTAGCCCAGTGGGATAGGCGTAGTGCATCCTAATCCACGGTATATCCACTTTCCCCAATGCTCGGAGCAATTCGGCTAGTTTGGGCTTACCGTAAATATCTAACCCGTAATTTGTGGTGATTTGGGAAATGAGAATGATCTCTTGCACCCCTTGATTTGCTAGTTGCTGGGCTTCAGCAACTATTGATTCTATTGTACGCGATCGTTGGTTGCCGCGCAGATGGGGAATAATACAAAATGCACAACGGTAATCACACCCTTCTGCAACTCGCAAATAAGCTACGCCTTCGGTAGTGGTACGGTAGCGGGGTGTGGTTTCATCGGCAATATAAGTGGGTTCGGCACTAACCTGTTTAACCCTTTCCCCTTGTTCTACCCTTTCTATGACATTGACGATTTGATGATAATCTCCAGTGCCAACCACGGCCACGGCTTCTGGCAATTCTTCCAATAATTGTCCTTGGAAGTGCTGTGCCATACAGCCTGTAATCACGATTTTTTTGTTAGCTTCTGCCAGTTCTACTAATGTTCTAACAGATTCTTCCCTAGCTGCTTCAATAAAACTACAAGTATTGACTATAACGTAATCTGCTAACTCTTCATTGGCATCTACACCATATCCTGCTTCTACTAGCAGCCCTAACATATGTTCTGTATCAATTCGATTTTTCTCACAGCCCAAGTGAGAGATTGCTATTGTTGGCTTTTCACCCATATTTTGAAAATATTTTTGGTTTTTGCTTGTTGTCAAACACAAACAACATTAAATTTCGCTGTTTGCGGTTCGCACCCCCACAGTTACATCATTTTAGTAGAGTGTTTCCACTGTCAGTAACTGCTTGAAACCTATGACCATAGTTGTGTTCAGGTCATGTTATGATGTTTTTATTAGTTTGTTTCCCAGGGTAAAACTGAGTGTCTTTGGGTACATTTGACACTTGTAATCTTTTTTAACAAATCGCCTGTTGGTATTTTACACTACCGCAGCGTGTGCGTTGTTAATTTACCCATCGGGAAGCCGCCCAAAGGCTGGTTATGAGAAGTCGCTACCCTCAGGGAAATCGCGCTTGCGACTACGCCCCATGAAGCAGTAATGCTACCCTAACGCTCAGGCTTGGCCTACGACGTGCGAAAGGCGGAGTACCTAAACAGAGGGAAGCTGCCTTGCGTGTTGTGAGTGGCAAACTCCTCTTGTAGCCAGGTTTTATCTTAACATATCTTATGGTAAGTTTTACCCTAAATTCTGCCTTCCGGTGGAGGCAGTAAAACAACCAAAATAAAACAAATTTAATGCTAATTAGGGAAATGGGGACTGGGGACTGGGGATTAGGGACTAGGAATTTTAGATTTTGGATTTTGGATTGAAGAATCTAAAACTTAAAATCCAAAATTTGGATTGCCCCCTACTCCCTTGACCCCTGCCCTATACCCCATGCCCTCACAATAGTAAAAGACGTGGACTTAGAACAGTTATTTAAAACTCGAACACCAATCATTGGCGTGGTACACCTGCTACCCCTTCCCACCTCAGCCCGTTGGGGAGGTAGCCTCAAAGCAGTAATCGACCGCGCCGAACAAGAAGCAACGGCTCTTGCTAGTGGCGGAGTAGATGGCATTATTGTAGAAAATTTTTTCGATGCTCCGTTTACCAAAAATCATGTTGACCCCGCAGTTGTCAGTGCGATGACTGTAGTTGTGCAACGCATCCAAAATTTGGTGATGTTACCGATAGGGATCAATGTGTTGCGAAACGATGGTCATAGTGCATTGGCGATCGCTTCTTGTGTGGGGGCGCAATTTATCCGGGTGAATGTGTTGACGGGCGTAATGGCGACAGACCAAGGATTAATTGAAGGAGAAGCCCATCAACTACTCCGCTATCGTCGCGAATTAGGCTCGGATGTCAAAATTTTGGCGGATGTTTTAGTCAAACACGCTCGTCCCTTAAGTTCTCCAAATCTGACAGTTGCTGTCAAAGATACCATCGAGCGGGGTTTAGCGGACGCAGTGATTTTATCTGGTTGGGCAACAGGCTCTCCCCCCAACCAAGAAGACTTAGAATTAGCCTGTGGTGCAGCCAATGGTACACCGGTATTTATTGGTAGCGGAGCCGATTGGGAAAATATTGCTACACTATTGCAGGCTGCCAATGGTGTGATTGTTTCTAGCTCCCTCAAACGCCAAGGTCGTATCGAGCAACCAATTGACCCCATTCGCGTCAGTCAATTCGTGGAAGCTGCTCGTCGCACTTGGAACTCCAAAGGTGTGAGCAAATCAGCTAAACAAGTAAAGTTACATTCTTAAAAGCCAAGGAAACTGGGGAACTAATTTTAGATTTGAGATGCCAGGATTTTAGATTGAAATCCCATCCAAAATCCAAAATCCAAAATCCAAAATTAAATACCCCATTCCCAATTCCCCAATCCCCATTCCCCAATTCTTATGATTCGCCGCCGTTCTACTCCCTGGATTCATCAATGGTCGCGGGTAATAATTGCCGCGATCGCTGGACTTGGTGCTTTGAATACTGGCTATTTAACTTTTGAAAAACTCACCGGAGGTGGTGTTGCTTGTGTAGCCGAGGCTGGAGCCAAGGGTTGTAATGATGTACTTGCTAGCCCTTGGGCAACGGTGTTTGGGCAACCACTGGCCTTACTTGGATTATTATCCTATCTGGGGATGCTGATTTTTGCTTTAGCTCCTGTGGTGTGGAAGGGAGAAGGTAAAAGTCACAAACAACTAGAAAACTTGACCTGGTGGTTACTATTAATAGGCGCGATCGCTATGTCTATTTTTAGTGGCTATTTAATGTATGTCCTAGCATTTGAACTCAAAGCCCTTTGTCCTTACTGCATTACCTCGGCTTTGTTCGCCTTGAGTATGCTGGTTCTAACTGTTGTAGGTCGAGCCTGGGAGGATATTGGACAAATATTCTTTACTGCCATTATTGTGGGTATGGTAACGCTCGTTGGCACTTTATACATATATAAGGATGTCAACACAGCCAATAAACCACCAGCCCAAGAAATCCCCGCCGGTAAACTACCACCTTTTGTCCCCACCGTAGATCCTAACCCTAATTACGGTTGGGAAATCAATACTACTTCTGGAGAAGCAGAAATAGCTCTAGCACGTCATTTAGTGCAGGTAGGAGCTAAGGAATATGTAGCTTTTTGGTGTCCTCACTGCCATGAACAAAAATTACTCTTTGGCAAGGAAGCTTATCAAATTATTGATGAGAGCATCAAGACAGAGTGCGCGCCTGAAAGTCCCAAGGGGAAACCAGATTTGTGTAAAGCTGCAAACATTACAGGCTATCCAACCTGGATTATCAATGGCAAAAGCTATAGTGGCGTACAGAACCTTTCAGAATTAGCCAAAGTTACAGGTTACACAGGGCCAAGTAATTTCAAATACTTTAGATAAAGATAATAGTCCTCGCCAATTCCAAATTATTTCCCAAATACCAAAACCCCAGTTTATTGCTGTAACTGGGGTTTTAAATTATCACAATTTTCTTACATTCAAGATTTCTAGTAGTCAAAATAGTGTATAAAAAAATGATTAAAAGATTATTTTAAGAATTGTTTAATAACTATCAATTATCATTCACTATTTTTCTGTCCAGTAGGTAACGGGAATGAGTCAGCAATTCATCAAGCGTCTCGTGCAGTTAGTTTTAGGACTGAAACCCTCGTTTAGTAAAGGACACAGAGAATTAATTATCACTGTCACCGTTGTAATTTTAGTCTTGCTGTTACGTTCTTTAGGCTTATTACAATCCTTAGAGTTGACGGCCTTAGATCAATTTTTTCACTTACGTCCCCAGGAAAGCCCCAATCATCGAATTACTATCGTAGCTGTTGATGAAGCTTCTTTACGCCACGGATTCCCCATTGCTGATGGTGTAATTGCAGAATTATTAACGAAATTACAAGCGCACCAACCGCGTGCTATTGGCCTAGACATCTATCGAGATGTACCAATTAAGTATGGTTATACAGAGCTAGTGCAAGCTTATCAAGCGATGCCGAATTTAGTTGGTGTGGAACTACTAGCACCAGAGGGTAAACAGAGAGTTGCGCCACCACCCCAATTGAATCCCCAACAAGTTGGCTTTAACAATATAGTCTATGATCCTGATGGCAAAGTCCGGCGGAGTTTACTGTACTGGCATATAGGAAATCAAGCACACGAAAGCTTTGCTTTAAAATTGGCTGCTTTGTATTTAAAACCAGAAAATATTCTTCCCCAAAGAGCCGCTAACAATCCTGAATCTTTACAGTTAGGTAAAGCTGTGTTTACACGCTTTACGGGTAATGATGGTGCTTATGTGGGAGTGGATGCCAGGGGATATCAAATCTTGTCCAATTTTCCCAAACGAGATTGTGAAACTGCCAAGAAAAATGTCTGTAGTTATCAGCAAGTGAGTATGGCAGATGTGTTAGCGGATAAAGTTTCACCTAACTTAATTAAAGATCGGATTGTGTTGATTGGCTCTACAGCTGCCAGCATCAAAGAAGGTGTATTTATCCCCTATTCTAGTCGGCTGATATCAGGAGCAGAGCCGATACCAGGCATTGTCTTGCAAGCTTATTTTGTGGATCAGTTAATCTCAGCCGCTTTAGATGGTAGACCGCTTTTACAAGCTTGGCCGGATGTTTGGGAATATTTGTGGATTTTCTTGTGGTCGTATATCGGAGCTGTAACCACATGGCAAATCAGACGACCGCTTACGAGCATTTTAACCGTGATATTTTCTTGTTTATTGTTGATATTAAGCGCGTATCTGGCTTTTTTGTCTGGCTGGTGGATACCATTGATTCCGTCATTACTCACATTCAGTGGCTCTGTGATTTGGATTACTTATCACTTGGCTTATACACAGGAAGAATTAAAACGCTCTAAGGAATTTTTGCAGCAAATTATTAACACTATTGCTGATCCGATTTTTGTAAAAAATGAGCAACTCCAGTGGATTGTATTAAATCAGGCTTATTGTCAATTTATTGGCTATCCCGATACTATGCTGATTGACAAGTCGGATATTGATTTTTTCCCTCAACATGAAGTTGAAGTCTTCCGCAAACAAGATGAGTTAGTTTTAACTACACAACATCCCCAGGAAAATGAAGAGGAATTTACCGATGCTTACGGAAGGACGCACTTAATTGAAACCAAGCGATCGCTCCACAAAGATGCGGCAGGAAATTTCTTTTTGGTGGGGGTAATTCGTGATATTACGCAGCGTAAGTTAATGGAAGATGAACTCAGGCGAACTGCTGCGGAGCTATTTCGCTCTAATCATGAATTAAAGCTTAAAGAAGATAAATTACGTTATTTAGCCTATCATGACTCTCTGACAGGTTTACCTAATCGCAAGTTCTTTGCTGAACAGCTACAGGAATCGATTAATTGGGCGCATGAAAATCATCTTCTATTAGGATTGCTGTTTATTGATTTAGACGGGTTTAAGCAAGTCAATGATACTCTAGGGCATGAGATGGGCGATCGCCTGTTAGTAATTATTGGTCAGCGTTTGAGTAACTCTTTGCGTGCTAGTGACACGGTTTCTCGCTTGGGTGGCGATGAATTCACAGTGCTTTTACGAGCCATACCTCATCAACAAGTAGCAGCTAAAGTCGCAGAGAAAATTATGGCCAGTATTACTGAGCCAATTGTTCTCAATGGATACACCACTAAAGTTTCCGCCAGCATTGGCATCAGTATTTATCCTCATACTAGTCAAGATGCCGATACTTTAGTTAAACAAGCCGATGTTGCCATGTATCGTGCTAAGAATCTGGGCAAGAATTGTTATGAATTTTTCTAGGGTATATTGTCAAGCAATTCTCGGCGACAGAGGGACTGGGGATTGGGGACTGGGGATTAGGGATTGGGGACAAGGTGGACAAGGTGGACAAGGTAGAATTTATTTCTCAACTCAGTATCGTCTAAACGCTGTGCCACAGCTAACAGCACTCACTACTCAGCACTCACTACTCAGCACCGGCTAAACGCCCCGCTTCCGCTAACAGCACTCACCATACTTTAACTTTTGATGATTTTTGTGAGGAAAGTTCATGAAGAATCTATAAAGTCGCCCGTATATTGTCCGGAAGACCCATATTTCTAGTAGAAAACACTATCAGTAGTTCAAATAATCTCAGTATTAATACATAACTTGTACTGAATTTAGTGAGTATTTACACACGACTATCTTAATTTTTTATTAAAAATGTATGATAAATATAATTCTTCTGTGGTAATTAATGAACATATATAACTTTAGGTCTAGAATTACTTCTAACCTTGGATTGATGTAACATACTGGTTTTCAGCTATATTCCTTAAGTAACGAGCTAATATTAAGGCAAATATCCGTAACTCGGATATCCTTAAAACTACATACTTGTTAATTAAGTAGTAGTTGACTAATCGAAAACACTGAGTCAAAAATCCTTTTGACAAAAATAATTCAATCTGAGTCGGCCTTGAGATGTAATTCTGTTTGCGGCATTTAACAAAACACACTCGATAAATCTAGAACGTCATTCGCTTACTAGAAACTATGACTACAAAATTGCAAATTGTCAGTGCTGTGATGCTTTGTCTCAGTGCTTTTTTGGTAATACAAAAGGTTGCTGACGCAACAGCAGCTTTCCAATATTTGCCAAACTACAACCCTAAGCATCCTGTCGGTGGAACCGCTATCTATGTTGGAGAAAAAAACAAAGGTTCGGTAGAAACCTATGTTCCGCCCAATAATGGGGGGCCTGATAGCGAGTACGGTAGTGGTACGCGCTAGTCTGTTTTAAATTTGGGAAACTGAAGAGCAAACGTGTATAAAGATGTTTCACAAGATAATCGCTTGTGAGATAAGACTACTGTACGCACTTAGGTATTGAAGTTTAGCTAGTGGTGAAGTAGTTTTAGTATTTATACTTGCTTCATTGAAAATGAGTATAGGCAATGAAAACACTTACTTGAAATTACTTAAGCAAAATTTAAGATTTCATGATAGAAATCTAGTCCATTGGTACTTATGAACTATAGTATGTGTTTGCCATTGGGGATCAGGATGCGGGTAGTCTAGGCGATAGTGTCCACCCCGGCTTTCAGTCCTAAATGCCGCACTTTTGAGAATAAGATAGGCAACATCCAACAAATTGCGGGTTTCAGCCCACAGTCGAACTTGCTGATCAACTTCCGGAAAGTGAAATTTAATTCCTGTTTGCGACTTTACGTCGATGAGGAATTGGCTTAAGGGCAAAGTAGCAAAATCTTGCCGCCAAGATTCTACAGTGGCGATCGCACTTGTCAAACTTGACTGTTCCCTACAAATACCCGCACTTTGCCACATGAGACGGGGTAATTTTTCTCGGAACGTAGCTAGTTGTGTTTGCTGGTTGTGCCATTCTTGAACATCCAGAGTCAATTCCCTAGCGGGTAATACTGATAATGGGAAATCTTCTGGCTCAGGAAGTTGAATTTGTGCTAACTGCGCGCCAAAAACAATACACTCTAAAAGAGAATTACTAGCTAAACGGTTAGCTCCGTGAACTCCCGTACTCGCAGTTTCTCCGACTGCGTATAATCCCGGAATATTAGTCCGATTCATTAAATCAGTGGCAATTCCACCCATCCAGTAGTGGGCGGCTGGGGCGACGGGGATGGGTTCATGAAAGACATCGATGCCCCAACGCTGACATACTTGAATAATGTTGGGGAAGCGTTGGCGAATTTTTTCTGGGGGGATAGGACGCATATCCAGCCACACATGGGCGGTAGCAGGATCAACGGCTGTACGTTGCAAGTGGCTAAAAATAGCTCTGCTGACTACATCTCTGGGTGCAAGTTCACCAGCCGGATGATAATCAAAAGCAAACCGCCGTCCCTCATTGTCAATCAAATGCGCGCCTTCTCCACGCACAGCTTCACTAATCAGAAAGCGTCCAGGTTTAGTCAAAGCTGTAGGATGAAACTGCACAAACTCTAAATCACGCAGAATTGCTCCGGCGCGCCAAGCAATTGCCACGCCATCACCGGTACTGACGGCTGGGTTGGTAGTTTGGGCAAATACCTGTCCACCGCCACCGGTAGCTAACACCACAGCCCTAGCTTGAATGAGGCGAACTTCACCTTGATAAAATAAGCTAATGCCTTGACATTGACCGCTTTCTGGTGACACGCACAGACTCAGAGCTAAAGCCTGCTGAATCACCAGAATATTTTGACGACGTAAAACTTGGGCAGTGAGGGTAGTTGTCACTTCTCGTCCGGTGGTATCGGCAGCATGGAGAACCCGATGACGAGAATGGGCAGCTTCTAAAGTTAGAGCTAAATTTTGATTGTGACGGTCAAAAGCTACCCCTAAATTGACTAACGATTGAATACAACTAGGGGCTTGTTGGGCGAGAAACTCCACTGCATCGACATCACATAAACCTGCCCCTGCCTTGAGTGTATCCTCAATATGAAGGGTGGGAGAATCATCAGGAGCGATCGCGGCGGCAATACCACCTTGCGCCCAATCACTAGCAGAGAGAGAAACCGTTTCTTTAGTAATCAAGCCAACACTTAAAGATTCTGGCAGACACAAAGCTGTATACAGTCCAGCTGCACCAGCACCGACTACTAAAACGTCAAATTGGCTAGGTATGTCTATTTGCAAGGTTAGGGAATGGGGAATGGGGAATGGGGAATGGGGGCTGGGGAATGGGAAGATGGGGAAGTGTGGGGAGTGTGGGGAGTGTGGAGAGAGAGGGGGGAAAGATTTCTTCCTTATCCTCCCACACCTCCCACACCTCCCACACTTCCTGCTTGCCCAATGCCCCATTCCCAATAAATGCCCCTTGATTACATAATAAGACTCCCACCCCCTGGTACAGAGAGTGGGTGAGTTTTCTTGATAGTAACTACATGAAAAATTATCTGTAGATACCGTTATTA
This sequence comes from Nostoc sp. CENA543, assembly GCF_002896875.1. Classification (GTDB taxonomy): domain Bacteria; phylum Cyanobacteriota; class Cyanobacteriia; order Cyanobacteriales; family Nostocaceae; genus Trichormus. The sequence continues at coordinate 3,066,100 of NZ_CP023278.1, forward strand.
AAGCGATCGTCGCCTTCGTTGAAAACAGAATCTAGTTCTGTCACAGTGAAGTTATCTAAATTGGCTTGCAGCAGTTCTTTCTGGCGATCGCTTAATCCAGGTAAATCCAATATGTCCTCTACTTTAGAGTAGGGGGCATTTTTAATGATTTTTTTGGCCAAAGTGGGGTATAAACCTGGATAGGTTTGAAAAGCTCTGACATTGGTATTGTTCAAATCAATTTTTTTACCAAAATCTGTTGCTAGTTTTTGATCGGCTCGATTCCGCAGTTCAACTGCTAAAACTGGGACTTGAGGCATAACAAAACTTTGTAAATTGGCAGCTTGGGCAATTTGAGTTGTACCCAACCATCCCCAGCAGCCAAGCAACAAACTAAATACTGTTAATAAACGCACCAATCCTTTCACGATTTTTTTACCTCTTTCCATCAAACTGAAATAACAGCGTTAAGCTAACAGCTGGCAACAATCTCTAGTACATCATGATCAGCTTGTGACTACTGACTTTTGAGCCTTACGGGTTAGATAGTTACTTTCCGGTGCAGGGCGACAGGAACGCGCTATCTCACTATCGATTGTTAACCAAAAGCTGATGGCTTAATCAACACACAGCAGCCATCAGAAACTAATATACAGCTTATTAATGGCCACAATCTTTGCTGCTACTTACTTCGCGATGAAAATTCATTTCTTCATCGATCTGGCTACGGCTATAAAACCCCACTTGCTTCAATAAAATGGGGTAATAACTGGTGATGAATGTGGGCTTTTGATCCAAAATTGGTCTTAAGGGCCGACTCTGGTAACTCTCATACAGCCCCGACCATCGTTGTAAACTTGAAAAATCGAGTATTCGTCAGACTGAACTAGTCTAGAAACGTATTGAGCTGCACTAGAGGCGCGATCGCAAATAGTTGTTGGTTCACCAGATCGTAAAGCTCGGTCTGACCATGTACATTGTCCAGGAGATAAGCCTTGGGGTGCTGCTCCTCGTCCTGCTTGAAAATTAATACGTACGCCGTTTCCACCATCGTTTTGTATGGATAGTGTACCGCCACCACGGCAAGTCATGGGATAGCTAGTTTGAGCATTAGCTGTATTGAAAGTGAACATTGGCGATAAAACCGCAAATACAGCTACAAATCTGGCAAAATTAGCATTAACTGTCATTTTCAAACTCCTGAAGACTAAAAATTAGTTAACAGTCTTCTATCTATTTCTGTTTAGGTTTGATGACAGGTTTTTATGCAATTAGTTGTTAGTCATTGGTCAACTAGAACTGATAAGTGACCAGTATTTTAAGCTGCCAAGGCTGCTATCAGAAATAGACTGTCTACCAAAATTGTACTTAACACTGCACCGCCAAAGGCATACCAATGGTGCTGTTTTTTGCTGAGTGGGAGGATACCTGCAACTAGCAAAACCGTAGCCAAAATGATGGCTGAGGCTACACCCCAGGGGGTTTGTACTTGTTTAACGGCGGCTTGTAAAATCACAGCAATTTGGCTGGGTTCTACTTCCATAATTTGCCGCCAATAGGGTATTAACTTCACTAAATAAAAGTAAACATCTGTTAAGACAGTACCGAATAAAGAACCTAAATAAAACCAGTTACCAACTTTGCCCCAATTACGTAACAAACACCAACAAGCGAAGGGTAAACCAATAGATTCTACTGGTAAATGCCATAAAGGTTCAAAACGCAGCCAACCCCAGTAAATTGAACCCGCTAACCAACTCCAGCTAAAGCCTAAAAGTAAATCCCCCCACAGATAAGTTTGTGGGCGTGACATTAACCTAAAACTCAGCCATACCCAAAAGCCTGTGATGGCTAAACTAACACTGGGAAGCGATCGCACAAGTGGTGCTTCAATAAATACTGGTACTGATACTAAAAACACAGCCGCAGCGAACACTAACCAAGTTTTTTGTACAGTTACAAATAGAGGAAGAGAAGCAGAAGCTTTGAGAGTAGATTCTAATGCCCTAATATCCCTTGGTTCTGTCTCCCTGGGGGTTAATTCCGTAGCAATAGCGGTGGTAGAAGGAGTATAGGAGGACAAAGTATTATTAATCAAAATTTTAATAATTGTTACTAAACTTTATATTACCCAAGATAACACACAGCAAAATCCCCCCCTGGGGCATTTATATATTACTACTATTTTGCGTGGAATTGGGCATGGGGGAGGAATTGGTGCAGGGGGCAAGGGGGAGAAAAATTTCTCCATTTCTCCCTGCACCTAGTCCCCAGTCCCTAATCCCATCTATTGCACAGCCAACTAGAACATGAGATGCTTTGTGGAGCGATTTTCCTGGCAAGTTATTTAGACACCTGTTTGTTTAATTATGTAATCACAGCGATCGCAGGTAGACTCATGACTTTATTGAAACGTCGGTATTTTGTGCTGCTAGGTGCAGTTTCTACGGCTTTATCGGTGGCGGCTTTTCCCCTGCAAGTTCTTAGCACTCCAGGGAATGGGGGAACAGTTGGGGTAAAAGCAATGAATATTTGGCAAGCCATTGTTTTAGGCTTTGTGCAGGGAATGACGGAGTTTTTACCCATTAGTAGTACCGCTCATTTGAAGGTAGTACCCGTAGTTTTGGGTTGGGGTGATCCTGGGGTAGCCTTTACTGCTGTCATTCAGCTAGGTAGTATATTTGCGGTTTTGTGGTATTTCTGGGGTGATTTGTTCAGGATTTTCAAGGGAGCAACTAGAGCGATCGCCTTGAAAGATTACCATGATTATGATTTACGCCTATTGTTGGGTATTATTTTGGGGACTTTACCAATAGTTTTATTGGGACTGTTAATTAAACGATTTATCCCCGATTATGATAATTCTCCCATTAGAAGTTTAGGTGCGATCGCTATTGCTTCAATTTTCATGTCAATATTATTAGGCTTGGCAGAAAAACTCGGTCAGCGTCAGCGAGATTTTGAACACTTGACGATGCAAGATGGCTTACTGATGGGTTTAGCCCAAGCCTTGGCTTTAGTTCCTGGGGTATCGCGTTCTGGTTCTACCCTCACTGGGGGGTTATTTATGGGCTTACAACGGGAAACCGCCGCTAGATTTTCCTTTTTGCTAGGAATTCCTGCTATTACCTTAGCAGGGCTAGTCTCATTAAAAGATGTTTTAGATACCAGTTTAGGGAGTGGAGAGATTATTCCCTTAGTCGCTGGAGTAATTTCGGCGGCTATTTTTTCTTATATTGCGATCGCGGGTTTACTGCGCTTCCTCAAAACTCAAAGCACTTGGGTATTCATTTGGTATCGCTTAATATTTGGTGTAGTGATTTTAAGCGCAATTGGTGCCGGATTTTTGAAAAATAGCTGATTGTACGCATTTAGCGATTGAGAGAAATTTATAGATATCGCTCAAATTGAGGCAATTGCCTGGGATGATCAAAGTAGGCGGTGCTGAAGATAGTCTACGCCTACCAATCATTCGAGATATCCTCAACGGCAATGATTCATGCGTCGAGATTCGATTTTCTACAAAATATTCCAACAATCCCCAACTTTATTATTTGAACTATTGACAAATCCGCCAGAAAATGCAGATAAATATAAATTCGACTCGGTAGCTGTCAAAGAACCTAAATTTGAAATTGATGGGGTATTTTTACCGCCAGAAAATGCAACTCCTGGGACTGTGTATTTTTGTGAAGTCCAATTCCAAAAAGACGAAAAACTTTATGAAAGGGTATTTGCAGAGTCTTCACTCTATTTTTACCGCAACCGTGACCGATTTAGCGATTGGCAAGCCGTAATTATCTATCCTTCCCGTAGTATTGAACAAAGTGATACTCGTCCCCATCGGACATTACTCAACGGCGACCAAGTACATCGCATATATTTAGATGAGTTGGGAGATATCCGTTCTTTACCTTTGTGGGTAGCGGTGATGGTGTTAACTACATTAGACCCAGAACAAGCCCCATCACAATCCAGGTATTTATTAACTAGAACTCGTCAAGAAACTGCTGCACCAGTCAGCAATGCGATAATTGAAATAATTACCACGATTATCGCTTATCGGTTTGAGCAACTAAGTCGAAAGGAGGTGGAGTCAATGTTAGACATCACACTGAAAGAAACACGAGTTTATCGAGAAATCAAAGAAGAAGGACTAGAGGAAGGACGAAAAGAAGGACTAGAGGAAGGACGAAAAGAAGGACTAGAGGAAGGACGAAAAGAAGGACTAGAGGAAGGACGAGAAGAGGGACGAGAGGAAGGACGAGAAACAACTGCTAATATTATCAACCGGCAGTTAACAAAGCGATTTGGTGAACTTCCTCAACAAACAAGTGCGTTGATTGCAGGTTTACCATTACCTGTTTTGGCACAATTGGGTGAAGCGTGGCTGGATTTTACTAGTGTGGCTGACTTACAAGCTTGGTTGCAGGGGCGCACTAGTTAAGCTGAGAAACTTTCATTTCAGAAATATTCCCTATTTAGGGTATGTCAGTGTAAAAGAGCCTATCTATCCCCAGAGATTATTCATACTGACGTACCCTACTCATTTGTTTAAAGCACAAAGCAACGAAGTATTAAACTCTGATTCCAAAATTTTTTCTCAAAGTTAAAAAACTGTAAATTAATAATCAGTAAGAAGTAAATAGTCAAATACAGATGCGATTAATCACGTATTTACAGTAGTCACCTGTGATTAAGACTACAGACTGTTGACTATGGACTATTGACTATGGACTGTTGACTTATAACATATGACCACTATTCGTCCAGCTAAAATTACTAAGGTATTACCAGATTCCATCGCAGCTGAAATTGGCTTCGAGGTGGGGGATGCGATCGCGGCTATCAATGGTACCCAACCCCGTGATTTAATTGATTATAAATTTCTCTGTGCAGATGAATTTTTAGAATTAGAAGTTTTAGATGCGTCTGGTAAAACCCATTATATTGAAATCGAAAAAGATTACGACGAAGACTTGGGGCTAGAGTTTGAAACAGCACTGTTTGATGGATTAATTCAGTGCAATAATCGTTGTCCGTTTTGTTTTATCGAGCAACAACCACCAGGAAAACGTTCAAGCTTATACTTTAAAGACGACGATTATCGTTTAAGCTTTTTGTATGGTTCTTATTTAACCCTCACCAACTTACCGGAAAGGGAATGGCAAAGGATCGAGCAGATGCGGCTATCTCCTTTGTATGTTTCCGTCCATGCTACAGAACCAGACACCAGAATTCGGCTGTTGAAAAATCAGCGTGCAGGACAAATTTTACAACAATTGCGCTGGTTTCAAAGCAGACGGCTGCAAATTCATGCTCAAGTTGTCGTCTGTCCAGGAATAAATGATGGTCAACACCTGGAACAAACCCTACGGGATTTAGCGTCATTTTATACTGGTGAAGTGCCTACTGTGGCATCGGTGGCAGTCGTACCCGTAGGTTTGACGAGATTCCGTCCCCAAGAAGACGAACTCATTCCCGTAACTCCAGAAAAGGCTCAAGAAGTAATTGCCCAAGTGCAATCACTCACTAGAGAATTTCGCCAAAAATTTGGTTCTAATGTTGCTTGGTTAGCTGATGAATGGTTTTTGATTGCTGGGGCAGAATTACCCCGTGAATCAGATTATGAAGAGTATCCCCAAATCGATAACGGCGTGGGTTCAATTCGCCTATTTATTAAGCAATTTGAAATGGCAGCAGCAGAATTATTACCAGCTAAAATTTCACCTCAAAGAAAACTAACTTGGGTGGTTGGTAATGCGGTAGAAAAAGCCTTTAAACCGATTCTACAACGCTTAAATAACGTTGTAGGTTTAGAAGTGAATATGCAGGCTTTATCTAGTGATTATTGGGGGCAAAATATTAGTGTAACTGGCTTAATTACAGGTCACGACTTAGTTTTAAAATTACAAGGGCAAGATTTAGGTGAGGGAATTTTGCTACCTAATGTCATGCTTAAACATGGAGAATTGTTATTTTTAGATGACATGACTGTGGCAGAAGTAGAGCAGAAATTAAATACCAAAATTCTTCCTGTGGCGGGAGTGGAAGAATTAATCAAGACCTGCATTAGTAATAGTGTGAATATTGAGTGATGAAATCTCAGTCATTTTTCGGAGGTAAAGTATAGCTATTTTGCCTCATAAATAAGGGATAAAGATTAATTAATTTGTGAGGGGTAAGTAGTGAAGAATCAGGGTTTAGGCAATAAAAAAAATCCAAAATTGTGCTTGCAAAATCATCGATTCTTCATTTTGACGGCTCAAGTTTTGCAGATAGGCAGAAGATATAAAAATATTGTATTTGTTACAGATAAAGATTCCATATCTGCTTTAAAATCTTGTTCCTTATCGATGAAGTTGCTGATTGCTCCGGCCTTAGTGATAGTTCACTGTTTAAACATTTTGCCGGTCAGGGCAACAGAGACATTGTCCCCTCAAACTCCACAGCCCCAAAACCAGCCTTTACAGTTAGCCGCAGCAGCACCAGTCTTGAGTGTGGTACAAAGCCAAGAAAACGCGCAACATTGGGCAGGAATTACCAAACGCTTGCAAACCATTGGCGTACCGTATTGTGTGCTGCCTTTATCTAGTGTCAAGAGTGCCGCAGATTGGGGCGATCGCAATGTGATATTCTTACCCAACATTGAAACCCTCACACCTACGCAAGCGATCGCTCTAGAAGCGTGGGTCAACAAAGGCGGAAATATAATTGCTAGCGGCCCTGTAGGTAGTCTCTCAGCCCCTGGAGTGCGTCAGTTACTCAAAAATATCCTTGGTAGTTATTGGGGATTTAGTTTACAAGATAAACAGCAAATCAATCCACCCAAAACTCAACCGCCGACTTGGTTGAACCAAAAAGGGATTTTTGGGCAAGTGCATGGCGGTGTGTTACTTCCCAATGATGGCATTAGCAAAGTTGTCGCTGTCTGGAGTTTGCAAGACCGGCCAGCCGCAGTAGTAGCAACGCAAAACTCTACTGTGTTTGGTTGGCGTTGGGGAACAGATGTAGCTTCTTCTTCAGAATTGGACACAGCTTGGCTGCAAGCTGCACTAAATCGTCATATCTCTATCCCTCCTGCCCAGAGTAATCAAAACACTGCAACATCAGCTCCCAACTGCCCCACACCAATACCCAAGACAGCCTCTACCAATACCAGCACCACCACAAACAAAGTCAATACCGTTGCTCCCAATAGACAAGATGAAGCTATAGACCAATTAGAACAAAGAGTCCGTTGGGATGTTGCGCCTAATTCCAATCAACCAATCAACGCCGACGAAGCCGCAGCCCTACAACAACAACTAGAACATCTGATTGGTCGAGTCGAAAGCGCGCATTTAGCAGCCTTAGCCAATGCTCCCCAACCTAATGGAACTCAGGCTCTCAAAGCAGATGATACACAATTTAATACTGCTACATCCATACCTCAATCTAATACAGAGCAAGTATTAGCCCAAGCAAGAATAGTCGCTAACAACCTACCGCGCTTAATTGCCAATAAAAATTACGCTCTAGCTCGTCAACAATGGTTATTAGCCAGAAATAATTTGTGGAAACAGTTTCCCGTTGACCGCAGATTAGCACCAGCCGAAATTCGTGCTGTGTGGTTAGACCGAGGTACCATCGTCCGGGCAGGAAATGAACAGGGACTGAGCAAAATTTTTGATCGCTTGGCACAATCTGGCATCAACACTGTTTTTTTTGAAGTTGTCAATGCTGGGTATCCCATTTATCCCAGCCAAGTCGCACCACAGCAAAACCCATTAGTTCGGGATTGGGACCCTTTAGCGGCGGGAGTCAAATTAGCCCACGAGCGAGGCATGGAGTTACACGCTTGGGTGTGGACTTTTGCGGCAGGAAATCAGCGTCATAATGAACTCCTCAACATCAATTCTGATTACCCAGGGCCAGTGCTGGCGGCTCATCCTAATTGGGCTAACTATGACCAACAGGGCAGATTAATTCCTCAAGGCCAAACCAAGCCCTTTTTCGACCCAGCTAATCCTGAAGTGCGGCAGTATTTACTCAAACTGTACGAGGAGATTGTCACCCGCTACAACGTCGATGGCTTGCAACTAGACTACATCCGTTACCCATTTCAAGACCCCAGCGCAGGTAGGACTTATGGCTATGGACAGGCGGCGAGAACGCAATTTCAAAAACTCACAGGGGTAGACCCCATTAGCATTACACCAGCCCAAACGCAATTGTGGCAGCAATGGACAGCGTTTCGGACTCAACAAGTAGATAGCTTTGTGACAGAAGTATCACAAATGTTGCGCCAAAAGCGAACTAACTTAATTTTATCGGTGGCTGTCTTTCCTCTCCCAGAAGCCGAACGGATTCAGAAGTTACAACAAAACTGGGAAGTTTGGGCGCGACGGGGAGATGTGGATTTAATTATTCCTATGACCTATGCCCAGGATACAGTCCGCTTTCAACAGCTAGCCCAACCTTGGATAGCCTCCAGTCAGTTAGGCTCTGCGTTGTTAATTCCAGGAATTCGCCTGTTATCTTTACCTACATTGGGCGCATTTGACCAACTTCAATTAGTGAGGGATTTACCTGTTAGTGGCTATGCTCTGTTTGCTGCTGAAAATGTCAACAATGAATTACATAAGCTGTTTGTGAATACTCAAGGGAAATTGGGGGTGATTATTAATGAGCCTGTACCACATCGTGAGCCTTTAAAATCTGCTTTAACTCGATATAGTAGTTTACAAAGGGAATGGCGTTTAGTTCTACATCAAGAAAAATTACAAATACCTCAAAACAGTATTTCCGAATTTCATAATCAAGCGGAAGTATTACAAAATGCTTTAACTCAAGCGGCAAATTCACCTTCTGCCAGTAAATTGCTAGTGGCTAAATCGACGCTGGTGCGCTTTCAATCGCAATTTCGAGTATGGATGCGCCAGCAAAATCTTCATAATACTTATCAATGTAAAACTTGGGAAAATCGTTTGGCAACGATAGAAAGATTGTTGCGTTACAGCGAAAAGCGGTTGGATATTACATCTCAAACAACTGTTAAGAAAAGATCATCAGTAATGTTGAAATAAACCAGTTCGGCAATAAAATGCGATTTTATTGCCGAACTGGTTACGACTGATGCTGATGAACTTGTCAATCTAAGTATTTTTCGCGATAACATTTAGCGATCGCCAGATCATAAATCCATACGCCATCAACTACACAGCAATTTCATTCATGTAGATGTGTGAGTCACAATCACTGTATTTCTTTATCAGAAATTTACAGTATATATACGCCGGATATTATCATTTATTTAGCCGCAAAATAGATAAGATACCTAAAGACTATACTTTAGAAAACTAGATTCAGATAATAGCTATATTCACTATCCATGCCCTCCTTACCTCAGTTTTTCTGGTTAAGATGCTTAGAACCAATTATTAATCGTTCACCCATGCAGGTTGAACCAGAAACACTAGTCTCAGAAGTAATCGCACTTATGGCTAAGGGCGGTTCTGATATCTTCGTATTGACCAATTCGCAGGTTATAGGGTGGTTATCAACACAACATATAGTCAAACTGATGGCATTGGGGATTGACTTGACGACCACCAAAATCTCTGATGTCATGCAGCAACCAGCAGATATCACCATTGAAGTTATACAGTTACTAGATATTAAGGCAGTTATTTCTAAGCTCAGTCAATGTCAATCAAGTTGCCTGCTAGTTGTAGATGAACTAGGTGAATTCTTCGGCACAGTATCACAGGAAAGTATTTTGCAAGCTTTGGCAACAGCAGTAGATATTAAGCAGCCAGCCGCAATATTAAAATTGAGAAAATCGTCCCAGTACAAATTACGCACACATGGGTGCAGGTGTAAATCCCACAGAGTCAAACATTTTGGGAAACAGCCAACTATCGCCGTAAATCGTCCCAACATCATCGAATTAAAGTCACCTAAAAATACAAATAAAACAATTTATTGGGAACGCAATCTCATCAACAATCAAATCTACTTTGTAAATACGATTGTGACTGAGAGTGAATCAGAGGCAATTGAGACAGTAGGCTGGGATGAAGTGCTTTCCCTCGTGCATCCCCATGACCGAGAAAAAGTTGAACTAGCCAATCAATCAGCCATAGCCAATCTCAGTTCCTTTGAAATTGAACATCGCTTACTAATATTAGGACAAACATCCGGCTATAAATGGGTATTAGCTAGGGGAACAGTGCTAGTAAATAGAGCAGGTCAACCCACACGGATGATTGGAGTCACAATGGAGATTGATCATCAAAGAAAAGCGCAGGATACTTTACAAAAAACCAACCAAGAGCTAGAAGTACAACTAACACAACGGGCGATCGCTCTCCAACAAAAAAATGAACAGCTACTAGCAGAACAAATCGCCCTCGCCAAAAGCGAAGAACGTTTTCGGTTTTTGGCAGAATCTATCCCTCAACAAGTCTGGATTGCTCAACCAGACGGCTCACTAGAATACATCAATCAACGCACCCTAGACTTTTTCGGCTCTACTTTAGAGGAATTATTGGGTTGGGGGTGGGAAAAATTCGTCCATCCTGATGACTTAGTAACCTGTTTAGCCGCTTGGCATCATTCCCTAACTACGGGTAGTATTTACGAACAGGAATTTCGGCTACTGGCTGCTGATTCCAGGAGTTATCGTTGGCATTTAGCGCGTGGTGTACCCTTCAAAAATCAACAAGGTGAAATCATCAACTGGTTTGGTACTAACACCGATATAGATGAGCAGAAGCACATTGAAGAAACTCTGTCCCACAAAATTCAACTTGCAGATTTTCGAGCCAAAGTAGACACTGTGCTGTCTCGGAGTTCTACTTTATATGAGATGATGCGTGGCTGCACAGAAGCAATAGTAGACAATCTCCAGGCTGCCTTTGCCCGCATTTGGATACTCAACAAAACAGAAAATGTTCTGGAATTGCAAGTTAGTTCTGGAATGTATACCCACATTGATGGGGCGCATGGACGTATCCCCATAGGTCAACTCAAAATTGGTCTGATAGCCCAATCAGGTCAACCGCAAATCAGCAACTCTGTGCAGACAGACCCCCTAGTCAGAGATCAAGATTGGGCTAGAACAGAGGGAATAGTTGCCTTTGCAGGCTATCCCTTGATTGTAGAAGAGGAAACCGTAGGAGTCATCGCTATGTTTTCTCGACACCAACTCAGCTCATCTACCTTAGAAATTTTGGGAATTACAGCCTATGAAATTGCCCTTGGCATCAAACGCAAACAAACAGAGGTAGCTTTACAAGAAAGTGAAGAGCGATTTCGCAATTTGGTTGAGGCTAGCAGTGATTGGGTGTGGGAAGTAGATGAAAACATTCGATATATCTATGTCAGTCCCAAAGTCAGAGATATTTTAGGTTACGAACCAGAGGAAGTGATTGGTAAAACGCCTTTAGAACTCATGCCACCTGAAGAAGCTGAACGAGTATTAAGTATCTTTGCACCAATTGCAGCTGCTCAACAACCATTTAAGTGTTTAGAAAATACTAACTTGCATAAAGACGGTCATTTAGTAGTTCTAGAAACTAGTGGTGTACCAGTCTTTAATTCTGGAGGTAAATTTTGTGGCTACCGAGGCATTGATCGAGATATTACAGCCCGTAAACAGGCCAAGGCCAAACTAAGGGAAACACAAGCAAGACTCCAGGCGATTTTGGATAACTCTCCCGCCATCATTTACTTACTAGACACTCAAAATAGATTTTTGCTCATTAACCAGCAATATGAAAGACTCTTTCAGACTACTCAACAAGAAATTATCGGTAAAAGCATATATGAGGTGTGGAATGCTGATATTGCCGACAATTTTGCAGCTAATAACCACTTGGTAGTGACTCGTGCCAATCCCATTGAAGTTGAAGAAGAAGTACCTCACGAAGATGGCTTACACACCTACATTTCTATCAAGTTTCCTTTAACAGATAGCAATGGTGTTCCCTATGCTGTATGTGGTATATCTACAGACATCACAGACCGCAAACGTGCTGAAAAGAAACTGCGTCAAAGTGAAGAGTATTTCCGCCTGTTAATCGAAAGTATTAAAGATTATGCTATTTATCGGCTCGATTCCCAAGGGAGAGTCATGAGTTGGAACTCTGGCGCAGAGTGTATTACTGGCTATCAAACTAGCGAAATTGTCGGGCAGAATTTTGCTTGCTTTTTCCCACCAGAAACAATTGGTGAATATTCACCACAGCAGCAGTTAGACATAGCCGCTAGTCAGGGAAGGTGTGAGTGTGAAAGAGTTTTCGTCCGTAAAGACGGCTCCTACTTTTGGGCAAATTGCATCTTAACACCATTACGGGATGCGGCGGGTAATTTGCAGGGTTTTTGTAAAGTCACTCGCGACATTACAGAACGTAAATTAGCGGAAGAATCTTTATTACGCTTTCAAAAAGCTATAGAAAGTACCAGCGACGCTGTTGTAATTACAGATGAGCAGGGTAGGAGTATTTATGTTAACCCTGCCTTTGTGGGTTTATACGGCTATAATTTAGAAGAATTAGCAAGAATTGGGGGAGTATGGGTGATTTCCCAACAGCCTCAAGATAGTCAGAAAATACTGACTGCAATTCATCGGGGTCAATCTTGGCGGGGTGAAGTTGCTATGCGATCGCGCACAGGTCACATCTCGCAAATTGACCTCCGTATTGATGCAATTAAAGATCCTAGAGGTAAAATCTTCGGCACAGTATGTATTCATACTGATATTACTAAGCGTCAACAAGTGGAAGAAGGTTTAAGACTGCGTGATCGAGCGATCGCAGCCAGCAGCAATGGGATTATTATTGCTGATGCTAGTATTGCTAACGGGCCAATGATCTATGTGAATCCTGCCTTCGAGAAAATGACTGGCTATTCATCTGAGGAAGTTATAGGACAAAATTTCCGCTCATTCCATAGCACGGTGATCAATCAGCCAGGATGCCAAGAACTTCATACTCTTATGCAAGCAGGAAAGGCTGGCACCGTCATTCTGCAAAACTATCGTAAAGATGGCAGTTTATTCTGGAGTGAGTTAAATATTTCCCCAGTTTACGACCAGAATGACAGACTCACTCATTACATCGGCATTCAAACAGACATCACAGAACGCCAACAAGCACAAACAGCATTATTAGTTAGCCAGCAAAGACTACAATACCTACTCACATCGAGTCCAGCTGTTATTTATGCCTGTAGAACAGCCGGTGGTTTTGGCAGTTTCTTTATCAGTGAAAATATCAAAACTCTCCTGGGCTATGAGGCAAAACAGTTCAATGAAGATTCTAGCTTTTGGTTAAGTCGTATTCATCCTGAAGATACACCAAAAGTACTTGATCATCTTGTCGATGTTTTAGAAAAAGGGCAATATAAGCTAGAATATCGCTTTTTACATCAAGATGGATCTTACCGTTGGCTATATGACCAAGGCAAAGTCGTCTGGGACGAAACGCACAAGCCAGTCGAACTTGTGGGCTACATGGCAGATATTACAGACCGCAAACAACTAGAAGAAGAATTAACCATAGCACTGGAAAAAGAAAAGGAATTGAGTGAACTCAAATCCCGCTTTGTCTCCATGACTTCCCATGAATTTCGCACACCTTTGAGTATAATTTTGTCTTCCTCCGAGTTACTCGAACACTATCATCAAAAATTGTCTCCCGACAAACGAATGACCCATCTCCAACGTATCCAGACATCTGTGAAGCGTATGACGGAAATGTTGGATGATGTTTTGATCATTGGTAAGGCAGAAGCGGGAAAACTAGAGTTCGTACCCCAAGTATTTGATTTAGTCGCCTACTGTCGTAACTTAGTGGCAGAAACGCAAACCCGTCTGAAACTCAAGAGCCAGCAAATTAATTTTACTAGTCATGAGGAAACTATAGAATGTTGCATGGATGAGAAATTATTAGCACACGTTCTCAATAACTTACTATCAAATGCCATCAAATATTCCCACAAAGATAGTCATGTCGCATTTATCTTGAAAACTGAAAATGAGCAAGTAATTTTTGAAATTCAAGACGAAGGTATTGGCATCCCTCCAGAAGATATTCCCCAGTTATTTGAGTCGTTTCATCGTGCCAAAAATGTAGGCAATATTCCGGGAACGGGATTAGGATTAGCAATTGTGAAAAAGTGTATAGACCTTCATCAAGGTGAAATTTTTGTTAAAAGTACACTAGGAATTGGTACAGTATTTACAGTTAAAATATCATTAAATAATCAAGTATAAAATGAGGGAATAATGATAAAAATTTTAGTCATTGAAGATGAAGAATTAGTACGGGAAAATATTTTAGATTTGCTGGCAGCCGAAGATTTTGAAACTGTCTCGGCTCCAAATGGCAGAATAGGTATAAACTTGGCGATCGCAGAATTTCCCGATTTAATTTTGTGCGACATGATGATGCCAGAAGTGGATGGATACGGAGTGCTGACTGCATTACGCCAAGAACCATTAACAGCAGCAATTCCTTTTATTTTTTTGACAGCAAAATCAGCTAAAGCTGATTTTCGGCAAGGTATGGACATGGGTGCAGATGATTATCTCACCAAACCCTTTACACGCGCCGAATTGCTCAGTGCAGTCATGAATCGCCTAGAAAGACAAGCAACATTAAAAAGCTACTTTAGTAATCAAAACTCTACTCAAAGTGCATCTCCACAGAATCAGCTAGTAACGGTGAGTTTACATCAAGTAGTTAAACAAAAGAAGTTTCAAGAATTTGAGGTGCATTATCAACCTATAGTTGATATTACATCCGGTAAAATCATTGCGGCTGAAGGTTTATTACGCTGGCAAAGTCCTGAATTGGGTTTTGTTTCACCCACAGAGTTCATTCCCTTAGCTGAATCCACAGGATTAATTATTACAATCGGTCAGTGGGTAGTAGAAAATGTTTGCCAACAACTTAAAAGTTGGCATGATGCAGGCCTTGACTATTTAACTACCAGTGTCAACTTATCGGCAATAGAATTTAATCGCCCAGACTTAATCAAAAGTATAACTAATGTTTTAGAAAAGCATAATTTGGAACCTAAATATTTAGAGATAGAACTGACTGAAAGCATGATTATGCAGGATTTGAATAATGCAATTTTTACTATTAATGAGTTGCAATCTCTAGGAGTCAGAATTGCTATTGACGACTTCGGCACAGGTTATTCTTCTCTGTTTTATCTAAAAAATCTCCCCGTTAACACCTTAAAAATTGACCGTTATTTCATTCATAATGTTGCTGAAGATGTGCAGAAATCAGCAATTACTAAGGCTTTAATTGAAATGGCACACAACATGAATATGCAAGTGATAGCTGAAGGTGTAGAGACAGAAACAGAATTAGCTTTTTTACGAGACAATGCCTGCGATGCTATGCAAGGATTTTTATTTAGCCGAGCTTTACCATTAATGGAATTTGAAAAATTCTTATCGAATAAAAAACATTTGTCAGTATAAAATTTGCACTATCAATAGCAGATGGATTAAATCTGCTTGTAAATAGACTATTTAAGCAAAAGAAGCAAAGTGACTAATCTTTACTTCTTTTAAAAACTCATTTTTTAATAATTAAATTTTAATTAAAAATAATATGTGCTAAAAATATGGACAAAATTTTAGTAATTGAAGATGATATCAATGTTCGAGATAATATTTTAGACTTGCTAGCAGGTGAAGGCTATAAATTATTGGCCGCAGAAAATGGGCGTATTGGCTGGCAATTGACTCAGGTGGAAATGCCAGATTTAATAATTTGTGATGTCACTATGCCAGAGTTAGATGGATACGGAGTCTTAAAGTTATTGCGTCAAAATCCCACGACAGCAACGATTCCTTTCATGTTTTTAACAGCTAAATCTGACAAAACAGATTTTCGTCAGGGAATGGAAATGGGCGCAGATGACTATCTCATCAAGCCATTTACCAGAGGAGAGTTATTAGCAGCGATCGCTTGTAGGTTAGCAAAACAAAATACTATTCATCAAGAAACTCAAAAAAAACTAGACAATTTACGTAACAGTATTGCTTTATCTTTACCCCATGAAATGCGAACACCCCTGAATGGAATTTTGGGATTTTCACAAATCCTCATGGATGAAAGTGACTATCTTGATGCACATTCAGTCCGAGAAATGGCAGAATCTATATATTTCTCTGGAGAGCGATTATTGAGATTAATTCAGAACTTCTTACTGTATGCAGAATTAGAAATTGTATCCACTAATCCGCAGCAATTACAAGCATTGCAAAGTAAAACTACAAAATTTCCCTCACTATCATTGTTGAATCTCATCACTGAAAAAGCCCAGAAAGTAGGAAGAGCAGACGATTTACAGATAGACTTGCATCCCTGTTGTGTCAGGATTTCATCAGAGAAAATTTCTAAAATTGTCGAAGAGTTAATAGATAATGCTTTGAAATTTTCTCCAGTCGGCACTTTAATCCAAGTCAAAAGTAAAGTCATCAATAATATGTTGGTGTTATCTTTTATGGATTTTGGTCGAGGAATGACTGTAGCGCAAATTGCAGAACTAGGAGCTTATCGACAATTTGAACGCAAACTTTATGAGCAACAAGGCTCAGGATTAGGGTTAACCATTGTGAAGCGATTAGCACAATTACATGGTGGTCAACTCAAAATCCACAGTCAACCCCATCAACTCACCTTAGTGGAAGTAATTTTACCTTGTCGCGAAGAAGAACATTATTATCAAAAAGCACTACTAGTAGAACAAACTACTGATAATACTGAAGATTGCAAAAGTAAAATGGTGGTTAGTGATTAAAATATCGTAGTTTTTTTGAGTTCGCACCTATGATATAAATTAATAATCAGTGTATTTGAACACAATTAAGAAATAAGTAACTTTGTTTAGATGATTTCTGCTGATGCTAAAAAACGAACATTGCCATGATAGGAGAGTATTGCCAGAGTAAAATTTTTTGCTAAAAAAGAATGGGAGCCATTATGCTCAAGGTTGCTGAAGAGATTTATTTCATTTTTAGAAAAATTTCTCAAAAATATGCTATAGCAATAAATGTCAGTTTAATAAAAGCTTCGGCATTGCTCAAGCCGCAATTGCTTGTATAAGCAATGCCCTAAGCTAGTTGGGTATGTAGATTTGGCTGACTCGAATACTATTATCTAGAACCAGTGTTTGCAATCATGTTCGGCTTAGGTGCAACTTAACGTATAAGTTGTATGCGTTGTATTTTTACTGGGAATTAATTAGCGTATTTTGGTAACAAGGGTAATGGCAAAGCGATCGCTCCAAGCATCGGATGAAGGAATCAGAAAGGCTAAACAAGCTTTTAAGCGCAAAGGATGGACACAAGAATACCTAGCTGCTGAGGTAGGTTTAGAAACACGTCAACCCATTTGGAAGTTTTTTACAGGCAAACCTATTGATCGTCATGTCTTCCATGATATCTGTTGTGTTTTGGATTTAGAGACATCGGAAATTGCCCAAAATATCGTCATAGATGAGGAGACAGAGCCAGAAACACAGAGCGATAGCCCCATAGAGCATCATCAGACTACCTTAGATATAGATGTCTTAGTACAAAAATTGCGCTCTATCCATCATGAAAGAATTCAAGCGCAGTGTGGGACTTTACATCTTTTAGATATTGCCAAACCCATCAACCTCAACGATATATATATTGATGTCAATATTTTCGAGGAAATCAGCAGCTACAGATGGGTGAACATGAATGATTTGCAAAATCCAGAATCTTATGAAAAGAAGGGTTTTGCTATCAATCGA
Organism: Nostoc sp. CENA543; assembly: GCF_002896875.1. Classification (GTDB taxonomy): domain Bacteria; phylum Cyanobacteriota; class Cyanobacteriia; order Cyanobacteriales; family Nostocaceae; genus Trichormus. The sequence goes on from NZ_CP023278.1 coordinate 3,083,872, forward strand.
GGATCTCAAGCACGGATTTCTGGATTAGATGCTGTTCGGAAATATGCAAAAATGCTGGTGTTTGGTAAACCTGGTTCTGGTAAGACAACATTTTTACAATCATTAGCACTCATTTGCAATCGCGGTTTTTTTCAACCTAATTATTTACCGATTTTTATTAACTTAAAAAATTTTACAGAAGACACTAGAGAATATAGCCAATTAAGTTTATTTAATTATATATATGAATATTTTGTCAATTTTGATGTTGCCGATACTGAATTAACAACTGTTTTGGATGAAGGTAAAGCTCTAATTTTATTAGATGGATTAGATGAGATTATTGGAGAAGATGCAGATATTATTATTAATAAAATTCGGATTTTCATCGAGAAATTCTATAAAAATCAGATTATCATTACTTGCCGTTTTGCTTACCACCTGAAATTTCGTGGCTTTACAGAAGTAGAGATTGCCGATTTTAATAAAAATCAAATTGCTGCTTTTGCTCAGAGATGGTTTTTGGCATTTGCGAAAAATTCACCAGTACAAGCACAGGTATTGGCAAACAAGTTTATGCAAAAACTGCTCCTAGCAGAAAATGCTCAAATTCTAGAATTAGCTACCACACCTATATTATTAAATCTCACTTGCTTGGTTTTTCAATCAAGAGAAGATTTCCCCACTGATCACTCACAACTTTATAAACAAGCATTAGATTTGTTGCTGGTTCGCTGGGATGAAAGTCGAGGGATTAAACGGGATCAAGTTTATCGTCAATTGTCTCTAGCAGATAAAATTAAATTGCTCTGCCATATTGCTAGTGTAAGTTTCCGTCAAGGTATTCACTTTATTAGCGCGACTAGACTACAGCAAATTATTGCTGTTCATCTGGCTAGTTTACCAAATGCTACTCATGATACCTATGCTTTAGAAATCGAGAGCAAGTCTGTAATCAGAGCGATTGAAATTCAGCATGGACTATTAATTGAAAGAGCTAGAGACATTTATTCTTTTTCACATTTGAGTTTTCAAGAATATTTTGCTGCTAGAGACATTGTTGCTAACATCAACAATAAGGGTTTGGAAGAATTAGTTTGTCATTTATATGAACCACGCTGGCGAGAAGTCTTTTTGTTGAGTGTAGGAATGTTAAATAATGCAGATGATCTACTGCTACTGATCAAATCAAAAATTGATGAATTACCTCATAAAAATCGGAAGTTACATGATTTTCTGCAATGGCTAAAACAGAAATCAGATCAGGTAACTACTATTTACCATTGTGCTAGTGTACGTGCTTTCTATTTTACGATTTCTTTACCGCCAGAACATCCTTTAGCGGGTAATCAAGATTTAGCGATATCTTTAGATCGTCAGTTAGCTAGTAGTCTAAATGGAGACTTAGCTATAGATTTAGCCTTAACTCATGCTTTAGCTGTGAGTCTAAGAATGACAGCAGAGATTTTTTCCCAAAGAATAGGAACTTTAAAGTTAGCACTCGATTTAAAATATTTACTTAATAATCAAGCATCTTGGCAAACTTTACTCCAAGAAGTGACTAATAAGTTACCACGCTCCCATCAAGACAGAAAGATATTGAATTCATGGTGGAAAAATCATGGAAGAGACTGGACAGAAGAACTGCGATCGCTCATGATGACTCATCGCCAAATTGGTTATGATTGGCAGTTTAACCAGCAAGATTTACAGTATTTACAGCATTATTGGAATGCCAATAAACTATTGTTAGATTGTCTCAAAGCAGCACTTAATATTAACTATGATGTCAAGAATTATCTTGAAAAAAGTTTATTTTCTCAAGATAATTTTAAAATAGATACTCATATTTTAGATGATTCAATCTTATGAATAATCAAGTTAAGATTATAACGAGTTTTTTGATTGTAATATTGGGTCTATTTGTGAAAACCCCAGTAATTGCTCAAGAAATATACATTAATAGTAACTGTAAGCAAAACCAACGATTAGAAGAATCTGATAGATTTACGCTTAGTTACAAGGCTGAATTTCAAACTCAAGGAAAAACATATTGGTTGTATTTAGGTCAATATATAGATGGTTCTCCCGTTGTTTGTATTTCTCGACCAGGATTTAGAGAAGCAAAACCAGTAAATTTACAACAACTACAATCTGGTTATGTAGATAAAATCAGTAGAGATCCACGCAACAAAACTGCCTTTCTTGTTACCGTTCGTTATGGGAATGGATCTAATGTACCGACTACTCAATATCGACTCAATTTATCTACGCCGAATCAACCTCGAATAACTAGACTGAGATCGTGGAAATCTTAGGGACTTCCAATTTAAAAAATATACTATCACTATGTAGGCAGAGGAGCAGGGGGAAAAATCACGATGTCTTCTCGCAGAAATGGGATAATTTATTTTCTGGAAGTACCTTAGTTGAAGTGTGTATTAAGTTGACCGGTTATCTGCTCAAGATAGACCTTTTGAAAGGTGACAATAGCTGGAGCTAAATTCTAAATTCAAAAGGCTATGTATTTATTTTTACTCTTATGAAATTCGCCGGTTTCTTGCTGCTGAGTAGCTTATTACTCACAGCAGCCTGTAATCAAACTCGTGCAACTTCTGATAACTCTACATCTTCAGCATCTCCTCCTGCGGCGCAGCTAACCCAAAATTCCCGACAGGCGAAAAATGTTATCGTCACAGAGACATTTTCACCCCAACCTATTCGCATCAATTTGGGAAATTTACCTGCGCCTTTTGCTACAGACAGTGTGGCTAAACCGCCACAAGTTGTACAGATTCCAGAAAAGCCGGTTCTCAAAGTTCCATCAGGATTTACAGTCAATGTTTTTGCAGATAGTTTAAATGCACCCCGTTGGCTGGCTTTGACCCCTAGCGGTGATGTCTTGGTGACAGAAACTCGACAAAACCGCATTCGGCTATTGCGTGATACTGACGGTGATGGTGTGGCTGATGTTCGTCAGACCTTTGCGAGTGCTTCTAATGGGTTGAATATTCCCTTTGGTATGGCTTTCGCGGGTAACTCCTTCTTTTTGGGTAATACTGATGCAGTTTTAAAATTTTCTTACAACCAAGGACAACAGCAATTAACTGGTAGTGGCGAAAAAATCGCTGATTTACCTGGAGGCGGTTACAATCAGCATTGGACAAGAAATGTTGTAGCCGCGCCGGATGGAAAAAAACTCTATGTTTCTGTAGGGTCACGTTCTAACGTTGATGAAGAGGAATTACCACGCGCTTCCGTACAGGTGATGAACTTAGATGGTTCAGAACAAAAAACTTTTGCTTTTGGTTTACGTAACCCAGTCGGTTTAGATTTTCACCCCACCACCAAAGAACTTTATACCACCGTCAATGAACGAGATGGCATTGGAGATGATTTAGTCCCGGATTATTTGACACGCATTCGTCAAGGAGAATTTTACGGCTGGCCTTATACTTACTTGCAACCCAGTAACCTTGACCCACGACAAACAACCAACGGCAAAAGTAAACGTCCAGATTTAGCAGAACGGACTCGTACACCTGATGTATTATTTCAAGCTCACTCAGCCGCGTTAGGGTTGCAATTTTACGATGGCAAGACGTTTCCCCAAAAGTATCGCAATGGTGCGTTTGTAGCTTTTCGAGGTTCGTGGAATCGCGATCGCGGTACAGGTTATAAGATTGTCTTTGTTCCCTTTAATACCCAAGGTAGACCACAAGGTTACTATGAAGACTTTCTCACAGGATTTTTGCTTGACTCTACTATTCCCAGCACTTGGGGAAGACCTGTAGGATTATTGGTCTTACCAGATGGTAGTTTATTAGTGACCGAAGAAGCCAATAATCGGATTTATCGGATTCAGTATACAGGTAGTTAACTGTTGACTGTTGACTAATGACTAATGACTAATGACTAATGACTAGGGATAATATTTGTGGATTGGTCTTTGTTTTATCTGGTTTAAATGAGATTGCTTGAAAACAGTAATATTCTTTTAGTTAAAAACTTTTTGTTATGACTCAGAATGAAGATAATGCTCAATTAAATGGTCATGAATCCTCCTCACACTCAGGCATACGTTATTGGGGTAACGTGGAAGTCATCGAAGAAGGAGAAAGCTACCGAATTAGTCGCATTGAAATTAAGCCCAGACATGGTATCAAACCACAAATTCACTATCACCGCAATGAACACTGGGTTGTAGTCTCTGGTGTAGCTAAAGTGACTTGTGGCGATGAGGAAATATTACTAGGTCGTAATCAATCAACCTATGTACCAGCAGCCACACTGCACAAGGTAGAAAATCCAGGTTCTATTCCATTAGTAATTCTGGAAATTCAAAACGGTGAATATTTGGGTGAAGATGATACAGAACGCCCCTATGATCTGAATTTGGTCAAACCTGTAGCTGATCATTAGAAGAGATTGGAAAGGAAAAAGATAAAATTATTTTTCTTTTTCCTTTTTCCTTTTGCCTTTTGTCTTTTGCCCTTTCTAAAACCATCCTTCCTGTTCTAAGGTTTCAATTAGTTGTAAGCCACGGGGGTCGCCTACGCCTAAGAGTGAGGCTTTAGCGTCTTCACGTACTCCTAAGTCCTTGTCCTCGGCAAAGGACTGAATCAAGGCATCGATCGCAGCAGCATAAACTACATTAGAAGGTAGTTCTTTACACAATTGCCCAATTGTCCAAGCACAATTACTTCTAACGGCGGCGATTGGGTCTTGAAATAAGGCTTCAATCAAGGGAGGTATCGCGCCAATTACGGCTTCGTAACCGACTCCGGCCATTTGTGCTAAAGCACTAGCAGACCACAGGCGCACAGCAGAAATGTCGGTTCTTAAAGCATCAGCTAGAGGTGCTAAACAACGGCGATCGCGACAATTTCCTAAAGCCCAAACCACACCTTTACGGACATAGCCATTCCAGTCTCGATTTAGCTGGTTAATCAAAGGTTCTACAGCTTCGGTGCTGGGATTACGTCCAATACCATAGGCCGCACTCACTCTCACTAATGGGCAAGTGTCAGACAACAACTTGATGAGATGGGGAGTAGCCCGTGGATCTTCGATATCACAAAAAGCACGAGCTGCTAGCATCCGTTGTTGGGGTTGGGGATTATCCAGCAGTGCCAACATTTCGTCTGGGTCAGGCTTTGGTAATTCTGACTCAGCCGTAATTGGTTCTAATTTATCTAGGGGACTTTCTAAATCTTCCTCGATATCGAGTTCGAGTATACTTAGTTCTTCTTCGTCATACATAATTACTTGTAGATGCCAGAGTGGTGGTTAGACAAACACTCCAGGCTAATTTATTAAAGCTTTATTTTTATGAGTTAAATTATTGTACACTTTATCAACCATCTCATATGCAGTGGGATGGGAATTGGGCAGGGGGCAGGGGGCAGGGAGCAGGGGGAGAAAAACTAATGACTAATGACTATTGACTATTGACTATCTAATTGCTTTAACATCCAGAGAGATTGGGTTTGATAGCCTAAGTGATTGTAGAGATTTAAAGCGGGTTGGTTGGATTGAAAGACTTGCAGTCCGATTTGGCGATCGCCTCTTTGGATTGCCCAATTTTCTACGTAGCGCATCAAGGCTGTACCGACACCCCGTCGGCGATGTTCTGGGACGACGTACAGTAAAAAAATATGGGGATGACGGATACCAGTAACTTGATCTACGGCGTTTCCTACCCACAGACAAGCGATGGGAGATAGTGAGGATGATGTGAGTTCTGTTTCCTGGTTCTCCTGGGTTTCTAATCCCTCATTCACAAAATCCACCCACCAAAGGGGAGTATCTTTAGAGAAATATTGCTCAACGGTTTTAGCTAGATGAGCAAAATCCTGTTGTGGATATAAGTCTTGGTAGGTGCGCTGCATAAATTTAACTAGCAGCGATCGCTCTAATGTCGAACCGCGACGAATATAATAGCCCGGCAATAACAATTCAAAATTCAAAATTCAAAATTCAAAATTCAAAATTTTAGTCAATGGTTAATAGTCAATAGTCAATGGTCATTAGTCATTAGTCATTAGTCATTAGTCATTAGTCATTAGTCATTACTCATTACTCATTACTCATTACTCATTACTTCTACCTTGTCTACCTTGTCTCCTCTTCCCAATCCCCAATCCCCAATCCCCAATCCCCAGTCCCCAGTCCCCTGCCCTATGCCCCATGCCCTATGCCCCAATGCCCAGTCACCATTCCCACTTCTTCAATTGGTGCTGGGGCTGCCATGTCTGAGGGTAAGAATATTCTCGCGCTGACTGCTACTAGAGCAAGGATAAAGACTAATACTACTAGTAGGGGGGCGATGTATTGACGAAATATAGCCATATTTTTAGTTGAGTTGAGTTGCGATCGCTTTTTTATAGTCTGGGGTGAAAACCTGACTAAAGATTTGTGAACTTTACTTGACTTAATTTTAGCGACTTTTGTCCATTGCAGAATACTGTAGGGGGTTTTCCACACAATTCCAATGCCAAAGTTTCACTTTCTCAACGGAAAACCCCTACACCCTTACACCCCCACACCCCTAAATAATTAACGTGTATCACGATCTAGGTCATCTAGAACTCTTTCGCAATACCAATTTTCTGGCATTCCTGGGTAATTTTGTCGGGCTTGTTCTATTAATCTATCGGCGGCGGCTACATCACCAGATAATCTGGAAATGAGTTTGTTTTTGAGGTAGTCTTGGTTTTCGGTTAATTCTTCATGGAAGGACTGACTGATTGGCTGAGAAAAGGGTTCTCGCACAAATACTGTAGATTGTTGCCGTTTCAGTTGCCAGAACAGTACATAGTAAAGTGTGCCGAAAATTAAAATCAGGCTGAATGTTCCGAAAAAGGTGAGGAGGTTAAAGCTTAAATAACCTAATACTAACTGCGAAAGAACATACCCCAGTAATAAGCCTGTGAGTAAAAGAATAAATGTGCCGATCAAAATTACTATTTGGTTTCCCATAAATCCTCGTCTTCTGGCTCAAGTCCTGGTCTATTTACTGCTGCTGGTTGTTGATTCCAGGGAGCAACTAAAGGTAAAAGCAACAGTCCCGGTAATGCAGCCACTAGGGTGAGTAAGAAAAAGTTAGACCAACCCGTCGCTTTAGCCCAATCGCCTGCGGGTGCAGACAAAACATCTCTACCAATAGCCATTAAGCTAGAGAATAAAGCGAATTGAGTAGTAGTAAAGCGATGGTTACAAAGGTTCATTAAGAAAGCTACTGTCGCTACAGTCACTAATCCGGCACTAAAGTTTTCAATATTCACTGCTAATACTAAAAGTGAATAATCTTTACCAGTTACAGCTAGTGCATAATAACCCAAGTTACTCAGTAACTGAAGAATTCCAAAAATCCACAAACTACGATTGACGCGGATTTTAGTCATGATCACACCGCCAGCCAATACGCCGATAGTCGTGGCGATAAATCCTATCCCTGCTTGAATTGCACCAATCTCTGCTTTGGTAAAGTTAATTTCTCGTAAAAATAAGTTCGCACTGATACCAACTAAAGAGTCTCCCAGCTTATACAGCACGATAAACACCAGAATGATGATGCCTTGATTGAGTCCAAATCTATGAAAAAATTCTTTAAATGGGAGAAAAATTGCTGCTTGTAAATTTTGAGGAGGACTATCTTCTGTGACTTCTCCTAACAGTTCGGTGGGTAGTAACAATGATGTCACAATCCAAGCTACGATTAAACCTGCTAATACTGAGTAAAATATAGGTAAAGTAATGTAGCCAACAAATACACCTCCAATTAATCCCGCCACTAAAAATGTAATCAATAGGATAAAGATGACATCTTTGAGTAATAAGGGCGCGTATTTTTCCTGATCTTTGCGGATTTCTGGTTCTTGAGGAGACCACAAGGTAGTTAAGATGCTACCCGCCATTAAAACAGCCATCAATAAGTAAACTATGTTCCAAGGAATATATTCTGCTAACACCAACGCCAAGGAACTGGTAATAAACAAAGCTAGCCGATAGCCTAATACCCAAACTGATGCACCTGGTTCTGCTTCTAAGGGGTTTAATATATCGGTACGGTAAGCATCTCCTGCAATATCTTGAGTTGCACTCAAAAAAGTGATAATGAGACAGTTGATGGCTAGTATTTGGAGGATTTGGTCACTTTGGGCAGGCTGTTGTAGTGCTAAGACAGCGATCGCTAATGCTAACCCAATTTGAGTAAATAATAGCCAACCGCGCCTCGCACCTAAAACTGGTGGCACAAATCTATCTAATAAAGGCGACCACAAAAATTTCAGGGAATAAGGCAAAGCCAACAACCCAAATAAAGTGATTTTCCCAATATCTACCTTGGCATCTTGCATCCATAGTTGTAATGTTCTGCTTGTTAAGAACAAAGGCAAGCCAGAAGCAAAACCTAGCAGCAGTAAAGCACCCATCTTGCGACTCTGCACAGCCTGTCGCAATGCTTGAATTTCTCTCATTTTTTTGAACGATTCCTTATGGCTGGAGCGAATGTGTAGTTATTTTTTCACAAGATGTTGTGTTAATTCATGGACAGATCACAAATCGCAGTAGATGTTTAGGACTGAAACATACATCAATCAAGCTTCTATGACATCAGCGATTTCTTAATTTTTCTTAAACGGCATTACAAATCAAGCTCATAATATCAACTTTTCCAACCGTAATATTTTGCGAATAAAGAAAATGGTAATAGCGATCGCACCAGATTCATCATCTTTTCTTTCGAGATTGTTGGAAAAGCTTCGCACAAATCAAATATGAATCCTATATTTTAGTGTTACTAATGACATCCTTACCCAGATGCGCTTACAGCAAACAAGCAAGCAGAACCACCCAACGCACCCACTCCCCTTATCTACCCTGTCTACCTTGTCTCCCCTACTTTCCCAATCCCCAATCCCCAGTCCCCAATCCCTAATCCCCACTCAACACAACTTCATCAGCAAAACTGCGGGAACGCGCAAATTGAAATGGCCCGGCGACTGAACCCCAAAGATGTTCGTCTGTCTCTAAGTCTCTTCCTCTGTCAAGACTCCAGAAGATTTCTTCGTTAATTTCAAATTCATTATCTAGGTAGGTTTTTTGTCCGTTACGAACGACAATACAGCCTTTACCTGGTTCGACTCTACCTTTGAAGGTAGTACCAGTCCACTCGACAATCATGTCGCAACCTGACATTTTTTCTAAATCTTCCGTTTTGAGAGTTTTGAGGCGTTGTAAGTCGCGGGAAGCACCGTAGAAAGTTGCCTCCTGTTTGACGGTATAGTTTTCTATGTGGATGCGATCGCCTACAACAACTAACTTCAGTACCCGCAAACGATAGGGGTCATTCAGCATAAAGTCGTAAGCTTGTTCCAGAAATAAAGCCACTCCTGATAAGACATCCCAAGGTAAAGGACGCATACAAACTCGAATATGAGCATAAAATGGCGGATTTTCAAAAGCTTGGGCTTGATTGCTGAAATCAGCCGCCATCCAACGGGCTAAGGTAGCAATATCCTGAGAATGTGTCATTACAAATTATCAATGGTCGATTAAAAATACCTGCAATTATTCTAAGGGTTGTTGGACATTGAGAATCTTGTCTTCAGAGGCAACAGGGAATAAGCAATGGGAAAAATTATCAGGGAATGGGGATAATTATCTATTCTGTCTACGTCAAACTAGTTTGCAGTTACAGTTGTTAGGTATGGATGCCCAATGCCTAATTCCCCATGCCCATATATGTAGAATACCCATGCTAAAGCACTTCAGTATAATGATTGCAGCCGCTATCCTTTGGCAATTTAGTAGTAGTTTGACGCTGGCGCAGAGTTATGATCCTCAGCAGGCGGATAAATTTCCACCCAGTCCACTGGAAGTTACTACACCAGATCCTCTTTTACCACCTGTAGGGAATAAACAGCCGTTGAGTCTTCCAGAAAAGTTAAGACTTCAGGCGGCGTTGGATGGCTTAAATCAAGAGGCGGCGGCGAAGTTGCAAGCTGGAGATAAGGAAGCGGCGTTTGCAATTTGGAATCGGGAGTTGCGTTTGCGTCGCTATGTGGGTGCTGTGGATGAAGTGCAAGCACTGGCTAGGGTGGGTGAAATTGCTTGGAATCAAAGCGATCGCCAGCAAATATTCTACATTACCCAAAGGTTACAAGCAATTCAAAAGCAGGCGCAACCCAAAAATTCTAAAACTCAAACTAATGTAGATTTACAGTTATGGCGTGCGTTAGGTCAAGCTTATCAGAATGTGCGATCGCTCAAACCTGCCATTGAAGTTTATAACCAAATTTTGGTAGCTGTGCGACAACAACAAGATAAAACTGCGGAGGTTGACACCCTCAAAACCTTGGGAAATTTACATTTGGTTTGGTTTAATTATCCCCAAGCCGCAGCTAACTATGAGGAGTTATTAACTTTAGCTACCTCCAGAGGCGAACGGCAGGAGGAGTTAACCTATTTACAACAGCTAGCTTATATTTATCAACAGAGTAAGCAAGCACAAAAATCTATTGATGTCTTGACTAGAATTAAAGACATTTACTCCCAAGATATTAATAGTCAAGCACAATTGCCGACTTTGCAACTGGCGATCGCTACTAACTATGAAACCCTCGCCAAAGAAAACACGGCTTTACTTCCAGAGGCTTTTAAAAACTATCAAGCAGCTTATACTACAGCTTGGCAATTACAACAGTATGCGCGTGCGGCGGAAGCTTTACAAAAACTCATCCCTTTATATCGTTCCCAGGGACAACTTGATGCAGCTTTAGAAACTAGCAAGATTTTGTTAGAAACTGAAGCAAGAGGTGCGAACTATTATGGCATGATGCAAGCTTACGACCAAATCGGCAAGTTATCTCTTGAAAATAAAGATTATCCGCAAGCACTAGCAGCTTTTAAAGATGGGTTAGAATTAGCACGACAAATTAAGCATCAAGAAGCATACTTTACTCAGCAAGTAGCAAAAGTCTCATCTATGCAAGGAAATGAGCAGAAGTAATATTGCTAGTTAGCATTTAAAAAGGGAATAAAATGAAACCACAGATATCAACAGATAATTCATCAGAGTTTACCTGTGGTTTCAAGCAACAAACCAGGATTTTAATCATAATTGTAATTACATAGAACATATTTGACTGTAAGCCATGAGACAAAATAGTTTTGCAGCTTTACTTTAACGAATGCAGATTCAGGACTTACGCACAGAGATTATTTGTTAAGAATGGGTTTAAGGGTATAGGGGTGTAGGGGTGTAAAGGTTTTGAACCTCTACACCCTTATACTTGCCCAAACCTTGATTTTTCGTATCACTGCCTAGGTTCTCAGATTTTTACTATAAAATAAAGAAATTCTAAAGATATCTTACTAAAATCTAGAACATTTGTTAATTTGGAAGTTAATCCTTGATATCAAGCCGCTACGAGATAGACAGGTGCAATAGCCAATTTAAAATCATTCGTAATTAATAATTTTTAAGCTCCAAAATGTAAAGACTAAGAGAGCAGAAAACTTGTTGTGGTCTTCTATCAGTAATTACGAATTAGTGAAATTTTCTCATCAAGTTTAACAAGTAAACCTACTAATCACTGTTGGACATGAAATCAATAGCAGGTAAAACGGTTCTCTTAACAGGAGCGTCAGGTGGTATTGGTGTATTTATGGCGCGTGCTTTAGCGAAAGAGCAAGCAACCGTAGTTTTAGTTTCTCGGTCTGAAGATAAACTACATGAAATCTGTGCTGAAGTTAACGCTTTAGGTGGAAAAGGTGTCAGTATTCCCTGTGATATTAGTAATATTGACGAATTACCGAATTTAGTTGAGAAAGTTCATCAACTGACTGGACAAATTGATATTGTCATTAATAATGCAGCAATTGAAAAATATCGGCGGTTTCAAGATTATACCTTAGCAGAAATTCAGGGTATTTTAGGAACAAATTTGATATCGGCGATGGAATTAACCCGCTTGATTATGCCAGAAATGATAGCACGCAACAGTGGGCATATTGTGAATATTGCTTCTGGATCTGGTAAAAAAGGCGCGCCATATAACAGTATATATTCTGCTAGTAAAGCAGGATTAATTATGTGGACTGATGCTGTGAGACAAGAATTAGCTGATAGTCAAGTCAATATATCAGTAGTTTGTCCTGGTTATACTGCGGCTGGGATGTTTGTTGCGTTTGGTTTATCTGCACCGAAATTAGCAAAAGTTTCACAACCAGAAGATGTGGCGATCGCAGTTATCAAAGCGATTAAACAAAACCAACCTGAAGTGATGCTAGATGGCCCTTTAACTAGACTTTTATTCTCTAATATCCAGCTATTTCCAGAGTTTGGTGATAAAATTTTTAGCTGGATTGGTGTAAGAGAATTAAACAAGACTCGTGCGGAAAAATAATGTTCTAGAGATGCGATTTATCGCGTCTCTACAAATTAGTAATACTTTAATAATTAAATAAATAATCCGAAAATGACTAATAATCATTATGATGTCATCATCATTGGGACTGGTGCTGGTGGCGGAACTTTAGCGTACAAATTAGCAGCCAGTGGTAAGAAAATATTAGTCTTAGAGCGTGGTAACTTTTTACCTAGAAATAAAACCAATTGGGATTCACAGGCGGTAATGCGAAAAGAAATTTATCGCAATGCTGAAGTTTGGTATGACAAAGACGACAAACCCATACATCCCAACGCACATTATTATGTGGGTGGAAACACAAAATTCTATGGTGGTGCGCTATTTAGATTACGTGAAAAAGACTTTGAAAAGGTCATTCATCAGGATGGAATTTCTCCAGAATGGCCTTTAAAATATCAAGATTTTGCTCCCTATTATGACCAAGCCGAAAAACTCTACGAAGTTCATGGTAAACGTGGGTTAGACCCGAATGAACCACCCACAAATACAGAATATCCTTTTCCCCCTATTAGCCATGAACCCTATATTCAAGAAATTTGTCATGCTTTAAAATATCAAAACTTACATCCTTTTTATTTACCACTAGCGATTAAACTTAATGAAGTCAATCGCCATTTGAGTGCTTGTATTCGCTGTAACACTTGTGATGGTTTTCCCTGTTTACTTAACGCCAAAGCTGATGCTGATGTGAATGGAATTCGTCCAGCAATGGCTTATAGCAATATCACACTATTAACTGACACAAAAGTTGTGAAATTACACACCAGTCCTTCTGGTCGAGAAGTGACAGGAGTTGAGGCAGAAATTTTCGGAAAGCGACAAATATTTACTAGTGATTTAGTAGTTGTGGCTTGTGGTGCGCTTAACTCCGCCGCATTATTACTAAAATCAGCTAATGACCAACACCCCCAAGGATTAGCTAATAGTTCTAATCTGGTGGGACGCAATTATATGGCGCATAAATTTGCGGTAGTTATGACTTTAAGTACAGAGTTAAATCATACAGATTTTCCCAAAACATTAGCAGTCACAGATTTTTATTGGGGAGATACATATTTTGCCTATCCGATGGGTAGTGTCCAAATGTTAGGTAATATCAATAAAGATAAAATTGCTGCTTATGGGCCGCCAATGATGCCTAATATGGTAGCTCAAACTATTTCTAATCATTCTGTAGCTTGGTTGTTAATTACTGAAGATTTACCAGATACACAAAATCGAGTTCGGGTTGATGGCGAGAAAATATACATCGAATATACCAATAATAATGAGTTAGCATTTAATCATTTAATTAACAGGTGGACTCAGGTTTTAAAATCGATTACACCACAGCATCAAAATAAACAATATGCCATACATATTCCTCAAAAGATGACTGTAAAGGAAGTTGCCCATCAGGTGGGGACTTGTCGGTTTGGAGAAGACCCAAAAACTTCCGTTTTGAATATTAACTGTCGCACCCATGATGTTGATAATCTTTATGTTGTGGATGGAAGTTTTTTCCCTTCGAGTACAGCTTTAAATCCGTCGTTAACAATTATCGCTAATGCTTTAAGAGTGGGTGAGCATTTGTTAAATAGAATGGGATAAAGTCTTCATTATGGTGTGATTATAGGAATTCGATTGAATTTTTGAAAAAATTCTAAGTATATGTAGTGGCATGACCGGGCTAAAATAGTGCAAATATATTAGTCCTGCAACATTTTAGTCTAGACAGTCCAGTAGGATGTGTGAGGCGTAAGCCGTAACGCACCAAAGCCTTTAGAGGGGGTGCGTTACTGACTACTGGCTTTCTTAATTTTGCATTTTGAATTGGTATCACGTCGCCAAATTTGGACGGTGTTGAATCCAAGGATTAGCGGCTTCTAGTTGTGCTGCAAGACTAATGAGTGTAGCTTCCGCCGCAGGTTTGCCGAGAAGTTGCACACTCATAGGTAAACCATGACTATCAAAACCTACAGGAATAGCGATCGCAGGTTGTCCAGTCGCATTAGCTGGTGGACAAGGTGCAATCCAATTCACTATTTGCTGAAATGTATCTTCAGGACTTAAAGCCGCCCACTCTCCTACGCGGATGGGAGAATGTAAATAAACAGGCAATACCAACACATCTATATTGTTAAACAGTGCCACAATTTGGCGTGCTACTATCTGCATACTATAAATAGCTTGAATATATTCACCAACCGAACCAGTCTGCGCTAATAGCCAACGGTTGAGAGGCTGCAATATTTCTGCTGGTAATCCAGAAGCCGTAATTCCCGATTGCCAAACAATTTGAAATGGTTCAACTAAAGCACTCAGATCCAAAGACATTTCTGCAACTTGATGGCCGAGTTGTTCTAATAATTGGACTGTCTGTAATACAGCCTGTTTACAGGTAGCATCAGCCTCACCCAAGGGAGCAATACCAGTAGTAAACGCAACACGTAATTTTTTTGGTTGAGTTGTAGCCGCAGTCAAAAAAGATGGTTCTGGATCTGGTAGCCAGTAGGGATCACCTGTAACGTAACCAGAAATAGTATCTAACATTGCTGCCGCATCTGCTACAGTTCGAGCGATAGGGCCATTAACAGCAATTCCCGCTAGACGTTCACCTACGGGTGCTTTACTGACTCTACCCCGCGCGGGTTTAATTCCTACTAAACCACAACAAGCCGCAGGCCCCCGAATAGAACCGCCACCATCTGAACCTTGAGCGATCGCACATAATCCTGCGGCCACTGCTGCTGCTGCACCACCACTAGAACCACCAGGAGTGTATTCTAAATTCCAGGGATTTCTAGCTGGAGGAAAACCCGTAGGTTCAGTGTAAGGAAATGAACCTAATTCTGAGGTAGCCGTTTTGCCCAAAATAATAAATCCAGCTTGTTTGATAAGACTCACAACCCCATCATCAAATTCGGGAATGTTATTCAATAAGGCTGGACTTCCGTAGGTACAAGGTACACCAGCTACAGGATTGAGGTCTTTAATCGAAATCGGTACACCAAAAAATGGCGGAAGTTCCGATGTTTGCGTGATTAGTTCCGTCTTCGCAGTAGCATCAGCGATCGCTAAATCCGCCGTCACCGTAAAATAACTACCCAATTTTGGATTCAACTGCTGAATGCGATTTAAATAGATTTCCACCAACTCCAACGGCGATAACTCCCGCCGCCGGATTAATTTTGCTAACTCTAGTGCTGGAGTAAAAGCTAAATCAGTTTCATTCATAGGATTGGGGACTGGGGATTGGGGATTGGGGACAAGGTAGACAAGGTAGACAAGGTAGGAGATGAGAAAAGCCGTTCCCTGTTCCCTGTTCCCTGTTCCCTAATGACTAATGACTAATGACTAATGACTAAACAGCGTTGTTACTTTAGCAAAATTTCCGGGAACTATAAATCTATCGTTTTTGCGATTTAACAATTCATCGCTTTTACCTACTGATCACAACAGCAGGTAAAGTTACTCATTCAACAGAAAGTCTAGGGATTATCAGTGTGAGTTGGAAATTGCTTCTTGTTAAGAAATTTTGCAAATCCTCAACGGATGTTTATGACTGATATAGAAGTGTTGATTAATGAACTGCCAAAAATTATTTATAAACTCAGGCTAACTATTGGTAGTTCCCAGGATATTATGCAACAGGTGATCCTGATTAATAATGCCCAAGAAGAACTCCGCAGTATTAGACAGGCGATCGCCCAAGAATTTAACCGTGCAAATAATCAAATAAGTAATATCAGTACCCTATCCCGTACTGCTAAATCTTTGACGATTCCCACTATTTTACAAGTTAATCCTGCCATTACAGGCAACATAGAATCCATCACAGAAAAGTTTGGTAATCCTCATACAGAAATATCTGTAACTACTCTACAATCAAAAATTAATTGCTGGTTAGAATGGGGTGATTTATTGCAGGCGATCGCATCTGATATCTTAAGTGATGCCAACCTTGTAAATCAAACTAACATCCATCTTAATTATGCTAGTTTGTCAACGCAAATTCTGGAACTAGAAAATAACTTGCATAATAACTTATCTGCTAAACAAACATTAAAATTTGAAGCAGAATTATTGCAATTACAAACCAGGCTATCACTAGTTAAAAATACTATTCAAAATAGTCAAGGACTCTTAACTATAATGATTGCTCTATCATCATTTTGTGGTAAAAATGGATTTGCCATAGAATGGTTAGATGATGCTCATGGACTAATCATATCTACTAATAATAATTTCCAAGAATTGACTGAGATTCTTAATGAATGTGATATTTATGCCCATAAAATTGATGATTTTAAAAATACAATTTCAAATATAAAATATCAGCATAACCAGCCAATAATCAATAAAAAACATATAGACCAAAGGGAATTTAACTCCTCATATAAGGCTTTACGAAAACTGTTATTTATTTTTTCAGGGCTAATCGTCTTAGGTATAGGTGGCTGGTTTGCTAAAACTCAGATTATACAAATTCAGCGTATGGCTGTGAATTTGTATCAAGAAAATACTGCTGAAAATACTTTTAAATCAGCTTTAAAACTAGGGACGGAAGCTTCTTTCATTGCTCAAAATCCTCCCCATACACTTCCAGTGTGGCAAAAAGCAGCATCCAAATGGCAAAAGGCAATTGAACTTTTACAAAGCATTCCCGAAGAAACATCAGTTTCTATAAAAGCGCAGGAAAGACTCATTCGTTATCGACGTAATTATATCGCCATCACCAAAAGGGCTAACACAGAAAAGAACGCCGTAGCCAAATTAGCAGCCGCAGAAAAACTCGCTACAGAAGCAAAATTCTTCATGGAAAATGCACCTAACTCACTAATAGCTTGGCAACAAGCAAAAGATAAATGGCAGCAAGCAATTAAATTATTACAATCTATTCCCAAAAGTAGTTCTGTCTACGAACAAGCCCAAGCCAAACTGCCAAATTATCAAACTAATTATGCAGCAATTAATGCCATCATGGAAAATCGCCATCAATCTGTAAATTAAGGGCATGGAAGAGGAATTGGTGCAGGGTGCAGGGTGCAAGGGGGAGGAAAATTTCCCCATTTCTCCCACCCCCCCTGCCTTCTTTTGACTCCCAATTCCCAATCCCCAAACTATCGAGTAAAAAACAAAAATCCTGTTTGTAATAAACCAACAATAAATCCTAAAATTCCCCCTAAAGTGACAATGGCTTGTAATTCATTTTTGACAATCCCTTCAATTGCATTTTCTAAATCAGCAGGAGATGTAGATTTTACTCGGTCAACAATTACTTGATCTATCGATAAAATCGGAATTATTTGAGTTACTATTTGCTCTAAATCCTTCTCTAAATATCTTTCTAAAATTAGTGCTAACTCTTGAGAGACAACTTCTAAAGAAGTCATAACTACAGGTGAGTTACTCAGGCGATTTAAGAGTAATTTGGCAATATTTTCCCAGTTTACAGATTCAGTCAGTCCTTGTAATAAATCGCTTCCACTAGTTTGGATATACTGACGGACTGTTTCTCTTGTAGTTTTGCGGAGTTGACGAACTGTCCCGATTGGTAGATTTTGCAGCGATAAATTTTGGAGAATTTTTTTGAAGCGATCGCGCATCTGCAAATCTTTAATTAGTTCTTGTAATCTCTCATTAGTCGCTTCTTTTTCATCTAAGCAAAAGGTTCTTAAGCGTGTGAGTGTGTTTCGTAAACCAAACAAATTTGCTACTACCCAATAAGTACCACTGGTTTTCTCACGGAAACTTTCATCGATAGTTTGAATTGTGCGATCGGTTAAAAAATCGATAATTGCTTGTCTTAATACATCTGGTGGTAAGACTACTTCTAAAAACCAGTCAGCCAAACGTGTTGCTTGCTCATCACTCAGTTGCAACTCTAATAATATTTGGTCAAAAATCTGATTGATTTGTGGTTCTAAAAAATCTTCTTGTCTAGCTAATACCTTCAATAGACGCGGTAATGATTCTCCTAACAAGTCGCGTAGGATACTGGCAACAACCTTACTAGTTTTCTGGTTTTTATCAGTTTTAATTTGGTCTATTGCCAGTTGTAACAACCAGAGAATAGCCCCTTGCACTCGCTCAGTTTCTAATAATCGTCGTGCGAGTTTTTGTAATTCATCGGGTGTTAACAACGACCCCATGATCGTATCAGAAATATTTTTAGCCAAACGCTCCTGATTCGCCGGAATTAAGCCAGGAGTGAATGGCACTCTCTTACCAGCAATATAAATTGCGCGGTAAGGACGAAATAGCATCTTGATGGCTATATCATTTGTGAAATAGCCAATAATTCCACCCAATACAGGGGGCGATACATACAGTAAAACAGAAGACCAATCCACAGTTTTTTGGATTTATAATTAGGGACTGGGGATTAGGGATTAGGGACTGGGAGTAGGGGGAGTAGGAAAAAAACAACCATGCCCTGTTTGCCCAATTCTCAATGTCCAATGCCCCGTTTGTCCCATGACTTATTTAACAACTACCAATACTCCCATCATACCGTTCGCAATGGGGTAGTGTGTGGCTGAGGTAAACCCAACTTCGTAGGCTAACTCTACTTGTTCTCTCCCTTGAGGAAAGCGGTCTAAGCTGGGGCTGATGTAAGCGTATTCTTCCTTCATCCCCATACGCTCGGCCATAGGGACAACTATATGATCTAAATACCATTGTTGAAAGGCGCGAAATTGCTGATTATTGGGGCGATGAAAGTCTAAGATGGCTGCTCGTTTTTCTGGTTTGAGGACGCGGTGTAGTTCTTGGAGGCTGCGGCGAATATCTTTGACATTTCTTAAACCATAGCCCATCGTAGCAGCGTCAAATTGATTATCTTCAAAAGGTAAATTCAGGACATCCGCCTCTACCCAGGAAATGGCAAATTGGGGATAATGAGTTTGAGAGCGTTCTTTAGCGGTTGCAAGCAAGTTGGCGGAAAAGTCCACTCCATAGACTTTACCGGTTTTCCCTGCACGTCTAGCCAAGCTCAAGGCTAAATCACCACTACCACAACATAAATCAAGACAGGTATCCCCAGTCTGAACCGCACTCCATTTAATGGCCATTTCCTTCCAGATGCGATGTTGTCCCAAGCTTAACCAATCATTGAATTGGTCATAGACAGGCGCAATACGGTCAAAAATGGCGCGAATATCGTTAGTCATTAGTCATTAGTCAATGGTCATTAGTTATTTAACTATGGACTATGGACTATTGACTATGGACTCTTAATTTAAATTTTTGCTCAACACTCAACACTCATCATTCAACACCGGCTAAACGCCGCGAAGAAAGCTAACAGCACGGGCTAAACGCCCCGCTTCCGCTAACAGCACTCAGCACTTTTCATCGCGATCGCCACTAGTTCAGCTGAGAGACGAATCAGATTGAGTTCATCTTCTCTTAAAGAACTTGGTTGATGCCACTGGAGGGATAATACACCTAAAATTTCACTGCGGTAAGCAATCGGGATGACTAAATGAGCTTGGACACCCGTTTCTTGATAATGGGTTGCACCTGCTAGTTTGGCTTCTTTGGCAACATTGAGTGCAACTTGCATTTGACCAGTGGCGATCGCTTCACTTGTGAGAGGATCTTGGTCTAGCCAGTTTTTGACTGTGCCTTCTGGAGAATAAAATCCTTGGGTGGCTGTGAGTGTTTTGTTGTTCACTAGCTGCAAAATACAGCTATCAGAGGCAAAGCTATCACAAAATGCTGTGGCAACCGGTGTGAGGATGGCTTCTAAATTTTCGGCGGCTTGAGTCACCTGGACTAACACCGTTAACAATGACATTTGAGCGTTAGCGCGGCGCAGTTCTTCTGTCCTCTGTTTAAGTAGGTCATAGGTTTCGGCGGCGCGTTGTACAACCGCTTTGAGTTCCCCAGGGTCCCAAGGCTTGGTGATATATTTATACACCTGTCCGGCGTTAATTGCTTCTACCAAATCTTCTATATCAGTGAATCCCGTGAGAATTATCCTCACCGTATCTGGAAATTGTGGTACAGTTTTACTCAAAAACTCTGTACCTTTCATTTCTGGCATCCGTTGGTCAGATATGATGACAGCTACTTCTCCCTCTACCGCTAAGATTTCCAGCGCATTAATACCACTTTCAGCTTTCAGGACTTGAAAATCTCGGCGAAAGGTGCGATATAGCAAATCTAAATTATCTGGTTCATCATCAACTACTAAGATTTTGAGTTTTTTCGGTCTTTCTAAAGTTGCCATTGTACGATGATTTCTCTGGATGTCGGAAATAGTATCAGCCATAGGACATTACCTGTAAAAATATTTATAGCCGTATATGCTTACCCAGCTTAGTAGATTATTTCTTTTCAGCCTTGCGGAAATCTACTAAGATAGTTCTTGCTAGCTGTGATGTGTTATTTGTAACGCAAAATTTTAACTAACGGTAGGGTGTATATATAGTAGGCGGATAAAGATTACAATAAGATTTGCCAACGCGGTGTCAATAAGCCTCTGTGGTAGTAACTGCAATTTGAGATTATGACTGACTTATCACCCAACACTCCCAATCCTGAAAATACTGCTGATTCAGCAGCAGAATTGTTACGCAAATTGAGACAAAAACAAGGTAATTGGGTGGAATGGGGATTAGCGATCGCGACTCTGCAAAAATCCGGTTACAATCCCCAAGAGATTTTTGAAGCGACGGGATTTGAGCCGATTCAACAAAATCAGGTAGTTGTAGGCGCGCAAGTCTATAATTCCCTAGAAAAAGCTGGTGCATCGGAAGCAGCGCGATCGCATTATGCAACTCGCGGTAGTGATGTTTTATATGAACTGCGCCTACTCACCCAAGAACAACGCGCTGCGGCGGCGGAACTGACTTTTGAGCATAAACTCAATTTAGAAGAAGCTAGAGAAGTTGCCAAAGCCATTAAAGATTTTTCGTGGTTTCGCACTTTACCAGAAGGGTTTTCTGACCATCCAGGGGATGCTGTCGCCTATCAAGCTTGGAAGCTAGCACGACAAAACACAGATTTACAAGAGCGATCGCGCTTAATTGCTAAGGGTTTACGTTTTGCTCACACGCCAACAGCCAGAAAGCAAATTGAACAGTTATTAGTTGATTTTACGGTTGTTTCTCAACGTCCTGCCCCCATTCCGCCCTTTTATCGCTTTGATTCCGAAGAGGAATTACCCCGCATCGTCCCTGTAGTGGGTGAATTACCTTTAACACCCCAAGACTTCAAAGCCGTTCCCCTAGTAGAAGAAATTGAACCATTTCGCATCGTCAAATTTGCTGGTGAACAAGCTTGGGTAGCCTTACCTGGTTGGCAAGTGTTGTTAGGAGCAGAAGACCCAGTGGTAATTTTAGCAACAAGCGATCGCTTCCCTAGCCAAACTCACACTCAACCCGGCCCTGTATTAGTGGTCATAGACCGCAGTCAACGGGAATGGAATGATTTTAGTTATTTTGTGGTCGATAAAGGCGGCGAGTTAGATTTTCGGTGGTTTGAAACAGAACCAGAAATTCCCATCCTGGGTAAAATCATCATCATTGTTCGTCCACGGAAAATTCTAGATGAAGAAGTAACTAAAGATTCCTGGCAAATTGATGAATAGATCAAATTAGATGGTTCACAACCATTTTTCTTGTTCTTTACTTTGCCTTTTACCTTATTTGAAGACCAATACGTTTGAGAATTTGCAGAATCGTATACATTTCTTGTTTAGAAGACAACGGCGCAAATACACTTGATAAGTCGTATTGAGGGATATCTTGTTGCTGCAATTTGATAAATAAAACATCATCCCCATTAGTCACCATACCAAATACGGATTGATGAGGATGAGGATTAACCATGAGGTAAGCTAGTGCTTGTGGTATTGCAGACCAAACTGAAAGCGTGGTTTTTTTTGACTCTAAAACTACCACCCAAAACTGATTTTGCAATACCAAAACATCAATTCGTCCGCGTAGCACTTCTTCCCCATCATTGATGATTAACTCCACTGATGATTCAGCTTTGATTTTAAAAGGAGGATCATAAAATCCGGCTAATGCTAATAAGGGGGAAACTACTAACAACATCACTGTCCCCTCTAACAAATTACCTTCACCACGATGATATATATACCTGCGCCGCAGAACATCCAAAGCATCTTTTTCAGTATTATTAATTTCTGGAAGTTCTGTAAACCACTCTGGGAAAAACTGCTCATCCTCGACTCGCTCCAGAGCAAATCGAGTTTCGACATCAGTTAAGCTGGTAATCGCTTCTGTAATTGTGGCTATTCGCATCATGATGACATCCTTTAACTGATTATATTCTCACTCACAATCACTCTTATTGAGTAGTTTTGAAGATGAGCCATGTCACTCAGCATTGATCATTTATTTTTCTTGCCAGAGTTGACGTTGACTCAGTTCATTCAAAAACCCATCTAATAATCGCTTTAATACTTCTTCTCCTTCTTGTAAACTGCTGTGATTCAAACTTTCTAATTCTTGTTTGAGCATTTCTCCCAATGATTGCCAAGTAGTCCAGCCTAACTGTAATTCTGTCATGACTTGTATTACTTCATCATGAAGATAGGTCATTGAACCATCTTTACCGAATTTGTCAGGTAAATCATGAGCAATCATATATTGATACAAATCATTGCTAAAGTTGCTAGTTGTGAAAACTAGGCTTCTTTCTTGGACTGCCCATTGTTTATCTAGAGGCTTTTCTGTCAGTAAAAGTAGATATGGTGTTTTGTGGATTTTTGTTTTATGCCGCCATAAACCATGTAAAAATAAGTATTTATGAATTTTTTGTAATGATAATGGTGTAGATTTAATTTTTAATTCGATAAAACATCTGGATGTCATTGATTCTAAAACCACATCTGTTTGGATAAACTGAAATTTATCCAATTTTTCGATTAAAATTTTTTTGTCAATAAAATCAATGCTGTATTCTGAATTATTGTCTATAACTTGGGAATTGAAAAATAAATTAATAATTTTGTATTTTATTCTTTTCGATATCACATCTAAAAAGATATTAAAAATTAAGTTTAAAGGGACTTCACGGTGTCGTAATCTTTGAAATATCTCTTGATCATTCGTAATTTTATCCGATTTTTCTAACTCCCAAGGTTGATCATATAAATGTTCGGCATAGTTGTAAATTTGTGTAGTCCAATTAGCTGGTGTAGATGGCATATAAACCTACTATGAATTAATAGTAACCGATAGCTCATCTAAGCTAACTTGATTTTTAATTAATGCCAAGATGTCAAAGCATAATTTTTGACATCTTGGCACAAAGAAAGTAATTAGTTACCTTTGGATGCAGTATTAACTGTTCCGGCGGTCACAATGATGAGATTTTTGGGATTAATCAAATCTTGAATGGCTTTTTGGACATCAGCCATAGTTACAGATTGAATACGTTGGGGAAATTCGCGAATTTCTGCTGGTGATAGTCCCAAAATCGCATTATCTAAAATGATGCTAGACACATTACTAGGATTAGCTAAATCCACAGGATAACTATTAGTAATTGAACGTTTCGCCGTGTTTAATTCAGCTTCAGTAATACCCTGTTCACGTAACTGTTTGAGTAATCCTAAAGTGCTAGCGATCGCTCGATCTACATCTTGGGGTGCAGTCTGCATTTGAATTAAGAAGGGGCCAGGATTCACACCAGCAGCAAAGCCGCTATAAATACCATAGGTCAAACCCAGGCGATCGCGGACTTCTGTACCCAAGCGACTAGATAAGGTATCCCCACCCAAAATCTGATTCAGCACCAACGCAGCGTAGTAACGGGGGTCTTTGCGAGAAATGGCATTATAGCCAAGATAGGTGATAGCCTCAGCTTTCCCAGGTATCACCTTGTTAATGCGGGTGATATTTGGTGGTAATGACACCGTTGGTAATTTGAGGACAGGCGGTTGACCAATGGCTTGCCACTTACCCAAAGATTGATTCAGTAAATCTTTCACCTCTGCCGGGTCAAAATCACCCACTAAAGCCAGCGTCGTCGTATCTGGTCGGTAATGGTTGCGGTAAAAACGCAAGACATCATCACGAGTGATACTTTGTAAACTTTCCACTGTAGGGAAACTGTGAAAAGGGTGATTTTCTGGGTAAATTGCTTGCTGAAATACTTTTCTACCTAATCCGCTAGGATCATCTAATTGGACTTTTAAGCTAGTTAATGCTCTTTGACGACTGAGTTCTAGCTGTTCATTGGGAAATGTGGCATTTTGCAGGACATCAGCCAGAGTTTGAATTAATAATGGCAAATTCGCTGCTAATCCTTCCCCACTGATACTAACTCCTTCGCGTGCCGCACCAAAAGTTAAACCAGCACCTCTATCTTCTAGAGTTTGCGCCAAGGTCAAAGCATCTCTAGTCTTTGTGCCATTCATTAAATTACTAGCTGTGATACTGGCTAATCCGGCTTTGGAGTTACCATCAAACTCACTACCTGCGTCAATTTGTCCACTTAAATTAATTGTGGGGAGGTTGTGGTCAGGTAATAACAGCACCCGCAACCCATTGGTGAGGGAAAACTGCTGTGGTAGAGATTGTTTACTAATATCTGAAGATGTAGTGATGGGAGGCAAATATTTCGCCAATTCTGCCGGATCTACTGGTTTACCAGGGTTGAAGTTCTCGGCGGTGCGGCCAGAACCAATATTGGGAGTTCCGCCTTCATCCGCGATTTGAGTTGGTTCAAAATAACCGATGGTTTGTTTGTTGGGACTGAGATAGGTTTTGGCGACTCTTTGAACATCAGCCTGGGTGACATTGGCGATCGCCGCTAAATACTTTTCGATATAGTGATAATCTCCGGCGATCGTTTGACTATAGCCCAATTGAGTAGCTTGGCTAGTGATGTCTTGATTACCCAGCACAAAGGAAGCTTGTAGTTGCGTCTTAGCACGATTCAATTCTGTTAAGGAAACCGGCTGCTTTTGCAGTTGCGCTAAAGATGTTTGCAATACCTCTGTAATTTTGGTTAACTTTTGTCCTGGTGCGGCTGTCGCACTAATTTCATACCATCCTGGTTCAATCAGTTCTACTGCACTAGCACCAACAGAACTAGCCAAACCAGATTCCACCAAAGCTTGATAGAGTCGAGAACTACGTCCCCCCGTCAAAATTGCATCCATCACATCAATTGCTGGAACATCAGGATGTTGAACATCGGGTAGGGGATATACAGCTTGTAATAAAGCTGCACTTCCTGGTTCTTGCAAAATTATTGGTGATTTACTAGCAGTATTGACGAGCTTGTTGGACGGAGAAACAGGTTTAGGGGAACTGACTTGAGGCTCTTGTTCTCTCTTTGGTAGTTTGCCAAAGGTGTCTCTAACCGTATTCAGAGCATTTTCTGTGACAAAATCGCCGATAATCACCACAGTCGCATTATCTGGACTGTAGTATTTTTGATAGTAATTTCTGACTTGCTCGACTGTAAATTGTTCAACATCGGCTTTTGTACCACCCACAGGTAAACCATAGGCGCGATTGGGAAAAGCATCTCGCATCACTGCCCGATTTAAACGATACTCAGGAGAGTTTTCATACCCCTGTAACTCAGAAATCACTACCCGTTTTTCACTAGTTAATTGCTCTGTATCAATCAAAGCATTTTTCATCCGGTCTGCTTCTAGAGTCAGTAGTGCATCTAGTCTGTTGCGTTCCACTGTCCCGAAGTAAGCCGTTTCATCGTAACTGGTGAAAGCATTGAATTGACTACCCAAAGCATTAAACAATCGACCAAACTGCACAGGACGTTCTTTAGTTCCCTTAAACATCAAATGCTCAAGCTGGTGGGAAATACCGTTTTCTCCCTTGGTTTCATTGCGTGAGCCGACTTTATACCACACTTGCACACTTACTACTGGCGCAGTATGCACTTCTTTGGTGAGGACGGTTAAACCATTATTTAATACTGTTTTCTGCACTCCTTGAATGAAGGATACAGCAGCTTGGGGTGAAACAACTGTTGTAGGTGTGGCAGCAATGGTGAAATTGTCCGCAACAGGCAAAATACTCAAAAGTAGGCTGAGAAGAAAGCCTAAAATCATATATATGCGATTTTTCATAAGCGTTTTACAATTCTTAAGTTATCAAACCGGGAATGGAAAATGAGGGTTGATAGTGATCAAGTGTAACGAGCGATCGCCTGGATTGTGTTTGCTGATTTATATTGCAGACTAATTAGAGATAATATTGCTATCATTAGCAATTCCCAAAAGCCATGACTCAAGCAGTACCCAAACTCGTCACCTTCCAGGAATTTGTTGATTGGCTACCTGAAAATTCGGGCAGACGTTACGAACTACATCACGGCAATATTATTGAAATGGCACAACCAGTGGGGGAACACGAAGAAATTAAAGGATTTTTGACAATCAAGCTAAGTGCGACGATTGACCGCTTAGACTTTCCCTATTTAATTCCTAACCAAGCCATAGTTAGACCTGATGGTAAAGATTCTGGTTATTTCCCAGATGTTTTGGTACTCAATCGGGCAAATTTAGTGAATGAAAAATTATGGAAAAAAGAATCCATTCTTAGTTTAGGCGTATCAATACCTTTGGTGATTGAAATTGTCCCAACTAACTGGCGTGATGATTACCATCTCAAATATGCAGATTATGAGCAAATGGGTATTTCCGAATATTGGATTGTAGACTATGCAGCATTAGATGGACGTAATTTTATTGGTAATCCTAAACAACCTACAATTTCTGTGTGTAACTTGTTTGATGGAGAATATCAAATCAATAAGTTTCGAGATGAGGAACGGATTATTTCCCAAGTGTTTCCTGACTTAAATCTCACCGCCCAACAAATTTTTCAAGCTGGTATGATGTAGTTTTGTGGCTACTATTTATATTTAGCTGAAAGTGCCTGTAGTTCTTGATATAGAAATCATTAATTGTGTGTGAACAACATCAAAGTAGGGGAGAACAAGCATCTATTTTCCCAGTGACTATCCCACAACAAACACCCCGTCTACTTCTTCGTAACTTTCAATGCAGCGACACAATAGCATTTGCAAATTATCGGTCTGATCCAGAAATCGCAAAGTATCAAAGCTGGGATGTACCTTTCTCAGAAATACAAGCAACAGCATTTATAGAATCATTGCAACAGGTAACTCCTGGTGTCTTGGGTGAATGGTATCAGTTAGCTATTGAACTCAAGTCAACAGGGGAGATGATTGGAGACTGTGCTTTTTGTATCTTAGCTGATGATGAACAACAGGCAGAAATTGGATTTACCTTGGCGCGGCAATACCAAGGTAAAGGCTATGCTACAGAGGCGATAACTTATCTGCTTAACTATCTATTTACCACTTACAAACTGCACCGTGTTCGTGCTAATTGCGACGCAGAGAACATCGCATCTATTAAATTACTACAACGAGTGGGAATGCGGTGCGAAGGTCACTTTATTAAGAGTTTGTGGTTCAAAAACAATTGGGTAGACGAGATGTGGTTTGCGATTTTGCGCGATGAATGGTATCAAGCTAAACACTAATATCCAGAACCTTAACTAAAAACGCCCACTTATCTGCTGCTTCCTCAATGATTTTGGTTGTGGGTTTACCTGCACCGTGTCCGGCTTTAGTCTCAATTCTAATCAGTGTTGGTGCTTCACCAGCTTGAACCGCTTGCAAAGCTGCGGCAAATTTGAAACTATGAGCAGGAACCACGCGATCGTCATGATCAGCTGTGGTAATTAAGGTAGCTGGGTAGCTTGTACCTGATTTGAGGTTATGCAGAGGTGAATAGGCATAAAGTATGGGAAAGTCTTCGGGACTATCTGGGGAACCATATTCACTCGTCCAAGCCCAGCCGATGGTAAATTTGTGAAAGCGCAACATATCCATGACCCCAACGGCTGGTAAAACTGCACCAAATAAATCTGGACGTTGAGTCATGCAAGCACCGACAAGTAAACCACCATTGCTACCGCCTGCGATCGCTAACTTCCCAGGTTTTGTATAGTTATGATCAATCAGCCACTCAGCCGCAGCGATAAAATCATCAAAAACATTCTGCTTTTTCTCCTTCATCCCGGCTTGATGCCATTCCTCACCATACTCTCCGCCACCACGCAAATTTGGCATGGCATAAACACCCCCCATATCCATCCACACCAACATACTCACGTTAAAGTTGGGAGTCAGTGAAATCCGAAAACCACCATAGGCGTAGAGATATGTAGGATTATTCCCATCTAAAGCAATACCTTTTTTGTGAGTAATAAACATCGGTATGCTTGTACCGTCTTTACTCTCGTAAAAAACTTGTTTAGTTTCATAATCTTCAGGGTGAAAATCTACGCTTGGTTGCTTAAAGATTTCACTTTTTCCTGTCACCATATCGTAGTGATAAATATTTCCAGGTGTCGTGAAACTGGTGAAACTATAAAAAGTTTCTGTAGCATCCCGCTTACCACCAAATCCACCCACTGCACCTAGTCCTGGTAATTCTACCTCTTGGATCAATGTGCCGTTAGTAGCAAATATTTTGATTTGCGAATGAGCATCTGTTAAATAATCAGCTACGAACTGATTATTTAACATCCTTACTTGCTTTAAAGTTGCTGTTGCTTCCGGAATTATTTCTTGCCATAATTCCTGAGTAGGTTTATTAATATCAATGGCAATTAATCTACAGCGTGACGCATCTAAATTTGTGCGGAAATAGAACAAGCTATCATCATTATTAATGAAACTATAATTTGCTTCCAACTGATGAATTAGCTCTACTATCTCCCCATTCTTATCATTTAAATCCTTGTAGAAAACTAAATTTCTTGAATCTGTTCCTAACCAAACAGAAATGATTAAATACTTACCATCTTCTGTAACTTCACCATAAAATCCCCACTCTTTTTGATCAGGACGATGATAAATTAATATATCTTCTGATTGTGGTGTTCCTAAGCGATGATAGTAAAGCTTATGAAAATAGTTAATATCAGCTAATTTAGTTTGCTCTTGAGGTTCATCATAACGACTATAAAAAAATCCCTGATGATCCTTTGTCCAAGATACACCAGAAAATTTAATCCACTTAATCTGGTCTGGTAAATCTTCACCTGTTTCTATATCTCTGACTTGCCATTGTTGCCAATCAGAACCAGAGGTAGATATCCCATAAGCCAATAATTTTCCATGATCACTAATATCCCAACCAGAAAGAGCTACTGTACCATCTTGAGATAATTTATTGGGGTCTAGTAAAACTTTGGGTTCACCATTGAGAGACTTTAAAGTATAAAGCACACTTTGATTTTGCAGTCCATCATTTTTGAAATAGAAATAATTCTCTCCCTCTTTAAAAGGAATACCATATTTTTCATAGTCCCAAAGTTTGGTGAGACGCTGTTTAATTTGATCTCTGGCAGTAATTTTTTCTAGATAAGCGAAAGTAATTTGATTTTGTGCCTCAACCCAACTCTTAGTGGCTTCTGAATCTGGGTCTTCTAACCAACGGTAGGGATCTGCTACTGAAGTACCGTGATAATCATCAATCTGATCAATTTTTTGAGTGTCAGGGTAGATCATATAATTCTGTGTCGGTAATGAGCTTAATGGAGATGAAATAGCGATCGCAATTTCCCCATTTCATCCCAATTTTACCGACACACTAGTATAGCGATAAATTAACTACCACTACTATTTACTAATTTTTCACCTTTCAACATCCGCACGGCAGCTTCTAGTAAGGCTTCTTCTAGGTAGGGTTTTGTAAAGTAGCCACTAGCACCTAACTGAATCGCCATCTGGCGGTGTTTATCCGCACCCCGTGAGGTGAGCATAGCAATGGGTAAGTGGTTGAGATTTGGGTCTTTTTGAATGCGTGAGAGCAACTCCAGACCGTCGCAACGGGGCATTTCAATATCACAGAAGACGATATCACAAGGCAACCCAGACCGGAGTTTATCCCAAGCCTCTTGACCGTCCCGCGCCTGTTCCACACGATACCCAGCTTTGTTAAAGGTGAGTGAGAGCAATTCCCGGACTGTAATTGAGTCATCAACGATAAGTACAGTGGGGTCAATTTTCTCAGCCTGAACCTCTGGCACAATGGGAGTAGATGCTTGTTGCCAAGGTGCGCCTCCACTGTGTTTAGACATCCGTCCTTGGAAGATGTCAATGAGTTCCAGTACGTCAGCAATCGGCATAATGCGACCATCACCCAAAACCGTCGCACCCGCCACCCCAATGGGTTTGGGTGCAGGGCCTTCAAATTGCTTGATTACAATTTCCTGTTCGCTTAAAACTTGGTCTATTTGAAGAGCCAACAAAGTATTTGCCGATCGCACCACCACCACAGAAACCATATCATCATCTCGATTACCGCCGTAAACATTACCGCGACTGAGTTGGCGATTAAAGGTCAACAATTCTTTCAAAGGACGGAATGGCAGGATAGTATCGCGCCAGGAAATATAGGATTGTCCCTCAGCGTTTTTCTGGATATTTTTGATGGGGATATCAAGAGTGTCTTCCACACCATCCATCGGGAAAGCCACCCTCGCTTTATCGGAAACACAACATAAAGCTTTACAAATACTTAAGGTGAGTGGCAAACGAATGGTAAAGGTTGTTCCTTTACCTAGAGTAGAATCAGTATTTACTATGCCGCGAATTTCACTAATTTCGGAACGCACCACATCCATCCCGACACCACGACCAGAAATTTCATCGGCTTCGTCTTTGGTGCTAAATCCAGCTTGGAATAATAGATCATAGATTTCCAAACGGGACATTGCTTTTGCTTGGGCTTGTGTAATGAGGCCTCGTTTCAAGGCTAGAGTTTTAATCTTGTCTGTATCAATACCTGCCCCATCATCACCCACAGAAATTACTGTTTGATTACCTTGGTGGAATGCACGGATAGTAATAATACCTCCAGGTACTTTACCAGCTGCTTGTCTGATATCAGGTGTTTCAATTCCGTGGGCGATCGCATTGTTGAGCATATGGGTCAACGGGTCGGTGAGATGATCTAAAATCATCTTGTCAATTAAGGTGTCGCCACCTTCAATCATTAATTCCACCTGTTTACCATACTTGATGGCATTGTCTCGCACGCCACGCCGCAAACGATCAATTGTCTGAGAAAAAGGAACCATGCGCGCGCGTGTGAGTCCTTCTTGCAGTTGACTTGTTACCTGACGGAACTGTCGCGCCACTCGCTCAGTTTCTTCTGTCACGAAGTCAATGTCACTAGCTGACTCACGGACTCTCACAATCAACTCGATCATTTCCTGAGACAGTGTGTGGAAAGGAGTAAAGCGATCCATTTCCAGTTCACTAAAACCCCTATCGGAATCAGAGTCTTCACTGTGGAAAGACGTTTCCCTGGCTTTACGACTACGTAACAAAGATGATTCCAAAAGCGATCGCTCATACAATTCTTGCATTCTTGCTCCCACATCTGAGAGCTGTTGCACTTGCACTAACAAATTATCTAAAGACTGTCGCAACCTTTCATGATCCTGTTCTAAAGTATTGCGATTAACTACCAATTCACCCACTAAGTTACTCATGTCATCCAGTTGCTTGACTGGAACTTTCATAGTTTCTTCAAATTTCGCCTGGCGACGATTAGAAGAACGCTGTAATTTGGCAGGTGGTTGTTTTACTGGTGTTGACTGAGATATAGTTTGATCTGCTTGTGCCAGCAATTGTTCCAAATCGCTAAACTCATCTTGCACTACTGGCAATACACTTGGATTGCTAGGAGTAGCTGGAGTAAATTTTGGTGCATCAGTTGAAATTACTTCTGGTTTTACTACATTTTCTTTTGGTGGAATATCTTCTTCCCCTAACAATGCTTCTAATGCTGCAAAATCATCGTCTTGAATAGCATTAATATCATTATTGGGAGATGATTCCATCTCTAATAATGCTTCTAAATCAGCGAATTCGTCTTCCTTATTACTGTCTGTTTGTGTTTCTGAAGCAATTCCATTTATCGAATTAATAACCCCTATTTCATCCTCAAACAACCCTGATTGACCTAGTTCTTCTTCAGAGTTATTATCTGGATTTTCATTAATTAATTCATTACTAGGCGTTGATTCACTAGTAGTAGATAAATCACCAAAATCTAAATCCGATGTTGTCTCATCTAAGGTGGTTAATAATTCATCATCTAGATTGAGATTGTCTGATGTGTCTTGAATCGTTGTCTGTGTTAGTTCACTAGAGGGAACAGATAAATCACCAAAATCTAAATCCGATGTTGTCTCATCTAAGGTGGTTAATAATTCATCATCTAGATTGAGATTGTCTGATGTGTCTTGAATCGTTGTCTGTGTTAGTTCAATGCTAGGAGTAGAGAAATCACCAAAATCTAAATCAGATGTTGTCTCATCTAAGGTGGTTAATAATTCATCATCTAGATTGAGATTGTCTGATGTGTCTTGAATCGTTGTCTGTGTTAGTTCACTAGTGGGAACAGATAAATCACCAAAATCTAAATCAGATGTTGTCTCATCTAGGGTGGTTAATAATTCGTCATCTAGATTGAGATTGTCTGATGTGTCTTGAATCGTTGTCTGTGTTAGTTCACTAGTGGGAACAGATAAATCACCAAAATCTAAATCCGATGTTGTCTCATCTAAGGTGGTTAATAATTCGTCATCTAGATTGAGATTGTCTGATGTGTCTTGAATCGTTGTCTGTGTTAGTTCACTAGTGGGAACAGATAAATCACCAAAATCTAAATCAGATGTTGTCTCCTCTAAGGTGGTTAACAATTCGTCATCTAGATTGAGATTTTCTGGTATGTCTTGAATCGTTGTCTGTGTTAGTTCAATGCTAGGAGTAGAGAAATCACCAAAATCTAAATCAGATGTTGTCTCATCTAAGGTGGTTAACAATTCGTCATCCAGATTGAGATTGTCTGATGTGTCTTGAATCGTTGTCTGTGTTAGCTCACTAGGAGTAGATAAATCACCAAAATCTAAATCAGATGTTGTCTCATCTAGGGTGGTTAATAATTCGTCATCTAGATTGAGATTGTCTGATGTGTCTTGAATCGTTGTCTGTGTTAGTTCACTAGTGGGAACAGATAAATCACCGAAATCTAAATCAGATGTTGTTGCATCTAGGTTGGTTAACAATTCGTCATCTAGATTGAGATTTTCTGGTATGTCTTGAATCGTTGTCTGTGTTAGTTCAATGCTAGGAGTAGAGAAATCACCAAAATCTAAATCAGATGTTGTCTCATCTAGGGTGGTTAATAATTCCTCACCCATATCTAGATTGAGATTTTCTGGTATGTCTTGAATCGTTGTCTGTGTTAGTTCAATGCTGGAAGTAGATAAATCGCCAAAATCTAAGTTAGGAGCTTCTGCAAATGGGGTATCGAAAATGTTATCAATAGTTCCCTGGTTAACATCATCAGTAATTTCATCAATAACAATATCTGTTAATTCACTAATCGGAATAGCCCATTCCTCTAGATTAGTTGTGGGTAATTCATTTTGTATAGCTAGTAAATTCGCAGCTAAATCAGATGCTCCACTCTCATCAGTATCAGAAAATTCAATATTTGTATCTAGATCAATAGCTATATTCGTTACAAGTTGTGCATCTTGCTCCTGTTGGAAATTGAGATCATTCGTTGAGCTGAATAAACCATCATCTGCTGGCTCTAGATTTTCCAGAATAACATCAGAACCATCATTACCTGTAAATACATCAACATCTAAGTCAGCAAATGATATTGGACTTTCTATTGCAGATGTTTCTGCTAGCTGATTATTCAAATCAGAAATGAACTGTAAAACTTCTGCGGACTGAGATAATTCTGGTTTTTCTATTTGAGAATTATCACTATTAACATGAGTCTCTGTAAGGGAGGCACTGTTTGTTAAATCTGCTGTTAAGATGATATCTATATCTTCTTGAGACTGGAAGAAAGTTGCATCTAAGTCAACTGATCCGAAATCTTCTACACCTGAATTTCTAGAATCTTCATCACCAGGGAAAATTTCACCAGCCGCAGCAAATAAACTCTCTTCTAACTCTTTTCCTATCTCATGTTCACCTACAGATGATAATAAATGTTCTGTTTCTCCTAAATTTTCATCTAAATTGTGACTAGGTGCAGTAAACTCTAATACCGTAATGGGCTGTTCATCAAATAAATTGTTAACTGTTTCTAATGTATTGGCAGATAGTTGATTATCAGGTTCTAAATTTCCAAATAAATTTTCTAATTCTAGATTTTCTGACGATGTTTTTACTTGTTCTTCTTGTGGAAGAATAAGATTAGCTTGCTCAAATGTGCCAGTATTTATTTCTGGTTCTATAAATAAATTATCGAAATCATCTGATAGGTTATTTAGTTCCGGTAAATCAGGAATGATTTCGTGTTCTGGAATGTTGTTATGATCATGATTTAAGGCGCGATCAGCTACGCTGGGCAGAACGCGATCGCCTGCTGTAATTGCCAGAAAATCGTCGATGTCATCATCTGATGTGAGTTCTGGCAATATTTGCTCATTTGTAGCTGCTGTTGGCGATTTTTCTGGCTCTGATAGATCTTCTCCAAAGAATAACCCGAAGTCTTCATTTTTAGTTGTGCTAGTTGCAGACTCCTGATCATCTCCTTCTAATGAGAGAAAATCGTCTATATCATTATCAAATTCTTGAATAATAGTCTCACTAATATCTGCCCCTAATTCACTAGATTCTGCAATCTCTACAACCTCATCTGTTTGCCAACTTTCATCTAGTTCTGGTGTTTCACCTTCAAATAAATCAGCTAAGGTATTTAACTCAGCTAATCCCACTTCTGGGCCATTCGTCTCTATTGTGGCACTATGAGCAAATGGTGTAGTTTCGTTTTCCCAGAACAGATTACCAGTAATCTCGTTTTCAGGCACAGGTTGTTCTGTGGGGATTTGTACCTCTGCTGCAAAATTTAGCTGTTCGGAGACTTCAGTTAAACTAGTGACTCTATCTGCTGATATATCGATAGTATGATCCCTAGCAAAATCCTCAGTTGAGTCTGAAGAGATTTCATGAGGTACAGATGTAGAATCGTTGTTCGTTGATGTTGCTAGTGATGGTATGACGGCGGCTGGTACATCACCTAGCAGATTTTGAGCCACTTCGATTAAAGCAGTGTCTGGAGAATCCCAAAGTGCTTCTAGTTGTTGGCTAATAGTAATATCAGTTTCTCTACCTTGCAGCACTAACTCTTGTGCTTGTTTAATCTCTGTAATGACAATCTTTGCTAAGGTGATATAGCTATTTTCCGTATTCCCAATAGCAGTGGTTGCGGCTTTACATAAATTGCACCAATTAGATAAATTCCAAGTTTGACCTAGTACAACTAACTGCTGACAGCATTGCTGGAGATTTTGACGAGATTCTGGTGTTGCTGTTTGTTTAAACAACTGCAACATTTCCCGCAGTGTTTGTAGAACCTGGGCTTGAAATTCACTCCAACGATCATTCCCTGTAGCTGTCACTGGTTGGTGTGCAGGAGTGTTGTCTGCGGGAGTCGGAGTCGCTACATTTTGACCGAAAATGATGGCTGTGAGGGTACTGACACTATCTGCGGCAGTTGGTTGATTGACATTTGATGTGTCTACTCCAGCATCGGCTTGCTGCACTAATAGTTCTAGATGCTGATTCAGCCATTGGAATACCGGTTCTGTCTCAGACATCAAGGTATTAGCCGTTTCTTCCGACAGTCCGAAGGGGCCGCTTAACTGTTCGAGTAGGGCTTTGAGAGTGTCAGATACACCAAGGAATAATGATTCTAGTTTTTGATCAACCTGAATCGGATTTTCCTTGAGAACTTTAAAACAATCTTCTAGACGGTGGGCGGTATGCTGAATGCTAGTTAAGCCCAGCATGGCTGCACCACCTTTAATAGAGTGTGCGGCGCGGAAAACTTCGTTAATCAGTTCTGGGTCATTTAAGGTACTTTGAAGATTGAGCAACCCCTGTTCAATGGTGTTGAGGTGGTCTCTGGCTTCTTCAATAAAGTAGCCTAAAATTCGCTGTTGTTGTTCAGGCAGCATAGTTTTTTAGTCAATAGTCAATAGTCGTTAGTCATCTGTCAATAGTCATTAGTAGTTAGTCACCGCTTATTGGAGTTGTTAGTCATCAGTCAATAGCCAATTATGTAAACTTTGAACTTTTGACTTTGGACTTTGAACTATTGACTAATTACTTTGTTTGCATGGTGTCTACCCGGAAACGTTCTACAGAAGCAATCAAGTCACGGGATACACCCACTAAGTTTTGTAGTGCGCCGGAAACTCGTTGTGCTTCTTGGGATGTTTCTTGGGCTGTGAGTTCTACTGATTGCATTACCTGGGCAACAGCACGGGAGGTTTCCGTCTGTTCTACGGTGTCGCTGGTAATTGAGCGCACTAAGCCATCAATGCGATTTGCTACTTGAATGATATTTTCGAGCGATCGCTTGGCTTCTTCAGCTAGTTTTGTGCCTTTAATTACCTGTTGTGTACCTTCTTCCATTGCGGTCATTACTGAGCCTGTTTCGCTTTGGATTTGCATCACGATTTGCTCAATTTCTTTTAAGGATTTGGCTGATTTATCCGCTAACTGACGGACTTCATCTGCCACAATGGCAAACCCCCGTCCCGCTTCTCCGGCTCTCGCTGCCTCAATACTGGCATTGAGTGCCAGTAAGTTGGTGCGGGAGGCAATTTGAGAGATTAAGGCCACAATCTTGGAAATTTCTTGGGAGGATTCCGCTAATCGTTTCACCTTACGGGTAGTTTCAGCTACAGTTTCCCGAATTTCCAAAATCCCCGCCACGGTGTTTTCTACAGCTTCACCGCCTTTGAGCGCGATCGTACTGGCATCACGGGCTACAGCTTCGGCTTCTCGTGCCGCTTCTGCCACCCGTTGAATTGAGTCAGTCATCACCTGCACAGAATTTAAAGTGACTGCTAATTCTTCAGCTTGTCTTAAAGCATCACTAGATAAGGCGGTAGCAAAGGTTTCCGAGTTGGTTGCACCCTTGGTTACTTCCTTGGCGGCGACTGTTACCTGCTGCACAATATCCCGCAGGTTTTGAATTGTGAGGTTAAAGGCATCGGCTACCGCGCCCAATACGTCGGCTGTTACTTCTGCTTGGACTGTTAAATCCCCTCTAGCTGCGCCTTCTACGTCGTCCAAGAGGCGAATTACTTGGCGTTGTAGGTTTTCTTTCGCTTCTTCTTGTTCATCAGCTTTGCGTTGCGCTTCAAAGGTGGTAGTTAAAATTACCCGCGCCATCTCATTAAAGCCAGCCGCTAATTGTCCTAGTTCATCTTCGGAATATACCGTGGCTTGCACATTCAAATTACCGTGGCGCACAGCATCAAATTGGGCTTGCAAATCCTTGGTAGTGCGGCGCATTTGCTTGAGGGTGAGATTACCCATAAAAGCAGCCGTGGCAAAACCTGTGATCCCTGCGGCTAGGGACATTGCCCAACCAGTATTGCGTACTGTTTCCCGTTGTTGGGGAGGGGAAAAACTTGTGGATGCAAAGCTGACTGTTGCCACTACCAAAGCGGAGAACACGCCCACCGCTCCCCCAACTAACCAAGGTTTGGCATCGAGGCTAGCATTTTCTAAGGGAGCTAACCAGCCTTGCTCAGTGCTGACTTGGGGTTCGACTTTGGCGACATCCGCTTGGGTAAATACGGGTACTGATTCTTGCGAACCAGTGATGCTAAAGAGTTCTTCATCGCGATCGCTCGCTGGATTCGTGATAGGTTCTACTTTAGGCTGGGCAATACTACCAAGTTCCGCAGAATTGGAAAGCATCACATCACTAAAGCTAGAATCGGCATCAGCCAGATCAAATCCTGGAATACTACCTAAATCATCAAATTCATCAAAGTCGTCTAAAAATTCGATATTACTTTTGGCATTATCTTTATTGAGGATACTGCTAGGATCTTCATCCTCTGCCATACTTTCTGAACCAAAAGCTGACTCAAAGGCTTCAAAATCGAAACTTTCATCAATATCGAAAGTTTGCATTTCTGGCTTAACTTCCTCTGAATATGACTGTTCCACTGGAGAGAACTTACCATTCATCTGTGAGGGAGCCTGGAAGGATTCTTCTTGATCAGCGATTTTTTCTAACCAAGCTGCACTAGAGTCAGGAATCGAGATATCATTATCCTCTGTTGATGTCAGACTTTCTGGAATTTCCTCCTGCTCTAAGGACAAATTCTCTCTCAGTTGTTCCTCTGACTCAGTTGATATTTCTCCCTCTGTGGAATTGAAGAATTCCGCCGCTTTGTATTGTCCATTGAGATTGGCGGATGTCTCAAATTCTCCAAAGGGTGAATCGATAACATTGTGGTCTTCAGGTGTAGACTCTAAGCTACTATCTAAAAAATTAGCATCCGTTTGTAACTCTTCAAAACTATCTGTTGATGCTTCTTCTTGCCAAAAAACAGGTAATTCTAATTCTCCTAACCCTTCTGAGGCGGAGATATCTAAATTCTGCTCATCTGCTGACTCATCTACCGCAAAAGGATCATCATTCATCGGCAGTGTCGATACTGGCACTGATGGTGATCCCAGGGTATCTGTAGGAATTTCAAAGGGGTTTTCTAGGGCAATTTCTGCGGCATTGACAGCTTGGTTAGTTTCCAAACCATTTAAATCAAAGCCACTGAGATCAAAACTATCGATAGCTCCTAAATCTTCTAATTCTGATGATGCCAATTCTAGAGAATCAGATGTACTTGCGATATCAATTGATTCAGGAGAATCAAGTGATTCTAGAGAATCAAGTGGCTCTACGATTAGTTGTTGATATTGGCTAATATTCTCTAAACTCTTTTGTGCTACCCCAATCAATTCAAAATCATCAGTTAATTCCAAAACTTTTTGATATTCTACTTCTGCTATATCGTATTGTTGCAAAACATAGTAGATGTGACCCCGCAATAAATGGGAGTTCGGGTCATCTGGGACATTCTGCACCACCTGATCGATTAAAGTAGCGGCAACTTCATAGTTTTGTTCCGCGTAGGCTGTGTAAGCCTGTTGATATGTTTCGACGTAATCTTCTATACTCGCTGCCATTTCCTCCCTCCCAATATCATCCTGCCCACCGCGCACTCCGCAAAATTGCCATCGGATCTAGTAGCCTTAGACACTGATTGTTCTTCGGGTCTAATAGCCACTCTCCACGCAAAAAGGGAGTCATGGTATCCGGTATGTTGGTAGGTGGCATCAGATTTTGAACATCCAGCCAATCCATACCACCAATTGCATCCACTGCTAAACCGACAATAGTGTCTTGTTCTTGCACAGCAATTACCGAAATCTCTGCTTTGTCTGTGTTTAAAGGAGTTGCTTCCCCTAAAAATTGACCCAAATCGGCTACCCAAATTACTCGACCTCGTAGATTTAGAGTACCCAAAAGTAAAGGAGAAGCATTAGGAATCGGGGTAATTCTATCAGGACTTAATTCCATAACTTCTCGGATACCAGTTGCGGGTAGTGCAAACTCCTGATGCGAGGGAATGTAAAACCGCAAATGTAACTCACCTTCAGGACTTTCTACTTGAAATTCAGGACGAAAGTGATCTTGACCACTGCCATTTAAAAAGTCCGGTTTGCTAACCATATTGTGTTCGTCCTTACCCTCGCAGCAGTTGTTTGACTGTTCCCACCAACTCGGTTGGTTGAAACGGTTTAGCTATGTAAGCATCCGCCCCTTGTTTCATCCCCCAGTAGCGGTCAAATTCTTCTCCTTTAGAAGAACACATGACGACGGGAACGTTTTGAGTTTTGGGGTCTGACTTTAATCGCCGACAAACTTCGTAGCCATTCATGCGGGGCATGACAATATCTAAAACCACCAGATCAGGAGGTTCAGTTTGAATTGACTCCAATGCTTCTAGTCCGTCAGTGGCATGGGTGACTTTTAAACCACTGGCTTTCAGGAGGTCTGTAATCATCTCCCTTTGGGCAAGACTGTCTTCCACAATTAAAACTGTACTCATAAATGGCTATCTACCTCCTGGTGTAGACGTTCCTGTTTGGAACATTCCCTGCTCTCCCTGCAAATAGTTACTGTATAAATTCAATCTAATATTTCACTAAGTTGAGTGGATAATAACTGTACTCCGAGAGTTGGTTGATTCTGTGATAACATTTTTTACCCCATCTTTTATGGGATCAACAAGTGTTGTATTGAGTTTATTTCGTCACACCAGATCAAATATTGAGATATTTGTTGAGCAAAATTAGTAATTCCTTATTCTCAAAGGGTTTTGTTAATAGGTCTGTGAAACCGGCCATCTTCGCCTTAACTCGATCTATAAATTTATCTTTACTAGTGAGCATAATCATCGGTATATACCGAAATGCTTGAGATTGTCGCAGCATGGCACACATCTCATAAATACTTAGTTCTGGTATGGTAGTGTCACATAAAATCATTTGGGGCTGGAGTTGAAAAGTTAAACTCAGTGCTTCTGAGGGATGGGTGAGGGTGATAACTTCGTAATCTTGTGGAGGCAAAATAGACTCTACCGTCTCTCCACTAGTTTGGCTCTGATCAATACATAATATTTTCATTTTTGCCCTCTCCTGGGCTGGTAATTGGGAATCAGTGGTTTGTGGGTATGTGAGTTTGAGCCAGCCTTGTTGGATGTATGGATATATTGTCTTGGCCACTGTCAAAATATCACGATCAAGATATCGACTTAGTTGACGTAAGGAAGTTTGACCATCTGCCCATTGCTTGAGTTTATTGACTGTGTTGATGGGTAATGAGGAATAGAGATGCACAGTTTCGGCTAGTATTGGCAGTTGTTCTGGCGATTCAATGTATGGATACAATAGTTTCCATTCTTGTAATTGTTGGATAGTTTTGGCGATTAAGGGCGCAATTTCCCAACTCGTTAATTGTGGAGTTAGGGGTGTATCGGTATGAAAAATAAAATTACCCCGATATAAACTCAACAAATCAAACAGGCTCTCACACAGTAACCGATAAAGAATGACCTGTGCTTGTTGGGGATTGATGATATTTTTCTCTATAAGCATCCAAACGTATTCATATTCTGAAGTATCTTCTATGTTCAAATCGTCTATGTGTTCATAAGCAGATAATTCCCCACGATACGGACGTAAGTAATCATGAATTTGTGACAAATTATTATGCCCTGCTTGGGAATAAATAATTTGACCATTCTGGAAAAATATCAACCAATTTTTCGGGTTACTTGGTGGAGATACTTGACCATATTGGTAAGAGTCGTGGCTTTCTATGAACAGTTGTCCAGTTCGCTGTCCTAGTTCAATTAATTGCAGGATGCTGCGAATATCAAGTTCTTGTAAATTTCCCTGCATTGAATCTCAGTAGCTCCTTTGAATGAAATTGCCAGTCGGTGCTGTTGGAAGTAGTTGCAAATGGCAATAAAAAAAATCCGTCTTGCCCTACACCCTTACACCCTTACACCCTTACACCCTTTGTTTAAACTCTTGATTTTTAATCACCATGTGTCAATTAATAAGATGATTTCTTTTGCTTTGTTGTACTAGTTTTGATCAGGGAATGATTTCAGCTATAAACCGTAAATTTTCTTAATAGTTTTAGATAAAGTTAGTGATAACACGGAAGTCATCATAACTGTCATCAGTACAAAATATAAAGGCACGATCAGATCGCTGCTATGGATATGCAGACGTGAAATGAAGCGTCTATAAATAGGTTTGTTTGTTTTGTTTGACTCAAGTTGGGTAAATAAGACAAGTTAGCAGAATTATCTAAAAGTATATTTTCAAACAAAAATATCACGTACCAAGAGGAATATCGGTGTGCTGTATTTAGCGGAAGTACAAAAGCAGAAAGGCGGCTTACTGGGTGGTAATTCCAAAACTGAATTGAAACTGCTAGCTTGTCAAAGAACCGACCAGAATTGGAGTCCTGTGTCGGAGGAAATTATCCCTGCTGAAGAAGCCAGCAAATTAAATGATGGCGCACTGGTTTTGGTGGAAGTCAATCCCAATCGCCAAGTCCAGAGACTGCAAGAAGCTGGTAGGCCATTGGTAAATATTTTGCAAAATTTTTCCCGTCAGTTGGAAAAATATAAGCTCAAGGAAGACGAAATTGATCAATGGAAGGAATCACTGACATTTCAGGCGCAGGAGTTAAATCGCCGTGAAATGGATATGGAAGTGCGCTTAGAACAGTTGCACAATATGGAGGAGGAGTTTCAACGTTTAGAAACACAACAACAAGAAGTTGAAACCTCTCGTGAGAAAATTGAACAGTTACAAGCGGAAATTGACCGTAATCGTCAGGAATTAGAAGGTGCTTGGGAGCATCTGCGGGGTGAGCAGCGACGCTTGGAGGAGCGTCTGCAAGAGGGTGGAGTATTAGACGCGACGCAAAGTCAGAAGATGAGCGAGTTACTGGAACGCTTATCTAGCCGTGTTGCTCCTATAGAAATCTTGCGCGAACATCTACACGCCGCCCAAGAAATTGTCGAAAAGCAGCAGGCTACGCTCAATCCCCATTGGGAAAAATTTCAACAAGAAAAAACAACAGCTCAAGAAAAGCAACAAGAAGTTGAAAAACTAGAAAAAACAGTGAGCGATCGCCAAAATGAATGGCAACAAGCACAACACATTTTAGAGCAACAAACAGCCCAATTGAAAGTCAATACGGCTGCGATCGCCAGTAAGCAAGAACTGATGCAAATCCTCAAACAACAGTTGCAATCTCAAGATGAGTTATACCAACAACTTTATGCTGTAGCTGCAACTTCTGGTGGTGGTTTACCAGGACAACAAATTGATGTGCAGGCTCTAGAAAATATGCCTCTAGCTGAACTGCAAAAGACTATACAAGATTTATCAGAAAAGTTAGAAATAGACTCTAGTTTTGTTCATGATCAAGAACAAGAACTGACATATAAACAACAAACCATAGAACAATTAAAACAAAAAATCAGTCAAGCATCCGGTCAAGATGTCAGTAATTTACAGGAAGAATTAGCCGATGAACAAGACCTTTATCAGATGCTCAATGAGACTTTAGTCGGACAAAGACGCAATTTATTAATGCGGCAAAAGTTGATTAAACAACACCAAAACATTCTCCTCAAGCGACAAGGTCAGGCGGTTGCTAACAGTGATCAAGAAAACAACATTGACTTTAGCCCCATTCTTTCACAACTAGAAAATCAACGACAACAACAATCCCAAGAACTGCAAAAATTGGAACGGGAAGTTGAGCAAATGCAAGCTGCACTGGAATTAGACCACGGCATGATTGATAATCAAACCCACAATATCCAAGAACAGCAGCAAGAATTGAAAACAATGGAAGAAAATCTTCGTTCCTTACAAAAGGCTAGTGCTGAGTGTTGGGGACGAGTCAACCTTTATCAAGAAGCACTGCAACCAATTCAAGACCGTCTAGACGAAATCAAACAAAAACTACAAAGCATCGGTGAATCTCTGGGTCAAATTCAAGAAACTAGTGATCATCAACTGCAAACAATCACAGAAATTCGTCACACCATCGGCGGTTTACTCTCTCAACCAGAGTTGTTGGCTTCTTAGGGCATAGGGAATAGGGCATTGGGCATGGGGTATTGGTTTATTCTCATCTGCTACCTTGTCCCCTTGTCCACCTTGTCTACCTTGTCCCCAGTCCCCAGTCCCCAGTCCCTAATATTATCCATTCACCTTGGACTTGAGCGATCGCACCACCAGGAAAGGGATCGGTTTGTGAACGGTTGGGCGCGGTAACTAAGGCTGTTAATTTCTCGATATGCTCAAAATTGGGGGCATCGGGAAGGATTTTTTGTAACACCTGACGCATTACCCGCCGTTGTATTGCCAATGGTGCTGTTTGCAATACCCGACGATTTAAACGTAGCTGTAAAAAATTTTCTTCATCTTCTTTCCCCACTCCCCTGCCCCCTGCCCCCTGCCCCCTGCCCAGTCCCCAGTCTCCCATCACCTCTTCCCGCAACTGCTGGGCTGCTTGTTCTAAATATTCCACATCGGCTTGTAGTAGTTCGGCGGTTTGGGCGATGGCTAATTCGGCTTGGGGGTTAAAGTTTTGTTGTAGATATGGAATTAATTCTTGGCGGATACGGTTACGGGCATATTTTAAATCTTGGTTGGTGGAATCTTCCCAAATTGGCAAGTTAAAATCTTGACAAAACTGCTGTGTTTGCTTGCGGGTAACTTCCAATAGGGGACGCACTAACACAATTTTCTCAGTTAGGGGACGTTGCCAAGTGAGTGCTTGTAAACCGTCTGCACCAGTTCCCCGCGTTAAGTTGTAAAGGAGAGTTTCGGCGCGATCGCTGGCGGTGTGACCTGTGAGAATATATTGGTAGTTGTGAGCTTGGGCGATCGCTAGAAAAGTTTGATAACGCCAATCACGGGCTGCTGCTTCTGTGTTTACTGGTTGAGTAGCTGTTGCTAAATAAAAAGATACACCCCAATTTTTAGCCAGATTTTCTACGTGATAGGCATTGGCTTGGGAATCTTCACGCCAACGATGATCACAATGAATAATCCCTAAATCCCACTGCCATTTAGTTTGTAAATCTA
The DNA here is from genome assembly GCF_002896875.1 of Nostoc sp. CENA543. GTDB lineage: Bacteria > Cyanobacteriota > Cyanobacteriia > Cyanobacteriales > Nostocaceae > Trichormus. The sequence goes on from NZ_CP023278.1 coordinate 3,128,871, forward strand.
ACAGTAATTTCATTAAACACAGGGAATCTTGCCCACCGGAAACTGCTACTAACAGGCGTGTCTGGCGATTTAATAAGTGGCGCGATCGCAGAGTACGATGTATTTTGGCGTGTAGTGCAGTCCATCCCATTTCCTAAACCCTATTCCCCAATCCCCAATCCCCTATTTATTACCATAATGTTTCCTGATCAATTTGCTTCAGCTGTTGATGAATTTGATAGATTTCGTCTAATGGTGAATCAGGGTCATCAGGACAAAACTCTAACGCTAGTCTGACTTTTCCTTTTACCCATCCTTGTGCGCTAAATTTCAAAACTTCACAACTTAAGCCATCAGTATATAAATCTACTTCGATTGTTTCCTCTGCACTAATATATTCTTTAATTGCTGTAATTAAATCACGAACTTTAAAAGTTTTGGCAATTTCGAGTTTTTTGAAAGTGTCTGGTTCTATACTGACTACTTCATCATGATTTAGTCGCTCAAATCCGTCTGTCATAAGAATATCCCGCAACTAAATTTATATTTTCTGCTGCTGGGGTAGATTATCCGTAATAAAATTATGGATTAATCTTAATCATTTTCAATGGAGACAGATAAGCAGGATTGCCAATGTCGTTTTTAGTGATAAAAAAACCTAAAAATTCAACAGCAGAGTCAACACCATAAACCTTACCTCACTGCAAATTCAGTATAATGTCTGAATTTTGGGGGATCAAATCCCAAAACTATGTCTCGTTTCGGCACACCAAGTTCAACTAATTTATTTGCAATACCAACTTCTGTACCATCCTGTTGAATCCAGATTTTGCTATCAATGATGTCAAGATGCAAAACAGTACCATATATTCGTTTAGAATTATGCCAACCAACATAAACTAATTGATAGTGATCTCGCTCAGTATCAAAAATAGTTTGCGCTTGAATGCTTTCATCCCGTACAAGTTTGGCGTGTTCGTTTAACAGGTTTTGGATATGTTATCTGTATTCATTGATGGTAGCCATTTGATGAGGTGATTTAGCTTATCTAAGTTTAATTATTACAAATCCCCTCTTTGCCAATAAAGAGGGGATAAAACTATTAAAAAAACCAACCGTAAGAATGTAAACCTTTTCCTAAAAGATTCACACCAAGGTAACAAATCCAAACGACAACAAAGCCACTGGCGGCTAAAATTGCTGGGCGGCGACCTTGCCAACCACGGGTAATTCTAGCGTGGAGATAGGCAGCAAATACCAACCAAGTAATTAATGCCCAAGTTTCTTTCGGGTCCCAACTCCAGTAAGAACCCCAAGCTTCATTCGCCCAAACTGCACCAGCAATAATCCCGATGGTGAGTAGAGGGAATCCCAAACCGATGACGCGATAACTAATATTATCGAGGGTTTCTGCGATGCTGAGGCGTTGGGGTGAAAGGGTTGGTGCTGATGTGAGGGTTGAGGCTGGAGTAGGAGTTACTAAGTTTAAAACGGCGGTGTTACCGTTACCGTTGTTATTGCTTTCTAGCCGTGCATAGCCATTGTTTTCTGCTGGTGGTGTTGGGGGTTGTGTAATGAGTTCACCAGCTTTTTGCAGACGGTAGCCGTTGGTACGATAGCCACCGTTACCGAATGAACTACCTTGTAATTGAATATTTTGACCGCGTGTGACAATCAAAAATGCGATCGCTAGCAATGAACCCACCATCAAGGCTGAGTAACTCAACATCATGACGCTAACGTGCATCATCAGCCAATTAGACTTGAGTGCTGGTACTAATGGTTCGGCTACTTGCATTTCTGATGGTAATGTCAATGTAGCAAAAGCAGAAATCCCCATAGCTACAGGGCTGGTGAAAACACCCACTAAGCGGCTACGGCTGGAATTTTCTGCAATTAGATGAATTGTAGTGATTCCCCATGTCAAGAAAAATAGGGATTCATACAAATTACTCAATGGAAAATAGCCAGCCTCTAGCCAACGCGCACCCAGAAGCGTAGCGATGCACAAATTAGCGATCGCCATCCCAGCTGTTCCCAGCGCATTAGTGATGCTGAGATTGGGAAAGGCTGCTCCCACCCAATAAACCAACATGGTGATAAATAAGACAGCAAATGAGGCATTATCTAACCAATTCTGGAGTAAAACCAGATTCATAAAGTGTTCTCCGCAGGGGACTCTTGAAAATTTTAATTCTGACTGTTCTGATCCTATCTGTTTGAGCAAGTCAAAATTCAAAATTCTGATATTGGGGACTGGGGACTGGGCAAGAAATTCTACCTTGTCTACCTTGTCTACCCTGCCCCATACCAATTCACTAAAATCATGAAACAGATACAAATCCAGAAACCCTTGCAAAATATCGATTTCTTAATTTTGAATTTTGAATTTTGAATTTTGAATTGGTATCACCTATCACCTTTCTTCAGTGTGAAAAAAATATCATAGCGAGTGCTGCGGTTATCGCTAACGGCTGATGTCATACCGATGGAACGGGTAGCAGCTAGCAAGGTTTGTTGTTGGGGGAGTAGTCTGGGTAGGGGAAAATTTTTCGCTGTCTGTTCTACGTCTATGTAAAATTGACCGTTTGTGGGATTGGGTTCTGTGGGGACTGTTTGCTGAAATGTTGAGTTGTTAGCGAGGGCAGTGCTGGGTTGAGGCAGAATTTTATCAGTTACGGGCGCACCTATAGATAAAAACGCCACATTTCCATCTAACCAACCGTGGGTAGCTGTAAGTGTCCCAAATGGACTAATCCAATTCACTACGGGTTTATTGGCTACTTTTGTTGATTGAATCTGGAACTGATATTGATTTTTCATCACATCATCTAGCTGTTTGATGGATGTTTCAGCTAATTGGCGTTCCTTGGCTTGCACCATAAATACTAAAGCTGCACGAAAATCTTGCGAAGTTCCAGGTTTGGGAGTTCCAGGAATGATGGATACCGCAAATTCGCCTTTCATCCAACTGAGTAAATCTCTTTCTAAATCCAGAGTAGTTAGGGATTTTACCCCAGTCCGCAGTTGTTCTGGCGTAATGGGGGAGAGAGGATTACCTTGGGAGGTTAAAACATATTCGCTCCACAAACGCTGTAGATTTCCACCAGACAACATCATTAAGGTTTCTGCTGGTACGCGATTTTGCATTGTACCGGCTTGATTCTCGACTGCCAAAACTCTTTGACTACCAGGATTGAGCCAAGACACGCCTTTAATGCGTAATCCCTCTGTTTCTAGTGTCACAGTTCCGGCTAAACCTTGGTTATTTTGTAGTTGGGCTAAAACTTGTGCAGGTAAACGACGGTTGGGGGCTGTGGCGGCTATTTTGGCAGCGTTAGGTATGTTGATGTAAAACTGTGCTAAAGGTTGATAACCAGATATTTTAGGAAAGTTATCGGCAAAGCCGCCGATTGTGGCTAAAGATGTTTTATTTTTGTAAGCTTCTATAGCTCTTTCTGCGGTTTGCGGGTTATCTGTAATTACCAAAAATTTTCCATCTAAAAATGCCGCCGATAAGTTTTCTCCTGGCTGTCCCTCAATTTGTTTGATGTTAATCCCTTGGTAGGTACGGTCAATCCATTTACTTTGGATCAGGGTTTTTGGTTGAGTAAAGACAGTTTGAGCTTTTTGGAGGTTTTTAACTGGTAACACCATCACCATTGATTGGGAACTATCACCAGGGTTGTCAATGGTGGAGACTGGCTTAGAAACTGGTTTATTCATCTGGGGGGCTAAAATTGCCAAGGTAACTTCATCGCCTACCCAGGGTTGAATATCCTGCTCAAAGTTGTAACCGTAATTGGTGAGAAAGCGATCGCGTAACTGAACTAAGCTTTGATTAACTTGCGCTTGTGTTTCTTTCGTGCCGAATTCCTGTAATTTCTGCCATTGTTTGATGTCTGTAGTCAAAGAAACCGCAAACAAAGCATCACTAGGAATAATATTCGCACCTGTCAGTAAGTCTCTATAAAATAACTGACCTTGACTCAAAAACAAGTATGCCGTACTACCTATACCAATTAATAATCCTGCGCCTGAAAGTGTCAGTCTCAAAGAAGATTTCTTTTGTTTCTTCTTTGGAGTAGACAATCTAGGTGATGTCATGAAATCTACACCTCATATTTGCAAATTTCTGATTAGCTTGACTAATTCACTCAAATTAAAAATGTCTATATTTATATAGCAAATAATTTGCTCAGTTTTCCTTCCCTCAAGTCTCATACCACCAGAAAATAGGTAAATGGTAACAGGAAGGAATCTAGAGTTGCATAATCACTGGATGAAATGATACCAGCATAGGAAGCACGATAATTTTACATTACTCAACATAAGTATGTAGCTATTCTCAATTATGTATGAACAGCCGTTTATCCAACTTCTTTGAGAAGCCAAGGATTGCCAAATTTTAATTTGCTAAATAACGCTGATATTTACCGTTGCATTAATTAATTTAAATTAACTGCATTTTGATTCATTGCAACAAAATCATCTTAACTTTTCCCGTTTTGATGAGAGCCTATTTATCAAGTCAGTAGAACGGTGTAGATAATTCAAGGTTTGTAGTGTTCGCGCAAGCGTCTCGTAGAGAGGACTTTAGTCCTCTAATAAGGACTGAAGTCCTTACTACAAACTGGATACCAATCTTTTTACAATGATGCAGGAGTGAACAAAGATGAGCAAATTATTTCTCGTTCTACTCTCCTGCTGTCTCTGCTCACCAAGACGATAGGAGATTTTTTTAGTTAACAGTTTCTAGCTGTGTTGCACCTAAGTATTTTGTTAAATAAGGCGAAAAAACTTCGTAAATTAAAGTTAATGGTTGACCATGATGCCAAAACAAGTAATGGCGACCCCAAAAAGGCCCTTCCACGTTAAATCCGACTTCTAGGGCTGGGGAATAACCGTAATAAATACCACGTACATCTCGATATAATTCGGTACGCAAACGCGCTAGACTAGCCCAAATCGGCAAGGAACGGTTTTGTAAATATTCATCTACATGGCTAGCTTCCCACCACGAAGTAGCATAGGCTAATCTCTGCCCACTAGGAGTGCGTAGCCACACTTGTCGCCGTAGTCTTGGCCCTGGGACTTTGTGAATCAATTCCGGCGCATCATCCAAATCCATGCCAATAAATGACATATCAATGACATCAACTTCTGTCGGCTCACCCGTCAGTAATTCTAGGTGTCTTGTGGGTGAACCGTCACCCAGCAGCAGCATTTGCCAAGCCGGAGCCAGCTGAGTGTGGGGCAAACTTTTTTTAATTACTTCCTCCCCACCTTGCCAAATTGGGGTTAGGCGATGCCACGCGGCTGGTAGTGTTGAGTTGTTACTTGAAGTAAATATTGCAGTCAATGTTCTTTACAAAAGTTCACCTACTTCTATGAAAGCACAAAAGACGGAAATCTGGTCATTAGTCATTAGTCATTAGTCATTAGTCATTAGTTTAGTTACGGATATGATCAATGCTTCTGTAAAATACCAAAGGAAGATTTTTTCTCTAACCTTCAATATGGCGGTTTCCTCAAGTTCGGAAACCCCGAATACCGAGCTACTGCACTACGCAACTAAACTAAATGATTCCTAAATATAAAAGTCATCAGTCTACAATCTCTCACTCTTGACTGTTGACTAATGACTTTTGACTAAACAATAAATGCGGATGGCGAGACTCGAACTCGCAAGGCAAAGCCACACGCCCCTCAAACGTGCGCGTATACCAATTCCGCCACATCCGCATGAGTTTCACGATTATCAATCATAGCACAACCTACAGGAATAGGTAAAGATAATTAGGAATTTAGCTAACTTTACCAAAAATTTAATTTTGGGGTATCACAAATTTCCCGAAGGAAGATACCAGACTGACAGAAATATAGTAGCTCCACAAGTGATATTAAATGGGGAGTAGTGAGTAGAAAGTGAATAACCTCACTCATTACTCAGCGTTTATGAAATAAATACTGACAATGAGTCGTGAGTATTGGGTATACATGGAATCAACCTACTCAGAACTCAGCACCGGCTAAACGCCGCGCTACCGCTAACAGCACTCACATTGTGCATTCTACGTTTAGATGAGGCTGGTAAATCTCCTGTCATAATTTGAGATAAAGCCACTGTGCTGTTGCAACTTGGATGGGAGACAATTTCTATCTACTGGTACTGATATCGAAGCTCGAAAATGAAGTTTGACAAAATTTTAATTGCCAATCGAGGAGAAATCGCCCTCCGCATTCTCCGCGCCTGTGAAGAAATGGGGATTGCGACGATCGCGGTTCACTCGACTGTTGACCGGAATGCTCTGCACGTCCAACTAGCTGATGAAGCGGTTTGCATTGGTGAACCCGCTAGCGGTAAAAGTTATTTGAATATTCCTAATATCATTGCGGCGGCTTTAACGCGCAATGCTAGTGCTATTCATCCTGGTTACGGTTTCCTGTCGGAAAACGCCAAATTTGCCGAAATTTGCGCTGACCATCACATTGCGTTTATAGGCCCTACCCCAGAAGCAATCAGGTTGATGGGGGATAAATCCACGGCTAAAGAAACTATGCAAAAAGCCGGAGTTCCCACTGTACCGGGGAGCGATGGCTTGGTAGAAACCGAGGAAGAAGGATTAGCGATCGCAAATAAAATGGGCTACCCAGTGATGATTAAAGCCACGGCTGGTGGTGGTGGTAGAGGGATGCGCTTAGTGCGATCAGAAGATGAATTTGTCAAACTCTTTTTAGCCGCCCAAGGTGAAGCAGGTGCAGCCTTTGGTAATGCTGGCGTTTATATCGAAAAATTTATCGAGCGTCCCCGCCACATTGAGTTTCAAGTTTTGGCGGATAATTACGGCAATGTCATTCACTTAGGTGAACGGGATTGTTCCATTCAACGCCGCAACCAAAAGTTACTAGAAGAAGCCCCCAGTCCTGCACTTGACCCAGAACTGCGGGAAAAAATGGGACAAGCCGCCGTCAAAGCAGCCCAGTTTATTAATTACACCGGTGCGGGTACTATTGAGTTCCTGTTAGATAAATCCGGTAAGTTTTACTTCATGGAAATGAACACTCGGATTCAGGTGGAACACCCTGTGACAGAGATGATTACTGGGGTAGACTTGCTAGTTGAACAAATTAGAATCGCCCAAGGGGAAAGACTCAGGCTGACTCAAGACCAAGTAGTATTACAAGGTCATGCAATTGAGTGTCGCATCAACGCTGAAGACCCCGATCATGATTTTCGCCCAGCACCCGGACGCATTAGCGGTTATCTTCCCCCTGGTGGCCCTGGCGTACGGATTGACTCCCACGTTTACACCGATTATCAAATCCCCCCTTACTACGATTCCCTCATCGGTAAATTAATTGTTTGGGGGCCAGATCGTGCTACAGCAATTAACCGGATGAAACGCGCTCTCAGAGAGTGTGCAATTACTGGATTGCCGACCACAATTCCCTTTCATCAGAAAATCATGGAAAATCACCAGTTTTTAGAGGGTCATGTTTACACCAATTTCATTCAGGAGATGAAACTTTAGGAAATTGGGGAGTGGCGATTTGAAGTAGAGAGGTGAGGGGTAAGGCGTAAAAGGCTGAGAAGTATAGCAATACTAAATCAGTTGTGAGAGATAAAGTGGACGAAAATCTGAATAAATGCGTGATTTTCATCTCCATCTCTTCTCACACTTCACAGAGAGAGGATGTCTATCTTAATTTTCAGCTTACCACCTGTCCCTTTCCTGATGCCGAACTCAGGTTGATTTTGGATGTAGAGACGCGAGATATCGCGTCTTTAAAAATTTTTACTGAGATCGCTGGCTGGCAAATCCCATTAAATACAAATCCCTAAATACCAATTTTATGAAAAGGGCTTTAATTCTAGTATCTGGAACGGTATTCTTATTACTGATGCCATTTTTATTTTTAAAAGACTTAGGGCAAGAAGATAAACTGCAAAATTTTCGCCAGTGGTGCGATCGCAAAATGTGGGTATCTGCGGATGCTAGACACACAATTGATATGTTGTTAAAACAAGCTGATACCCAAGACTGCCAACTAGCTGATTCTAAACTCCAAGGTCTTACCGAACTTAATCTTCATGGCCCTTACGGTAATAATTTTGGTTTTTTGCCAAAGCGCGGCAAATTAATCAGGGATTTAAGACCATTGGCAGGATTTACTAACTTGTCTAAGCTTAATCTCGGCAACAATGAAATTAGTGATATCAAACCACTAGCTGGACTCACTAACTTAACCACACTTGAACTTGAAAATAACAAAATTAGTGATCTTAAACCACTAGCTAAATTGAGTAAAATGTCCAAGCTGACTGTCTATGGGAACAAAATTCAAGATATTCAGCCACTATCCCAATTAAGCAACCTGAAGGACATAGACCTTGCTGGCAATCAGATTAGTGATCTTAAGCCATTAGGTGAGTTAAGGAAATTGACTAATCTCAGCCTTGAAAGGAATCAAATTAGTGATCTCACACCATTGGCTAAGTTGAACAGATTAACCACCCTTAGTCTTGGAGAAAACCAAATTAGCGATGTCCAGCCATTAGGTGAGTTAAAAAACTTGAATGCGCTCATTCTTAATAATAATCAAGTTCATGATCTCAGCCCATTATCTAAATTGAGTAAGTTAAATGCTCTCTACCTGGATAACAACAAAATTAGCGATGTCCAGCCATTAGCTAATTTGCCTCAGTTGACCAGGTTCACACTTCACAATAATCAAATTAGCGATATCACACCACTAACTAGGTTTTTAAAAGCTAATTTCAATAAAATAAGTGTGTACAATACCCTTGATCTTCATGGTAATCAAATTACTAATTTAAATCAATTTGCTGAATTTAATAACCTAAACGAACTCAACCTTAATGATAATGACATTAGTGATATCCAGGCATTAAGTAGATTGAATAAGTTAGCTGTCCTTAAACTTGAAGATAACAAAATTAGTAATCTTGCACCATTGAGTGAATTAAGCAACTTGACTGAACTCAGGCTTCATGATAATCAAATTAGTGATATTCAGCCCTTGGCTAGATTAAATAAGTTAACCTTACTCAGCCTTGATAACAACAAAATTAGTAATCTCCAGCCATTAGCTAAATTAAGTAATTTATCTGAACTTATTCTGAATAACAATGAAATTAGTGATGTCAAACCACTGGCTGGACTAGATAATTTGAGATATCTCTCATTGCATCGCAATCATATTCTTGATGTTCAGCCACTCGCTAGGATGAGTAAATTGCAGTTCCTAATTCTGACTGGTAATCCAATTGATAGTAAAACTTGCCCTATAAAACCAGAATCTAAATGCAAGAGCTAATTTATCGTAAATCAGAGGGTTTAAGACCCCTACGTCTATACGTAGCATATTTTCAGTGGGGGTTGAAATCCCCCACTGAAAATGTCTTGAATTTTGAATTTTGAATTTTGAATTTTGAATTGTTAAGCTGACACATAATAATTAAGCTCATGATAGAAACTAGAATTTTGCTTGCAGATTTAGTTTTTGAAGAAGTATAAGTAATGGCTAACCAGTTAAGGTGATTGCACAGTGAGCTTGACGTAATCTATTGAGAAGCGGGTGCGATGAGCTATACCCACCGCCTCTAGGGGCATTCTGAGAACCAATGCCCCATCCCCCATACCCTAACTAACACGAGACATCATGGTAATTAATCCTTGCTGACCTAAGAGAATTTCTCTGAGCAAGCTTAAGATACCTACCCAAATGATGGGGGTGATGTCAACTCCGCCGATAGGTGGGATAATTTTTCGCGATGGGATTAAAAATGGCTCGGTAGGCCAAGCGATGAGATTGAAAGGCAACCGATTCAAATCAACTTGGGGATACCAAGTCAGAATGATGCGGAAAATGAAGAGAAAAGTCATTAACCCCAAGATAGGGCCAAGAATCCAAACAGTTAGGTTAACAGCCGTCATGGAATTGATCCGAGCTACGATTTGATGGACAAACAGAAAACTGAAAGCGGAGATAATTAAATTTTAAGCTTTGTAAAGCTGGTTATATCTAAATTTTAACCAAATGGTACTACTTATGAGCGCGTGACGAAAAGCAACTACACTCAAGACAGTGTTTAACTTTGGCGGGGTGTAGTCTTGGGGTTGCCACATCAGATATACAGGCTTCTCAAGGAAGTAATACACTATTAGAATTATGATGAAGAGTGTAAAAAAAGGTTGAGATCCATGACACCATCTTTAGCAAACTTTCTTTGGAGTCTGGCTTGGGGTACTGCGATCGTTGTTATCCCTGCCACAGTTGGTTTAATTTTCATCAGCCAAAAAGATAAAATCCAACGCTCATAGTTTGTGGGAGAGTTACTTCAACTCTCTTGGGTATATTTGTCTGTCAGCTTAGTCAACTAACTGACAGACTTAAACTTTTCTTAAGATGCGGTAAATAGCTTCAGAGCTTCTTTGCCAGTTGCTTTGAAGCTTAAATATTATATTGTGATTGCTTAGAGTAGTAGTTTTAAGTGTGGCTCGTTAACATAGATTTGATATTAGGAAAAGAACAATGCTAAATTTTGGGCTGAACTCAGCCAGTGTTCTGGCTCAGATAAATGTAGGGTCTACTCCAGCCACATTTTTAGGAATTTTCCTGGCTGTAGCTGGGGCTGCACTATATTTTCTCCGGACTGTGCGTCCAGAACTGTCTAGAGATCAAGATATATTTTTTGCGGCTGTAGGCTTGCTATGCGGCTTCATTTTAATTTTCCAAGGATGGCGTTTAGACCCGATTTTGCAATTTGGTCAACTGCTGTTAGTGGGGACAACGGTATTTTTTGCTGTTGAAAGTATTCGGTTGCGGAGTATTGCTACTCAACAAGCTAAACGCAATACGCCGATTGTAGATGAGAGGGAAGTTAGCCGGGACTATTCCTATAAGCGCAGACGCGGTGGTTATGAAGCGGAAGTGGAAGACGATTATGAGCCACTACCGTATCAAGAGGAAGAAGAAGAAGAACGTCCCGTACGTCCCCGCATTCGTCCTGGTAGGGACGATCGCTCCTCACGGGATGATTATTACGATGAGCCAACCCCACGCCGCGATCGCCGCAGCAGTAGCGATCGCCCAGAATCAACAGATAGATCATCCCGCAGTCGTTCCACCCGTCCATCGCCTCGGACTACGGAAAGATACGACCAAGAAGATTGGGGTACTTCGCCCACTAGAGAAACTGATGATTGGGAAAGTTCTAGTAGGGAAACCAGAAGAACTTCCCGACGGGGTAATAACAATTCTCCGCGTCCAGAGGTAAGCGAGGATACACCACCCTCCAGACCAAGAAAACGCCGTCCACCTGCTGATAGCATATCCCGCCGACCGATAGAAGATGATGAAGCTATCCCAACTGATTATGTACCGTATAAACCCATAGACGAATCAGAGACTAACTCTGATAAATCTACAGATTACGATGACATATAAATCAGCCGTGATAGATGTAAGCTGATAAGCGACAGCAACAAGTAAATATCTGAGGTGAAAAAATTTACTTCTCAGTTCTGGCTTCAAAAACCAATTTATTGGAGCCTAATTTTTGGTTTTACAAGTTTGTTAGCCTCTTGTGGCTCTGGTGATCTACCCCTTGGGCCTACTTCCCTCAATAGTCGCTACACAGAAGAGCAACCAGCCTTAAGTGGTAATGGTCGCTTTTTAGCGTTTATTTCCCATCGTAATAATACTCATCAGTTGCTTGTGTACGATTTGCGACAACAGAGTTTCATTTCTCTGCCAGGGTTAAATCGGCGAGAGACAATTATCGAAAGTCCCAGCCTCAGCTACACAGGACGTTACATTGCTTACTTAACCAGTGACCAAGGTAGACCAGTAGTAGCACTGTACGATCGCGCTACACAACAATCACAAGTTGTCACCCCAACTTATCGCGGTTGGGTCAGAAAACCGGCTATCAGCCCCGATGGGCGGTATATTGTCTTTGAAACAGCAGCCCGTGGTCAGTGGGACATTGAAGTCCTAGATCGGGGGCCGACTATTGAATTAGATATTCCCAATGGTGCAACCGTTGAGCCACCGCAGTAGATATGGGAATTGGGCATTGGGCATGGGACAAGGGAGGAGTAATGAGTAATGAGTGCTGTTAGCGGTAGCGCGGCGTTTAGCCGGTGCTGACTAATGACTATTGACTGTTGACTATTGACTATTGACTAATGACTAAACCTACTACTCTTATTCCTATATTTACTTGTGCAGGATTGTTAACGGGGTGTTTTGGTTATCCTCGATTGGTGAATTATCCGTTTGATCCTGGGGGAAGGAGTCTTAATAGTCTGGCATCGGAACTTAGCCCGCAAAGTTCGGGAAGGTATATTGTGTTTACTAGCGATCGCCGGGGTAGTCAAGATGTTTATTTATTTGACACTCTGACACGCAATTTAATGGATTTACCGGGTTTAAATGCCTTTGATACCATTGCATCTCATCCCAGCGTTTCCGAAGATGCTCGTTATATTGTATTTGCTGCTAGTCGTCAGGGGCGATCGGCAATTTTTCTCTATGACCGCGAAACACGTCAATCACGTAATCTAACAGCTAATCTGCAAGCCGAAGTCCGTAATCCCACAATTAATGCTGATGGTACTACAATTGCCTTTGAATTTAGTAATAACGGTCAGTGGGATATTGCTGTATATGACCGCAACGGCCAACCCCTTAATATCCCTCAAGACCCAAGGTGAAAAGCAGGGAAAGAGAGGAACAAGAGGCAACTTTAACCCAATGCCCCATGCCCAATTCCCAATGCCCCATGCCCCTATTATCAAACTTGTTGCTAAAATCAATTACTTGAATCTGCTCTGGAAGAATATATTATGGCTATTTTAGATTCCAAAGGTCGCTTGTTTGGCAAAATCAATATACTTGACCTATTTGCTGGGTTAGTTATTCTGTTAGTAATATTTGGGATTTTTGTTTTTCCGGGGACTGGTGGATCAATTGCTCAAGTAGGAGCGAAAAAAACGCCGATAGAGGTAGATTTAGTTGTTCGGGGATTGAATGTGCGTGATCCTCAGCAGTTATCTGACCAAGGTTTCAAACCAGGTGGCAAAACTAAAGTTATTATTCGTAATCAACCTTACGGTGAGATTGGGATTAAATCTGTACAAGTGTTACCTAGAACTTTAACAGTAGGTCAACCAGATGGTTCAGTTAAAGAGTTAGCTGATCCGAGAAAAAATAACTTTAGTACAGATATGCTTTTGACTTTAGAAGGTCAAGCAGAAGTTACCAAAGATGGGCCAGTTTTAGGTAACAGTAAGGTGAAAATTGGTATGCCTTTTGAGTTAGAAGGTTTTAATTACAACTTTAATGCCTCTGTGATTGATCTGAGATTACAGAAGTGATTGACTAGAGACTGAGAACTGGTTAAAGAGTTGAAATTTGTTGAGTGTGGCTGTTGCTCTTGCTGATCACTCCATCCAGTTCAGATAACTCTAAAACCCTGACGTAAAGACGCGATCAATCGCGTCTAACCAGAATAAAAATAAATTAAGTAATCGAAATTCCAGCAACTTTGTCTTCATTAACAGCCATCCGTATGACAAACTCATCTCCCGCATCAGCAAAACTTAGTTTCCACAAATAGGTTTGATATTCCCGTTGTTTAAGTTGACCAAAGTAAGTAGTTGTATAACCCTCAGACATCCGTGGAGAAAGGTGGGAACTAACTGAGTCAAACATTTCCTTGGTAATACCCGCTTTGTAGTCTGCATTACCAACGCTGAGAAAAAGCTCATAATTTCCCGTAGCGATCGCATCTAAAATAATCTGCAAACAATCAATCACATTTTGCGGAGGATTGGTTTGAGTTACCATGACAATCTCCAATCAGTAGATGATACCGATATTATTCCACCATCTGGGGTTTTCCCCAAATAATCCGTTCTTGTTTGTAAATAGCAATTCCTGGTTTTGCACCTTTGGGTTTGTAAACGTGTTTCGGCTCGGTGTAAACTACCGCTACTTGGTCACTTTGACGGGCGCGACTGTAATAAGCTGCCAGGTTGGCGACGAATTGTAAATCTGTGGTATCTGGAACAGCACCAGGTTCTAAACGCAATAAAACATGACTACCAGGAATTTCTTGAGCATGAAACCATAAATCATAATCGCCTGCTACGCGAAAAGTTAATTGGTCATTTTGGCTATTATTACGACCAATTAAAACTTGAAAACCATTGGGTGTGGAATAGTTACGAAAGTTGATACTGGGACTATCATTACTCCGACGACGATAATCTAATTCTTCTAAATATTTTTGTCCAATTAATTCATCGCGAATTTCTTCCAAAGCTTGTAAATCTTCAGCAGTTTGATAATTTTCTATCTGAGAAATTGCGGCTTCAACTTGTTCTAAATAATCAATTTCTGCTTGGACATCTTTGAGTAATGGTTCTACAGCGATACGGGCGCGTTTAAGTTTTTGGTGTTGTTTATAGAGATTTTGGGCATTTTGAACAGCGTTTTTATCTGGCTGAAGGGCGATCGCTACAGGTTCACCAGTCTCAAAGTCTTGCAGGGTAATGGTTTTCATCCCTGGTTGCCATTCGTGCAAATGCGCCATCAATAAATCAGCCTTTTGACGATAATCATCAGCTTGATCTGATTGTTGCAGGCGATCGCTAAATGTCTGCGCTTTATTCCGCAATTTACCTAAAATATTACTCAACTTTTGGCTCAATTGATGGCGCAATTGCGTAAATATCTGCTGATTCAGTTGTCCTGTGTAATATTCATTAATTAACGTCTGAATATCTTGAACTGGTGCAATTCCACCCCAACCCATCACCGTGTAACCATTGGGAGTCCAAGCAGGCTGAAAATTACCGTTGTCTAAAGTTTGCAGCCATAACTGCCACTTTTCCCACAATCTTTGCCAATCTTCTGATGTCAGGGTGTCGGTGTTGGTATCTGGTGCAATATGCGCCGCCAGCAACATCGACTCAACTAAAGCCGCACTCAAACCACTGTAACTTTTGAGTAACTGCTTTTTTATCGCCCCTGGGACTAAACTCACCCTTTCTTGCCAACGTGTCGGGGATTCACTCAAACTAGGAACAGTTCCCGTCAGTTTGGGTGGTGTTTCATAGATTTGTCCTGTTTGGATGGGACGAACACTAGACTGCTGCTGACTGACTTGATGAGCAGCAGTGATGATGAGATTATTAGCTTCCGTGAGGATGACATTGCTATATTTGCCCATAATCTCCGCATAGAGATGATATAGTGCTTCCTCACCAGGACGACGGGCAAATTGTAAGTCTATCACCCTTTCCCAAGGTGCGATCGCTTCAATGGCTACCAAAGCTAAACCACCCAACTGATGTATTAACTGTTGGCTAAAGGTAAAAGTATCGGGAGTGCGTGGTGGCGGACTACCAATACAAATATGTGCAGCTTGAGGATGCCAAGATACTTCTAGCCAACCTCTAGTTTTGAGAGTACGGAGAGCTATAGCAATAGTATAGCGATCGCGCTGATACACTTGCTCTAAACGTGAAGGTAGCCAGTGTGTGCGGAGTTCGCTACAAGCGGCTGTCAGAGTCGTAAAGTCTACTGGTTGCACAACAATCAATCGTCCACCTGGGGACTGCTAAGGTCGATGCTCAGTATATGCTATATCTTTTTGTTGAATTGTTGTTATTCCGATTAAACTTCTCATGGAATTTGGATATTGGAAAGTAATCTAAATTCAGGAGAGTGAATAAACCTCAACAATATCTTAATGCTTGAGTATATGTTCATTTAAATACATATAATACAAACTTTATAAACACCCTCATCATCTAGAGGATTTAATCAAGTATTAAGTAATAAGTGTAAATACATGATTATTCACTCTCATAATATAGATAAATATAGTGCTGAATTTAATAAGCAATTGTGAGGTTATATTCAAATGCCTAAATGGAAAGTTGTCACAGAATTTACCTTTAATGCTGCTCACTACATTAAAGATTACAACGGCCCCTGTGGCCGGATGCACGGACATAATTATCAAGTTCGTATTGAAGTTACATCTACACAACTACACGCTTCACAATATTGCCCACATCCGGTGATGGTAGCCGATTTTAGAACTTTACGCTGGGCAAAGCAAGATTCTACAAAAGGAGGGCTTGATCATGGTGTTCTTAATGAAATTATGCCTCCTGAATATGAAACAACTGCGGAAATGATCGCTAAGTATATCTATGATGAAACTAAGAAGAAATTACCGCCAGAAACACAACTCAAAGTCCATGTTTCTGAGACACCTAATAGTTGGGTAGAGTACGAAGACTGATTTATGTTGAGTTGTACTCAGTAAACTCTCATTAAAAAACACCCACGTTTCATAGTGCGTTAGCGATAGGTCAATGCACTATTATCTCGAATATGGGGTTACTACTGTACATTCTAGTTGTAAAAGTCCTGAATTTTCGGATTGAAATGTATATTAGGAAGGTTTTTCAGTATTATCTTTCTTGTTGAATTATTAAAATTCATTACTTCTCCTTCCCTTATACCCTGATACCTCCACACCCTTACACCCCTAGTTTTTAATATTTGCAAAATAATACCAATTATCCATTTTCTGCACAGAAATGCTAGAATTTCCTTAAATCAATCAGTTATTGAGCTTCTGATAACAAGTATTTTTTCTGAGTACATTTCAGGTAAATGTGCATTATGGTGTTAATGTTTTGAATCGTCTTCCTTGCTCATTTAATTACAAACCCAGAAATAAACTTGATTTTAACTTTTGTTAATAATTGAATGTGGTGCCTACATTCTTAAACTTAATCAAGTTTTAAATCTCTATATTAAGTTTTTGATAATACTTGTCTCAGCTTGTACTTTAATTCGTGATCTGTTGCTGTAATTGTGTAATCTGAAAACAACTGAGCTGAATGTTAAATATTGAGGTCTAATGACTCCTAAAATTCTGCGTCAACTGTGGGCTGTGATTGAAAACTCTCACACCAAAACTCTTTTGCAGATGGATGATGCTAGCTTAGTGCAATGGTTGACACACCAGACTACAGCCCAAGCATTATTAGAGCCGAGTGAAACTGATTGCCTGATTGATTATATCCAATCTCGGCTATCTTTGATACGTGATATTGCTTACGAAAGACAGTGTTTATAGTAACAGATGAACTATAATTTCGTCCATAGTTTAAGGGAATTAGATAGAAAATCGTGTGAGGTAGACTGCACCCAGGGGGGATGCTGTTTGGAGATTTTCGGATAATTCCCATGAAAATGATATCCCATCACTGCGTCAGCAAAAATCGGATAGTTTAATACCAAATTGGGATAGGTAGTATTGTTACAAGTTTCTGGAACAGCCTCTGAATATCGGTTTTCAATCCAAAATCCAAAATCCAAAATCTAAAATTGGATAACTCCTGCAACTCTCAAAAAAATTGCCAGTTGCTCAATTGAGTCGCTGAAAACGAAGTTCAAAATTTCACATTGGTTAGTGTTTTTGTGGTAAATAACCTTCTACTAAACAATCACCATCAATGACACGCCAACGCACACGCTCTAAAATTAAGGCTTCTGTCATATTGGTTAAACCCAAGTCACCTACAGGTGTAGGCGCATGATTACCACCAATAATTTTGGGAGCGATAAAAGCTAAGATTTTCTGCACTGCACCTTCAGATATAGCTTTTGCGGCTAAAGTCCCGCCACATTCCCACAACACACTACAAAAACCTCGTTCATATAAATACTCTATGGTTGCTTGTGGTGTGAGAGAAGGTAACTCTAATACCTCTACTCCTTTTTGTTGTAAGAATTTTTGGAAATCTGGATTAGCACCGACTTGGGTGAGTACCAGAGTAGGTGCTTCTGTGATGTCCCACAAATGAGCATCAGTAGGTAAATTCAGAGAACGACTCATTACCACCCGCAGGGGATTATGCGCCTCTACTTGATGGCTAGTCAGATAAGGATTATCTTGGCGCACAGTATTACCACCAACAATCACCGCATCACAAGCAGCCCGCAGTTGGTGTACTTCGCTACGGGCGGTTTGGTTTGTTACCCAAGCACTATGACCGGAATTAGTAGCGATTTTGCCATCTAAAGTCATGGCGTATTTTAAAATTCCTAGAGGGCGTTTGTGCAGAATGCGATGCACAAAACCTTCATTCAGTTGTTGACAAGCTTCCGATTCTACACCTACCAAAACCTCTATTCCTGCCGCCCGTAACGTGTTAATTCCACCACCAGCTACTAACGGGTTAGGATCAACCATTCCCACTACCACCTTAGCCACACCAGCAGCCACTAAGGCTTTAGAACAAGGGGGAGTCCGGCCATAGTGGTTACAAGGTTCGAGACTGACGTAGACGGTAGCACCACGGGCTAAATCTCCGGCGGCTCTAAGAGCAAAAACTTCTGCATGAGGTTCACCAGCACGGGGGTGAAAACCTTCCCCAACAATTGTGCCATTTTTAACAATTACTGCCCCTACTAACGGATTTGGTGAAGTGCGTCCCAAAGCACGACGGGCAAGTTCCAAACAACGCCGCATCATCGCCCGGTCAAATTCACTACCTACAGACTGTGGTGTTTGTGAATGAGAATCATTTGGCGATCGCACTAAAAACTCATGATCATGAGTATTATTTGATAGAGAGGCATCCCCTTGAGCAACCACTGGCAAGTTATCCATAAATCTTGGGCAATACTGTAAATATTCTGCACGCTAACTGTTTCAATAGCGATACCTAAACAGTACGATTTTGGGGAATGGGATTGGGGACTGGGGATTGGGGATTGGGGACAAGGTAGACAAGGTAGACAAGGTAGGAGATGAGAAAAGCCGTTCCCTGTTCCCTGTTCCCTGTTCCCTGTTCCCTAATGACTAATGACTATTGACTAATGACTAATGACTAATGACTATTGACTAATAACTAACTTTCATTTTTTCCCACCACAGGTTAAGCGGGTAATACAAGACAGGGGCCCATAGGCTGCTGAGAATGGCGGAGGCTAGGGTGACACGTTGATAGTACGCCCAAATGAAATCTTTGGCTAGGCGATCGCTTCCTAAACCTAGTAAAAATCCAAATAAGGTTTCTGATACAACTGCCATCACAAAGACAATCAAAGCAATAGAGATAAAATCTTCTTGAATAAAACGTTGCTTTTGCAATATGGCTGTGAGAAATCCTACTAACCCCAATGTAATTGCATGAGATGGATGGGGTGAAGTTATCGCATCTTGCAGTAAACCTAAGATAATTCCTGCTAAAGTTCCCGACCAGAAAGACCGCTTGACACTCCAAGCAACAACCCAAATTAATAGCCAATTCGGCCCAATTCCCAATAATTCCGTACCTGGAAAGCGGGTAGGTAATAAAAGCAAACATAAAAGCACAGAGCCAACTATGATGCCCCAATTCATTACCTGTAACCAAGCTGGATGCAAATCCGCCAAAGTTTTCCTTCTAGTGCGGCGGCGTTCTGGCGGTTTAGACTTACCACCAAATGAAGGTATCTTCACCATTTTGAGTGACTGTTGACTGTGGACTATTGACTGTTGACTATTGACTCTTTTCTGTTTTCGCTGATTGCTGAGTTTCTGACTCTGGATTTTTAGCGTTGGGATAGACAGCGACCCAATCTAGCGAACTCAGGGCGGGAAAAAGTTCTACTTTAGCTACAGAAGCGGGAAGTTTTTTCAAATCTAGCGACTTGATTCGTCCTACAGCAAAACCTGCGGGGAATTTCTGACTGTACATAGATGTAGAAACTACATCTCCCACCTTCACATTTGGGACTTTCTCATAAAATTCCAATACCCCTTCCGCAGAAGAATCTCCCCTTAATACACCCTTGGCAGAAGTACGGCTAACAGTCACACCAACTTGGCTTTTGATATCACTAATTAACAAGATGCGACTGGTGTTAGGGGTGACGCTTTCCACTAAACCAACTAATCCACCTTCAGATTTGACCACATAACCTTCACGAATGCCAGCATTTGAGCCACGGTTAATGGTTACTTGTTGCCACCAATGATCTGCACTGCGTCCGATTACCCTAGCGGGAATTGGTCGTGAGGAAACTGGCTCTTTTTGAACGTAGCCTAGTAAGTCTTGCAGTTTTTGATTTTGACTTTCTAGCTCAGTAATTTTGGCTTGTAACTCCAAAAAACGCGCATTTTTGAGTAATTCTTCTTGGCGTTCTTCAGGACTTATCCCTGCCGGCAACATTTGCAAAGGACGAGTAATTGCTTGGTATACTTCCAGTAAAAATTCTCCTTGAGTTTGGCGTAGTATCCAAGCACCGCCCAAAGCTAAGGCGACTAAACTTAAATGTAGGGTTTTGCGCTCCCACCAACGACGTACAGTAACCATCTATAAACCTATTTCTATAAATTAAAAGATACTGGATTCTATTTATATAAAACCCAAATTACAGTCAAATAGAACCCAATATCCAAATTTTTTTGATTACATATTGCGAGAGCGGCCGCTAAACACCCTTTCTAACTGTTTGAAGTTTTCTAGCACACGTCCCGTTCCTAACACAACGCAGCTAAGAGGATCAGCCGCAATATGAGTCACAATTCCTGTTTCGTGGCTAATTAAGGTGTCTATCCCTTTGAGTAAAGCACCGCCACCAGCGAGCATAATGCCTCTATCGATGATGTCTGCTGCCAATTCTGGGGGTGTACGTTCTAAAGTCCGCTTCACCGCTTCAATAATCACAGATAGCGGTTCTAACATACTTTCCCGAATTTCTGGCCCTTTGATGGTAACTGTTCTAGGTAAACCAGACAGCAAGTGTAAACCCCGGACTTCCATGATGGCGTTTTCATCATCATGGGTGGGGTAAGCAGAACCAATGCGAATTTTAATGTCTTCCGCAGTGCGTTCACCAATGACTAGGTTATGTACTTTTTTGAGATACATGATGATGGATTCGGTTAATTCATCACCAGCAATGCGTACTGATTCACTTAACACAGTTCCTTGCAAACTCAGCACAGCTACTTCTGTGGTTCCGCCGCCAATATCAATAATCATATTGCCAGTGGGTTCAGCGACAGGAAGTCCTGCACCAATGGCTGCTGCTACTGGTTCATCGATTAAATAAACTTCTCTGGCTCCAGCTTGCGCAGCTGCATCCATGACAGCTCGTCTTTCTACACCTGTGACACCACTAGGTATACCGATGACAATCCGAGGTAATATCAAAGACCTACCTTCATTGACTCGCTGAATGAAGCTTTTCAGCATTAACTCTGCGGTGTCAAAATCAGCAATTACACCATCACGTAAAGGCCGTAAGGCAATCACATTACCTGGTGTCCGTCCGAGCATTTTTTTTGCTTCTTCTCCTACTGCAAGAGCCACCTTTTCGTTTTGATCGATCGCTACTACAGAAGGTTCTTGCAGTACAATACCTTTACCTGATACATAAACGAGGGTATTGGCTGTACCGAGGTCGATACCCATATCCCACGATGAGCGAAAGTTCCTGAACAAACCCACGCGTGTCTACGCCCCCTAATTTGCGATAATTCTAGACTACAACTGTTAATGAGAATAAAGTAAATCGTGCTGGATTCTATTATGTTTTCGTGTCAGAGTCCAGCCTGATAGGCTGTTTTGTAATCACTTGGGGTAATTAGCCTAAAGTGCTGTTAGCGGAAGCGGGGCGTTTAGCCGGTGCTGAGTAGTGAGTGGTGAGTAAAAATCCCAGTCCCCAGTCCCCAGTCCCCAGTCCCCAATCCCTATTTCATACAAAGCTGACAAACTTGCTTCATCAAGGCTACCTATTTCCTATCCTGTGACTAGTTCAGTATATCCGTATATTTTTTCATTTTCTTCAGGTGATTCTGCTTATTTTTATACTGGAACTTGAGATGAAGCGAGTCACAGTTTTTCAATAGGTTCACAATTGGCTATTATAGGAGTCAAAATACATAAGTACCTCTGTACTAAAAGGTAAAGCACATGAGTATTAATATTGTCACTCTAGTCGGTCGGGTAGGTGGTGATCCAGATATGAAGTTTTTCGACTCTGGTAAGATTGTTTGCAAATTAACATTAGCGGTGAACCGACGATCGCGTAATGACAAACCAGACTGGTTCACTCTAGAAATATGGAATAAACAAGCAGAAGCAGCAGGTAACTATGTGCGTAAGGGTAGACTAATTGCAGTTAAAGGTTCTTTGAAATTTGACACCTGGAATGATCGCCAAAGTGGGCAACTCCGTTCTACACCAGTTATCCTAGTGGATCAGTGGGAGTTTTTAGATTCCAAACGCGATAGCGAAGCAAACGGTGACTATTCCCCAGAAAATTTTTAAACAGGAGTCAACAGTCAATAGTCCAGACTATTGACTATTGACTATTGACTATTGACTATTGACTATTGACTATTGACTAATAACTAATTTGCAATGTTACTGTGGCTTCCACTTGTTGCTCACCAGCCACTACAGGAGTAGCAATGGCCATGTCGCCAACAACTGCTTTAGATGCTTCTGCACGATATAACATTGGGGGTGGCGGCGCACTTGCACCATTCACTTGAATACTAACCACCTCTTTAGACTGAATGCCAAGAGAATTAAATACAGCTTCAGCTTGCTTTTGTGCGTCTTGAGTGGCTTCCTTTAAAGCTTGTTGTCTAGCAGAGGCGATCGCTTCATCGGTAGCGACAAAACTAATACTATTAATTTGGGTAGCACCAGCTTTGACGGCTTCATCCAAAATTGTTCCAGCTTTTTCTGTGGCGACACGGAAGCTGACGGTATTACTCGCAGCATATCCACTAATGCGCTGTACATTGTTGTTGTAACTATAAACTGGGTTGAGGCGAATTCCTGTAGTTTGTAATTTTTCTACATTGCGACTTTTTAAGAAATCTACCACCGCCGATGACCGACGAGCTGCTTCTTTTTGTACTTCCTGTGCTGTTTTTCCTTGAATTTCTACCCCCAGGTTAATTTCGGAAATAGAGGTGGGGATTGATTCTTCACCTCGTCCTGTCACAGTCAGAGTCCGCCAGACTTTTTCTTTTTCTTGCGCCATTCCCGGCTGTGTTGCAGTCAAAAATACCAGCAACACTAATGGTAGAGTGGCAAAAAGTTTTCTAGCACGCAACTTAGAATTCAATAAAGCAATTTGAGACATCAGATTGACACTCCTCTCAAAGTTTGTATAGACATTCAAAATTAGTGATATTAGCTACTCGCCATTGATAACTTTATGGGGTAGCTCGATACACTTTCGATGTTTCTACTTTGACAGTTGTATCGTTAAACTTGAGGATGGTTTCATTTTTTGAAACTAAAAATTACACCCCAAATTTTTTTATCATTTAAAACGCGCTCATTTAATAATTAATGAGTTTGAACATTAGACCTATTTCTGTATAATTAAATACAAGCCAGCTTATGTATTATCCCAATATGAAAAAATTTAGATGTTAAGGAGAAGTTTGCCGACCACAATTTGGGCAAAAGACAGTGGAAAGCTCAAGCTTGAATCCACAGTGACGACAAAAACTAGGTGTTGGTACTGGCTTCAATCTTGTCTTACGCTCTAGCACTGCTTGGTATTCTCCAGAGTCAACCCATTTTATCAGTTCATTTGCACGCGAAAGAATGAAAGCTTGGCTTTTAAACATTAAGTTGAACATTTTCAGAAATTTTGTATAGGTTGTATCTCCAAATCCTTCATATTCTCTTGCCTGTGTTACAAAGTCATCAACATCAAAAGAGTTAAAATACTTTTTAGGTAAGCCTGCCATTTTTGCCATAACTGTCATTGCCACAGTTAAATCCTGACAGGCCAGCAGTCCTGCACGATCAACAGTCAACTCTGACCATCTAGACCACTGTAATAATGCTAATTCAATTCCCGACGTTAGAGGTTTAGTAAAATCTACTGCAACTGCACTTGTGACAAATTCACTAACGATGGGAAGTAAATAAGCAATTTCCTTGTAGAAAATATGCTGGCTCTTAATACGACCTATCTCACAACCGATGACAAACAACAATTCCTGTCTGGAAAAACTATCTATACATTCCGTACTAATAATAACTATTGGATGCTCTACTCCTACAGTGATTCCCTGAAAATTAATATCAGATGTGCGATCATGCCGCACATAAAATTCTGGCATTGTCTTTAAGTTTAAAGTCTCACAAGCATCTTCTAATATTTCATAAATATCAGGAAGACTGCTAGGAGTAATTTTCATGCTGTTGCCAACTAACTGCAATTGCAACAACTTTGATAGTCCAAGACTATAAAATTTATTAACTACAAAATCCAACCCAGGTGTTTTTGCTAAAGTATCGAGTGCTTTCTTATCGAAAGGATGTTCATACTCAAGAGGACTTAGTCCTTCTATCTTGATTATTTCCATAAACTTTGATTACCTTTAGCAACTTGGTAAGCATCAATAACTGACCAAATCAGCATAAGAAAAGAGCCTATACCCGCAGTAGGCGCAAATAAAATCACTGCCCCCAAGAACATAACCAATGCTTTTAAATAATCACCATTGTAGACTTGTCCAAGTCCTGTAATTAACAAGCAAAGAATTGCCGCAAGGATGGGATTTTTTCCTTGAGCATATCTTTTGCTGGCTAATGAAGGTCTACGGATACCATCATCAATAGGAGCAGGACTTGTCAGTGACTCACCACAATTGATACAAAACTTTGAATCTTGGCGATTTTCAGTTTGACATTTTGGACACTTCATAAAAAATCTTCTTTCTTTTATATTTAAAGATTTAAGCCTGATATTTTAGCTGACTCACCGTTAGTAGGAAAGAATATCCTAATATGTCCTTTTAATCCGGCGGAATAATCCTTGCGTTCAATCGCATACTTTTCTTCTCTCCCATCTTCTTTACTACCTCTTGAACCCAGTCTTGTTCTTCCTGTATATTCACTCCCAATAACTTTAATAGGTTGTTTATACAAATTGAATCTTCTAGCAGCTACATTAAAGCTATTTTTACGAAAAGCTGGATCAATTTGATCGTTTATAAATAAGGAATGATGCGCGATCGCTGCAAATTTTTGGATACCTATTTCTAGATTAGGACTAGATAAGGCATCAAATAATTGCTCAATGAGATTCAGCACAACTTCATCTTTACTAGACGGTTCTTCAGATTGGTTGTGAGGTTGTTGAATTGGGTTGTTGACAGAGGTTTCTACGGGAATTTCTAAAGACTGATTTATGAGAAGAGTATTGTTAATATCTGTACTGTAATTATTCCTGACAAGATTTCGACTGTTTTCATTAGTTGTTTCATCATCATCATCTTTAAAGACTCGATTTCCGATATAAATTTGTAGTAGTTTTCCTTTTTTATAAAGAACAGGTGTTAATTCTTCTGGCAAGCCTTCTAACTGAATTGCATTACAACCAAGCTCATAAGCAAATTCAATTGATTCTCCACTTCCTAGAGCAGAGTAAAAACCTACAGAAAACTCAATTGCTGCTTTATCACCAATTGCCTTACTCATGCCAATTACATATTCAATGTATCGAGCGATCGCCTCAGCTTGAAACTTAGAATAACAGGCATTTAAAACAACACATTCAACACGACTAGAGAATAGCCGAAACAGGTTGGCTAAAGCAGAAGTATCAACCAACTTTTCCTGTCCTGTTACGTCTTCAAACACTAATCCTTCCTGTTCAGCACCATGACCACTGAAGTGGACGATTTGGGGTTTAAAGTCTAGCATTGCTTGCTGAATATCTCTTGGTCGGGTTGCTCCAGTCGAGTTGATAGGTGTCTTTCCGTATCCGGCTAGGCGTAGCCTTTCTCTAATTTCCCTTTCCTCTTCTTGCAACCGCAAACCCTTAGTTCCTTTAGGATTGGCTGCAAGTAATAAAATTGATTTAGCATTAATGTTAGCCTTCATAGGAAATATGAAAAATTTTTATGTAAAAAATAGTGGATTAAAAATTATTTCGCTTAAATTTATAGAATATTATTTTTTGCCACTACCAGATTATTCATTTTTGCATGAATTTACTTTGTTTTTATTAAGAAATTGCGGATACAATCTTACATATTTGTAAATGAGGACAATAATATAATTACTTTGAATATATAAAAATCCGTCTTTACTATTGAAATTAATTGTGTATGTAGGGAACAGAGAAGAGAAAAAGGAAACAATGATGTACTGATTCTTTCCAGAAATCAACCATGATTTCTATACAAATTACTCAACTTAGTTTATTCATCTGAAAGGTTGAGAAATCAATGAACTTTCTTTGTCACCTCTTGGTTTTAGAAGAAACGGTCAGCATTATAGTAATTATACATAAATTTCAGTTTAATTACTCAATTTAGACGAATTATTAAGAAATACATCGAAATTAAGCTTTCAAGTTTAGCTATCAATACAGCAAACACAACTCTTTAGCAGATATCTCAAGTCAACAAGGAAGATTCTCTATGGCATATTGGCTGCTCAAAACTGAACCAGATGACTATTCGTACTTTGATTTAGAACGAGATGGTGGTACAGTTTGGGATGGTGTGAATAATCCCCTAGCACTCAAACATATACGAACAATGCAGCCTCAAGATTTGGCTTGGATTTATCACACTGGAAAAGAACGGCAAATTATGGGTATGGCTGAGATTTCTAGTCAGGCTTATCCAGACCCCACGTTAAATGATGCCAAGCGGGTAGTCGTAGATATACGCCCATTGCAAAAAGTAACTCAGCCTGTCACTTTATCCCAGATCAAACAAACACAGAAGTTTGCAGAGTTTGATTTACTCCGCATCCCTAGATTATCTGTAGTACCAGTCTCAGATATTTACTGGCAATACCTGATGGAATTAGCAGGTGTTAGCCATTGAAATCAGACGCAGATACCACCGCGAAAAACTATGTTGAGTCTTATTTTTAGAATTTTAAATTTTTAAGGGACTTCCAGAAAATAAACTATCCAAATTTATATTCTTCAAAACAACTGTTTCCCCCTGCTCCCTGCCCCCTGCCCCCTTGCCATCAGCGTCATAGTATATTTTTAAAATTGGAAGTCCCTAACTTGCTTCTGTGACGATGGTGTAAGCCTACCCGTAGACTATCTTGCATTGATATGATCCATTACTGGTATGCTGGTGCTGATATTCTTCTTGATTAGAAGCATGAAAACGGACTTATGAGTATTATACCCAGCCATTTCCAGTACCATCGGCAAAGTCTAGTTATGGCAACTTTCCTGATTGTGGTAGCGATCGCTGGTAAAGTAATCACAGGCTTGAGCGTCTTGAGCCAATCCCCATCAACCACCTAAAAATCTGTGTGGAGATGATATCTAGAGGTGCAGAGGGACAACAGAAGGTAAGCAGGGTAGATGATATTTTCAAACGCCCAATTCCCCATCCCCAATCCCTTATTATGAGGAAACTTCTATCTTAGAATCTCCGTCCCCTGAAAATATGAATTTTATGTGTCATTCGTATTAACATCTGGAACTTAATTTATTGCCAGTTTTATCTTCTTTTCAGTCTTCATCTACGCTGATTGTTGAGTTAACAGAAGGTAGCAACTACAAATTTCAGCACTATTTCAGTTAACACTAGTTGGAGTTTTTACAGAAAAATTCTATACCAGCACTCAATCATACATATCTGACTCACTCATGATGACATCTTGTTCTAATGAGTTGAAACATGATGCTCTGATAGTCCATAGACAATTCAGGGCATACTGAGAATCTAAAGCATTAAACTACATTTTTATACCAATTTTTTCAGGACAAAAAGGCAATATAACTCAAGATTTTAGGTGGTGAAGGTGTGACGACAGGCCAATATGTTGAGATATTGAAAGGTCTCATGAACGCGAATCAGGAGAAAGGATTGTGAAACTAGAGTGGCTACTAACCGGAACTGTGGGTACGGTGTTGTTACTGTCATCGCCAACTTGGGCAACAAGTTTAAGTTCTTGGCGTTTTGATGCCGGTCAAAACCGTTTAGAAATTAACACTACAGGAAACGTACAACCAAAAGCACAACTGATTTTTAGTCCCACACGTTTAGTAATTGACCTACCGGGAATTGTTTTTGGCAGACCCCAGTCTACACAGCAGGTAGGGGGTGCGATTCGGGCTGTGCGTGTAGGACAATTTGACCCCCAAACTACTCGCATCGTTGTCGAACTTGCCCCTGGTTATACCCTCGACCCCCAACAAATCAAATTTGTGGGGATTACCCCCCGTCGCTGGACTGTCCAGTTACCTAGACCAGTGGCGGAAACCACGGAATCTAATCCAGATAGTGTTTATAACGTAGTCACCCTAGATTCTGATGCGAAACCAGAGTTTTCAGAAAATGTAGTCAGTGCTGCTGGCTCAACTCAAATTGAGAACGTACAAGTAACTGGGGATGGTTTTTTTGTGCGGACAAGCGGGAATAATCCCCAAGTCAGTACAATTCGTAGCCGCGATCGCTCTACCATTTTTATGGATATCGCTGGTGCAACTTTATCCCCCCGTCTCAATCAGCGCAATATTACTGTCAACAAGCATGGTGTCAGCCGTGTAGAACTGACCCAACTGCAAACCCGCACACCATCTGTCCGCATAACTTTACGGGTAGACAAAAATAGTCCAGACTGGCGAGTTAGTAGCAGTAGTGTCGGTGGTTTGGTCATTCTACCCAGTCGTGTGGTGAGACTCCCAGGCAATACCAATTCTGATAACTCGGAAAATGTTACTACTATTCCCAGCAGACCACCTGTTGACAGCGATGTAGCAACGATTCAATCTATTGATCTAGCAGATAATCAATTGCTCATTCGCGCTAATCAAGATTTATCAGCTACCAGTGGTTGGGATCGCAATACTGGTTTGTTCCGCATTACTATCAATAATGCCAAGTTAGCCTCTAACGTCAAAGGCCCGATATTAACAGCCAATAGCCCTATCCTCCGAGTTAGGTTACAGACTCAAAACCCCAACACAGTTATTGTCTTAGTCCAACCAGCTACTGGGGTGCAAGTTGGTTCCCTCAACCAAGTTGGTAGTGAATTATTGGCTCTACAATTACAAGGTTCTCGTCGTTCAGTTACTACACCACCTCTACCTCCCATCCAAGGACAACTACCAGATCCGCGCAACCCCCAACCCACCACCCCACCCACTCGTCCTGCACCTAGAGGGAGAGTAGTAGTGATGATTGACCCTGGACATGGTGGAAAAGACCCAGGTGCAATCGGAATTGGGGGAGTACGGGAAAAAGATATCATCCTCCCCATTAGCCAAAGGATTGCTCAAGTCTTGCAACAAAACGGTGTGCAAGTCATTATGGCCAGGAACGCTGACTACTTCGTCAGTTTGCCAGGCCGAGTCCAAATGGCGGAACGTGCTGGAGCGGATGTCTTTGTAAGTATTCACGCCAACTCCGCCGGCGCAGGTCGTCCTGATGTGAGTGGATTAGAAGTTTATTACTACGACAATGGTTTGAGTCTAGCGCGTGTAGTTCATAACAGTATTCTCCAAGGTGTAAATGTCAGAGACAGGGGAGTCAGACGCGCCAGATTTTACGTCCTCAGAAAAAGTTCTATGCCCTCTATTTTGGTGGAAACAGGTTATTTGACTGGTCGCGAGGATGTAGCTAAGTTGCAAAGCACAGCTTACCAAAACCAAATGGCAGATGCGATCGCCCGTGGGATTCTCCAATATCTCCGACGCTAATTTGTTATGCTCATAACGAATCGCGCGATCGCCCAGTGGCAAAATTACAAGGGCGTGCTAAGATACTACGCCATCAGATGTATTTTTATACCGATACAAAATTTGATGGCAACCATGCCCAGGTTTGGACGGTGACGGTGTGAGGATTTGCGAATATGTTGAGATGACATTAGTGAACAGTTATCAAAGTTGCTTTCCTGGCACTCATAACTAATAACTGCATCACTGATAACTGCTACAGGCTCTCATGAATGCGAATCAGGAGAATATAGATTGTGAAACTAGAGTGGCTACTAACCGGAACTGTAGGTACAGTATTGTTACTGTCATCGCCAACTTGGGCAACAAGTTTAAGTTCTTGGCGTTTTGATGCCAATCAAAACCGTCTAGAAATTAACACTACAGGTAGCGTCCAACCACAAGCCCAACTAATCTTTAATCCGACACGTTTAGTAATTGACCTCCCAGGGATAACCCTCGGCAGACCCCAGTTGACTCAGCAGGTAGGGGGCGCGATTCGGGCTGTGCGTGTAGGACAATTTGACCCCCAAACCACCCGCATCGTCATCGAACTAGCCCCTGGTTATACCCTCGACCCCCAACAAATCAAGTTTGTAGGGATTACCGCCAGTCGTTGGACGGTTCAATTACCCACACCTGTAGCAGAAGGTAATATCGATAACCCAGAAATTGCCCAGCAGCCACCCTCAAATCCATCTCCGAGAAATATTTACACAGTCACCCCTACAAATCGCGAACCAGAAGTCAATAATAATCTCGCCTCCACTACGCAAATTGAAAACCTGCAAGTTACAGGTGATGGCTTTTTTGTCCGCACTCGTGGCGGTAATCCCCAAGTTCGAGTCAATCGCACTGAAGATCAGCAGGTACTCAACATTGATATTGCAGGTGCATCCTTATCACCAAACCTGAGACAGCAGGACTTTTCTATCAATCGTTATGGTGTTAGCCGCATTCAATTTACCCAATTACCAAACACCAATCAAACTGTCAGAATGACCATGCTGCTGGATAAAAATAGTTCTGACTGGCGAGTCAGCACTAGCAGTGTGGGTGGGTTTGTAGTGATACCGAATAGAAGTGCCGTTACATTACCTAGAGAGAATAACCCACAAACCATCTCCAGCAATTCACCAGCCAATATTGAAGCGATAGAGTTAGCTGAAAATGGGACACAGTTATTGATTCGAGCAGATCAATCTATATCTGCTCAAGGTGGTTGGGATAGAACCACAGGATTATTTCGGATCACTATTAATAATGCTAAATTAGCCGCCAATGTTAAAGGCCCCACTCTCACGGCCAATAGTCCAATTCTCAGAGTCCGGTTACAACCCCAAGCACCCAATACAGTAGTTGTTTTAGTACAACCTTCAGCCGGAGTGCAGGTAGGGGAACTCAATCAAGTCGGCAACCAACTTCTGGCTTTAGAGTTACAAGGCTCACGCCGATTGACACCCCCAATCTTTGTCCCTTCAGATAATCCATCTCAGTCACGCAATCCCAATATCGATATTCCCAGAAACAACACTTCTACCCCTCGTTCCTCAGTTCCCAGGGGTAAAGTCATAGTAGTGATTGACCCTGGACATGGTGGTAAAGACTCAGGCGCGCCAGGCTTGGGTGGACTTTTGGAAAAAGATGTAGTTTTGCCTATTGGTCGCCGCATAGCCGCAATTTTAGAGCAGAATGGTGTGCAAGCCGTACTGACGCGGGATGCTGATTTCTTTGTGGAGTTGCAAGGTAGAGTCGATATTGCTGAACGCGCCAATGCTACAGTTTTCGTCAGCGTTCACGCCAATTCTGTAGATAATCGCCCAGATGTCAATGGCTTAGAAGTCTACTATTACGATAGTGGCTACGCCTTAGCGGAAACAGTCCGCAACAGTATCTTACAAAGTATTGGCACTATTAAAGATAGAGGCACACGTAAAGCTAGATTCTATGTTCTCAGAAAGAGTTCCATGCCTTCGATTTTAGTAGAAACAGGTTATATGACAGGTCGGGAAGATAATCCGCGATTGGGTTCACCAGAATATCAAAATCGTATGGCAGAGGCGATCGCCCGTGGTATCCTGCAATATTTAAAGAGATGATCAAATTGCCTAAATACTAAAAATGCTCAATTGATATATCTACAGAATTTAATGGTCATTTGGCCAAATGTCTGCTAAATTCTGTATTTTAAATCCCCCAAATTTTTAATCAGTATCTGCCTGTGTATTCATCTTCCAGTTTTGAAGGTAATCTTTACGAATTCTTAGAACAGGAGCCTCAACGCGCTCCCATCGGTGTATTTGATAGTGGTGTTGGTGGGTTAACGGTATTGCGTCAAATCTATCGGCAGTTACCTCATGAATCAGTTATCTACTTCGGCGATACCGCTAGGCTACCTTACGGTATTCGTTCCCAAGCCGAAATCACCCAATTTGTCCGCGAAATCCTCGATTGGATGCAGCAGCAACGGGTGAAAATGGTGATTATGGCTTGTAATACGAGTTCTGCCTTGGCTCTAGAAACAGTCCGTGCAGAATATGACATCCCAATTTTGGGGGTGATTCTTCCTGGAGCTAAAGCCGCAGTTCAACAAGGTAAGCGCATCGGTATTATTGCTACACCAGCCACAGCTAAAAGCAACGCCTACAAGCACGCTATCTTAGAAATCAACCCAGAAGTAGAAGTGTGGCAAGTCGGCTGTCCAGAGTTTGTCCCACTCATTGAGCAGAATCGCATTCATGACCCCTACACTACAGAAGTTGCTAAATCTTATTTAGAACCTTTGCTGCAACAAGATATCGATACTTTAGTGTATGGCTGTACCCATTATCCCTTACTTGCTCCTGTAGTGCGATCGCTCCTGCCTACTCAAGTAAAAATTATTGACCCTGCTGTTTATGTCGTCAATGCTTGTAGTCAAGAACTAGAACTACTTGGTCTCAACAACACTCATCCTCCCCTCCCAACTCGCTTTGCTGTTAGTGGTTCTCCCCAACAGTTTGCCCAATCTGGAATCAATTGGTTAGGCTTTACGCCCATCGTTGAAGCGGTAGATTTCGCTAATATTCATAGTCATTAGTCATTAGTCATTAGTCATTAGTCATTAGCAAAAAACCATTTTTAACCACTAGATAATCAAATCAACACTGCTGATTCTAGCTCTTTGTCAAATGCTCTGGATTTTTGCTTCATGAAGCATAGTCACATTCCCAAATCAGGTTTTACTCTTGCCTGGATAAGCTATCTACCAAATTTATCATGACTAATGACTAATAACTACTGACTAGGCTTTTTTCCTGTGCGTTTTGCTAAACCCAATAATAGATAAACAGTGAATAAATATCCCGCAGCTAAAATAAAAATCATCATAGGCATATTCCCGTAAACCATAATCCCACCAGCACCTTTTCATAGAAATCAGGAACTTAAATAAAAGCAGCAGGAACAGCACCAAACAAATAACATTTTGGTGTCCGTATTACGTGACGCTAAACTCTACCGATAGAGTAATTAATTCTCTCCGGCTGAGATATGTGATATTTAATTGATTGCAGACCATACATCCGACAGCAAATACCACGCCACTTGAATGTGACGCAATACCGCACTCCTCAGCAGCTTACCTAGTCTGCTTGATTTTTGCTGATATCTTGACAACTGGAAGAAAGCTTACGCTCAAAGCAAACTAGAAGCGTATAACAACGCTTCTCAAAAACTTCACTTATCTCCCTAGCCAAGAAACTTTCGCAACAAACACACATCAAGAGGAAATGCCCTTGATTAATGTTGAAGGAAATTATATCCGTAACTCACAACACTGAAGAAGTAATTTCACTGAAAAGTGAATTACTGTTGTGGCGTGAATACCTGAAAAATTTAAAATCCCTAGATTATAGGGTAACATAACAAAGCCAACTTTGAGGCGAAATTTCAAATTTTTTAGCTACTTACAGAGATACAAGAAGTCATTAATTTATACATAAAGATAACTAATATTTAATTGGTATCACTTAATTTAGATAAATATACATTTAAGTATGTTTGATCAGCCACATGAAATTCATAAATTACAAAATATAATCTTTCTCAGCAAGAGTTTCAAGAAATCATACTGAGTCTTTAATAAAACCAGGTAAAAGCAGATAGTAACAATACTTAAATCAAATTTGTTCTAAACCATAGGTAATGATACATATTCAATATTTATCATTCTCAATTATCGGAGTAAAACTTTGCGCTGGCACAGGCTTATCTTAGAATAAACATTAGGATATGTAAACTTTCGTAACTAAAGTCAGAGTCCGCCCACCCATGACCCCAGCCACCTCCCTGTTTGCCCCTGTGGAAGCAGACCTGCGAATACTAGCAGATAACCTCAAACAGCTAGTTGGAAATCGCCACCCCATTCTGTTTATTGCCGCCGAACATCTCTTCGGGGCTGGGGGAAAGCGTATCAGACCAGCGATCGTGCTATTAATATCGCGGGCTACCATGTTAGACCAAGACATCACAGCACGCCACCGTCGGCTAGCAGAAATCACCGAAATGATTCATAC
Organism: Nostoc sp. CENA543; assembly: GCF_002896875.1. Lineage (GTDB taxonomy): Bacteria > Cyanobacteriota > Cyanobacteriia > Cyanobacteriales > Nostocaceae > Trichormus. The sequence goes on from NZ_CP023278.1 coordinate 3,163,205, forward strand.
AGCCAGCTTGGTACATGATGATGTGGTAGATGAGTCAGAAGTCCGGCGGGGTGTTCCTACCGTTCATAGCTTGTTTGGTAATCGCATCGCCATCCTCGCCGGTGATTTTCTCTTTGCTCAATCATCTTGGTATCTCGCCAACCTAGACAACTTAGAAGTGGTCAAATTACTTTCTGAAGTGATTATGGATTTGGCCACCGGGGAGATTCAGCAAGGATCAAATCGCTTTGACACCAGCATCTCCATAGAAACTTATATCCAAAAAAGCTATTACAAAACAGCCTCCTTGGTTGCCAACAGTGCTAAAGCGGCGGGAATACTTAGTGAAGTTTCCAAGGATGTTGCAGAACATTTGTATGCCTATGGTCGTCATCTAGGTATAGCTTTTCAGATTGTGGATGACATTCTAGATTTCACTAGTACCGCCGAAACTTTAGGTAAACCTGTAGGTTCGGATCTCAAAAGTGGTAATCTGACCGCACCCGTGTTATTTGCCCTAGCAGAAAAACCTTATTTGGAAGTTTTAATAGAGCGAAAATTTGCCCAAACTGGTGATTTAGAACAAGCACTAGATTTAGTTCAGGCTAGCCAGGGGATACAGAAAGCCAGAGATTTAGCGGCTCACCACACTAAGTTGGCGATTGACCATTTAGCCGTTCTGCCACCGTCAGAATCTCACCAGACATTAATCAATATTGCGGAATATGGATTGAGCAGATTGTATTAATCTGTTGACATTCAAATTTTGGATTGTAAATTTTGGATTTTCGATTGTTTCTGGTGTAAGCCCCGCAAGAGAGTGAGCCGAACAAATCTCAAATACTCTCTGCGCTCACTTGCTACCTTCACTACGTTCGCTGGCCTGTCCCGTCAAGAGGATAGTCAATCTAAAATCCCCAAGCTGCATCGCGTGATGGGTGCAGTCAATCCAAAATCCAAAATCTAAAATCGGTGAAGGGACTTCCAGAAAAGAAATTCTTCAATTTCCGAGGGAGAATATTTTGATTTTTCCCCCTGCACCCTGCCCCCTGCCCCCCTGCTCACCACAGCGATTGTATATTTTTTTAGTTGGAAGTCCCTAACTGCTTGGCTAAAAAGTAGAGACTAAAGATCCGATTTCCCTAAAGGGAAAAAAATTTTTTGATTTTTAGCAAAAATTTTTGAGATTTTTTTGAGCAAAATTTGGGTATGTTGGCATGTATTGAAAACAGCCAGCATCCCCATTTTTTTTAGGCAATATCAGGAGGTACGTTTGTACTCTTGGGTTGTTGTCGTAACTGTTTCTGTATGAGTTTCTGGAATTGAGGACGCTTGACTTCATACGAATGGGTGGTTTTACCCGGCGTTTCCAAAAAAACGATACTATCTACGGGTTCTAATGCCACCAGTTGGAACAAAATGTGCGTTGCGGGAACAATTTTAGGGGTCAGGTGAGGGTCAAGCCCAGCAGGTGAAATTAGGGAAACATCCTGTATGGTAGGAAAAGCGTAAACCACACGCTTTTCGATTCCTGGGTTGCTACGCTTGCTCAACGTAGTCAAGACCCAGCTACCCTCCCCATCTTGGAGAATATGGTACTGGGAATGACGTAATTTTTGAGCGATCGCCACAAGTACAGGAGCAATTGCTGCAACAAGATGAGGTGTAACACCATCACTGGGTGCATTGTTAATCAGCAATTGAATTTGTGTTTCTAAATCCATAATGACTTGTTAACGTCTGTTGGGTAAAGGCAATAAAATTTATCGCCATGTGATTGATCCCATTACAGTTGGGAATAATAAAATCAGCCACATCCTTGAGTCTAAGGATGGGGTAGCGTTTAGCTGATACGCAAAACCATAAAGCCAACACCCACTCCGTCACAAGTTCTATTTAAGTTTATGTATAGGGTCTTTTGAAAACCGAGACTATGAATTCAGCCGCAACAGCAACTATTCCAACCGCCAATGCTCTGGGAGAAAATACTATCGGTGTAGAAGTGATTTTCCCACTTGTCTACAAAGAGCTACAGCAATTCACCAAGGCCTCAGATCAGAACTGTCGCGATGTAGCCAATCGCATTACTACCGAAGTATACAGGATTTGTAGCGAAAGTAAACGTATTCAAGCCTCTGGTGCTGTAGAAAATTCTGCCATGACCTTGGCTAAACACAGACTACAGCAATGTTTGAGATATTATCAACTAGGCTCTAACCGGGGCAGAGTTGAATTACATAGTACATTAAGTGCCATTATTTATCGTTACATTAATCCTCCCCAACGCCAATTGAGCTATCAAGGGCGGCTGACAATCATAGAAGATTTCCTACAAAGTTTTTATTTAGAAGCCTTAAACGCCTTCCGTCGAGAAAATCAACTCGGCCCTACCTACAGCCCTAAAACGCTTTTAGAACTAGCAGAGTACATGGCATTTACCGAACGTTACGGTAAACGGCGGATTCCCTTGCCAGGTCGCCAGCAGCAGTTGATTATTCTCCGCGCTCAAACTTTTTCCCAACAACAACCTCCAGAAACTAACGTTGATATCGAACAAGCCGCAGAAGGTAGCAGCAATGAAGGTGATGGTTCTTGGGAAGAACCGGCCGTTCAGCAATTACGGGCGGCAATGGCTACCCAACCAGAACCAGAACCAGAAGAAGATACACTGCGTTCCGTTGTGATTTCGGAATTAATGAGTTATTTAGAACAACGTGATCAATCTGACTGTGCTGATTACTTTTCCCTGCGTCTTCAGGATATGTCAGCCCAAGAAATTGAAAACGTTTTAGGCTTAACTCCACGTCAGCGAGATTACTTACAACAACGCTTCAAGTATCATCTTATTAGGTTCGCTTTGCTACATCGTTGGGAATTGGTACACGAATGGTTAGAGGCTTCTTTGCACACCAATTTGGGTCTAACACCTCATCAGTGGCAAGCCTACACTTCTGAGCTAGACGAGAAACAAAGAGCTTTACTGAATTTAAAACAACAAGGATTAGCCGATGACAAAATAGCGAAAACTCTAGGGTTATCAATGGCACAACTACAAAAACGGTGGTTCAAAATTTTGGAACAAGCTTGGGAAATTCGTAATTCCTTAGTATCCGGATCTAGTGCATCCACTCATGAATAGTGACTCAGAATCCCTACAAAATTACCTACGCGGTTTTCTGGATAGTAGTATCAACCCCCCAGAAAACCATCAGGGAAATTGTCAGGATATCGGGGAGATTTGCTCTCCCAGCCAAACTACCAGTACAAATCATGGTGAGTTAGAGTTGGGAAGTGTCACCCACACATTTTTATCTAGGAGAAATTCCTACTGTGCAAGAACGTTTTCAAGCCGTCATTAAACGTCGGTTACAAATTCACATCGAAAACCACCCACCCTTGTTTCCCTGGGAAACACAAATAGTAGACTATCCAGATACTCTGGATGAGCCATCACTAGTATTTGCCCCGAACTGGGGATGGATGGCGCAGCAATCTAAGTTGAATCTTCCCATTCCTCTACCAGAGAAAGTATTTCAAGAACTATTTGCCAAATGTCAACAACTGGTGACATCTTCGCTACCAATCGGGGCAAAATTAGTGCAGGCGGTGGAAGATTTGTTCCCCAACGAACCTTACACCATCAATAATCTTGCTGGCTTGGTCTTACGTACCAGCCACAGATCGCCATTAGAGTCTATACCTAATATCGAGAATGATTACTCAGATTTAGGGTCTCATCAACAAATGGCAATTTCCCTCATGGCGGCTAAACAACTGTTAGAGAATCTGACTCTACCAGTTTCTCCTAGTCAGCCAGTTGTAGAAAGATTCTGGTTAACTAGTGTCGGTGTTCTCAATCTGCGGGTCGAATATCACTCCCAAGGTGACACCAAGCTGTTGCGTGTTCATGGCGATTTACCCACTCAAGGAATTTTGACACTACGGGGTGAAAACTCCATTGCTATGGCACAGTCATCAATTCCTGGATGCTTGAGTGTAGAAATTGCGGGTCAGCAACTCCACCCAACTTACTTTTTAGAGGTTGAGTGTCCAGAACTGGATCAATTACCATTGGTCTTTGTGATTAATCCCACCATCTAAGTGAGATTACCAACGCTAGCACACCAACAGTTGATCAACACCCACAGATAAGTTAATTATCGTGGCTTTGGCATCTTTATATTTTTCTCAACCGGGGGTCATTAGGGCTTCTACAATCACCCGCAACGAGAATGAAAATTTACAAGACATCTATAATTCCCAAAGGCTGCTTTCGGGGAGTTCTGATTTTTTGACAGGAACTTCCCGAAAATCTGTCTCTATAAAGCATCTACTCTATCGCTTTAGCGAAATTGGAAATGTTTAATTTAACCAGGTTGAATCGATTTTGGCATCTGCGTGTCAGTTACGGGCGAGAGGATCATCAGGAATCGCCATCGGTGGAAGTGGAAGACTCCATTTCCTTGCGGGTACTAGTGCTAGCGTTGGTAATCACAGGGATTGCGGCTGTAGATATTGCGGCTAATACGACCTTTAGTCTGTGGGCAATACCTCTAAGTTTTGTTGGTGCAGGTTGGAGTTATTACCGCCGTCGTCAAGCTAATATCACCGTCAAGTTTTGTATTGCCATTGGGATGTTAATGGCTTTGGGAGCTTTTTTTGGCAATATCTTTGGTGAATTGAATGATACGCGCTTGGCTTTGGCGGAGTTATTAATTCAACTGCAAATACTACATGGTTTTGATGTGCCTCGGCGTAAAAACCTGGGCTATTCTATTGTGATTGGGTTAATTTTGTTGGGTGTGGCGGCAACCCTAAGTCAGACTTTAGCTTTTGCACCCATTTTATTATTATTTTTAGCGATCGCCTTGCCGACTTTAGTGGTGAATTACCGCTCACAGTTAGGTTTGGTTAAGGCAAAAGGCAAAAGGCAAAAGGCAAAGCCATTTAAATTAACTAAACAGTTACCTACATATTTTTTACTATTTACCGTAGTGGTGGGCTTGGGGTTGGTGGTCTTTGCATTTTTACCCCGTTTCCCTGGCTATCAACTGCGGACTTTTCCTGTGAGTTCGCCTATTGAGGTGAAAAATAGCTTTACTGGTCGGAGCATTATCAACCCTGGCTATGTCCGTCAAGGTAATGCGGATAATCAAGGCAATGGTACGGCATCTGATAGCAATGGACAACCAGGAAAGCTAGACAGTGGCTTTTATTATGGTTTTAATAGCAAGATTAACCAAAACTTGCGGGGAGAGATGAAGCCCAAGGTAGTGATGCGGGTGCGATCGCAAGTTGAAGGCTTTTGGCGGGTGTTGGCTTTTGACCGTTATACGGGTAAGGGTTGGGAAGTTTCCCGTAATGATGATGTGGCGACGATTAAAAGATCGCCTTGGTCTTACCAAATTTATTTATCTCCACCACCTGTTTCTGGCAAAACGAAGGAAGTCATACAAACCTATACGATAGTCTCAGAATTGCCGAATCTGATTCCGGCGATGTCTTATCCCAGAGAGATTTACTTTCCTACACCTGTGATCGCGGTGGATAAAGAGGGGGGATTGCGATCGCCTGTGGGATTAGGAGAAGATTTGACATATACGGTGATTTCTGACGTTCCGTACCGCGATCGAACTTTACTAGGAACAGCTAATACCAATTATCCGCCTGATATTGAAAAATACTACCTCCAGATACCCCCAGAAATTTCCACCAAAGTTAGGCAACGGACGGAAGAAATTTTAGCTAACTACAACCGTGAACGGGTCGGTAAATCTCAGAAAACCCTAGATTCCACCTATGAAAAAGTTCTGTATCTAGCTCAATATATCAAACAAAACTATTCGATTCCGGAAAATCCTTTAGATTTACCTTTTTTTGATGACAAAGAAGACTTGGTAGAAGCGTTTTTATTTAAACATAAAGGCGGTTATCCAGACCATTTTTCCACAGTTTTGACGGTGATGCTGCGCTCCATTGGGATTCCGGCGCGACTAGTAGCAGGGTTTGGTGCTGGGGAGTTTAATCCTTTTACGGGAATGTATGTAGTCAAAAATACAGATGCTTACGCCATGACGGAAGTTTATTTCCCGAAATATGGCTGGTTTACCTTTGACCCCATTCCTAATCATCCCCTGATTCCGCCATCGATTGAAGAGACGCAAACTTTTAGTGTGTTGCGTCAGTTTTGGCAGTGGGTAGCTGGGTGGCTACCGTCACCGGTCACAGGATTTTTTAATCATGTCTTTGGGGCAATTTTTAGCTGGCTAGGAAAAGCGATCGCTTGGTTTATTGCCCTATTTACTCAAGGTTGGTTAGGCATCCTCACAGGGCTGATATTAACCACTACGGCAGCTTTTTTAGCCTGGTTAGGCTGGGTGCAGTGGCGAGATTGGGTAAACCGTCGGGGTCTAAGTAAATTACCACCGATGGAGCGTCTTTATCAACAAATGCTGCTATGGGCTAACCAAAAAGGTTTAGGTAAACATCCTGCACAGACACCTTTAGAGTATGCAAAAGTAGCTGCTGAGTATCACACAACAAATGATGCTCAAGTCATCAATGATATTTGTCAAGCTTATGTTAGTTGGCGTTATGGAGGTAATACTCCTAACTTACATAAATTGCGACAAAAATGGCAAGAATTGAAAAATTCTTCTCGCCATAAACAGAAATAATTTACGCAAAATTTCTGGATAATTGTCTCCATAATATTGATATTTTGGAGGCTATAGCCATGCTAACAAATCACTTTTAGATACTGCTAATAACTGGCTCCAGCACTACCTCTTAAGGGTATGCTTTACTTATCTCTAAGGGCAGATTTTTCAGCAATTTAACTGAGACACTATCGAAAAAAGCAGGTGTTAAGAAAAAACTCAAGCTGTGTAGAATGAATTCGTTGTAACTCCCTTTTTTTAGGGATAACATGGGAATAAATTCACTACTAGCTTTGTACACCACATTCGGTGTCTGTTTTTTTATGGATATACAGTTAATTAACATTGGTTTTGGTAACATTGTTTCGGCTAACCGAGTTGTTGCCATTGTCAGTCCTGAATCTGCCCCGATTAAGCGGATTATTACCGATGCGAGGGACAGAGGTCAGCTAATTGATGCTACTTACGGCCGCCGCACTAGGGCTGTCATCATCACTGATTCTAGTCACGTAATTTTGTCAGCCATTCAGCCAGAAACGGTAGCGAATCGCTTCGTGATTTCTAGGGAACACCATGCTGTAGAAAATTGATGGGGGTTGTCTCCATAGACATCAAAACAGCAGTACGATGTGAATTAGATGAGGTTTTCTGTCACTAGTGCTACAAATTCGTTAGTTAAGGATTGCTCTAGAGGCACATACCAGATTAAATTACTAATCTACTAACGAATGATGTCTCTTGATGAATTCACAGGTTAAACGGATGATGCAAGTTCTACCCATCCAGAGTTGTGCTACTACCCAAGATAGTGCTGTGTCAGGCAAGTTAATTGTGTTAACCGGGCCAAGTGGGGTCGGGAAGGGTACGCTGATGCGATCGCTCCTACAGCGTCATCCGGAACTGTATTATTCCGTCTCGGCGACGACTCGCCGCCCCCGTCCAGGAGAGATTGAGGGCAAAAATTATTATTTTATTAGCCGTAGTAAGTTTGAGCAGTTAGCGTCTCAAGGAGAATTCCTAGAATCAGCAGAATTTGCTGGAAACTACTATGGCACTCCTCGTGAAGCTGTGCTGCGTCAAGTGCAGTCTGGCCATTTAGTAGTTTTGGAAATTGAACTCAAGGGAGCAAGACAAATTCGGGCTTCCTTCCCTGAAGCTTTGAGTATCTTTATTTTGCCGCCTTCCTTCGCTGAACTAGAAAGACGCATTCGAGGACGGGGACAAGATTCTGAAGAGGCGATCGCCCGTCGTCTGCAACGCGCCCATGAGGAAATTGAAGCGGCTAATGAGTTTGATATCCAAATCGTCAATGATGATTTTGAAGTTGCTCTCAATGCCATTGAAGCGGCTGTGTTTGGCAAATAAAGCTTTTTTGGATCAAGAAAGTGCTGAGTGGTGTTAGCGGTAGCGCGGCGTTTAGCCGGTGCTGAGTGTTGAGTGCTGTTAGCGGAAGCGGGGCGTTTAGCCGGTGCTGACTAATGAGTAATGAGTGAAGTTTTTCTCCCCCTGCTCCCCCTACTTTCCCAGTCCCCAGTACCCAATCCCCAGTCCCTCTTTCTTATTTGACTGTGAGATTTTCTCGTGAATAACAAATTAGTAACTGGGCATGGGTAATCGTCAAAAATCACTGACAATCACCAATGCCCAATTACCAAAAATTTAAAATTAGCCTATTAGACCTTGGATGATAGCCAAATTACTGGTCAAGAAATAAGCTACTACTGCACCACCAATACCACCAATTAAGAAAGCACTGGCGAAGTTATTCCAGCCTTCTTTGGAATTAAAAGCGTCTGGGGGATTGGGTACAGTCACGCTAGCTAAGGCTTTGGGTGGGTTGCTGTTGGAATACAAAGATAGACAAGCTGTGAGGATCACAACTAAACCTATAGAAGCCAACAATCCTGCCAAGTTAGCATTGTCTGCATTACGCAGTGGGCCTAGTTTAGCGAAGGGGCCAAACAATAAGTAACCGTGAGCCATACCCACTTCTAAACCGCGTCTAAAAGGGGTTAAGCCTGGGCGATAAGCAGGTAAGTTATTGATGAACCACTTAACTGCGGGAGAGGAATTGACTGGGGTTTCCAGATTACCGATTTGTGGATCACCAGCAGGGAAAACAACTTCCCGATTTCTAGGATCGCCAGGAGAATTTTTGGATGCGTCTACTGCTTGCATATTCTACGTTTGCCTCTAAATTTAGAAGGGTCGCACTTTGACCACGAAAACCCAGGGAGAAATATAAGTCAAAAGCTAAAAGGCAAAAGAAGAGAATCTTTTGACTTTTGACTTTTTACTTTTGCCTTACTTCTAACTCCTGACTTCTGAATTTATGGTAGGGGGTGGAAAAGAAGGTCTGGGAAAAAGCGATTAAATTCAATTAAAATCCCAGCTGTGATTGTCAACCAGATAGTTGCTGCCACGGGTGCTGTAGAAATGAACTTAATCAAATAGCTTTGATCACCTTTGTCGGCCATGATTTAATCTCCAAAACAAGTGAGTGAACTAACTGGGATTAGCGAGGAGAAACAGTGATTTCTGAATCTTTCGCGGTTAATTCGCCAGCTAAGAATTCTTTTAAGGCAGCTGCTGGCCATGCAAAGCCTGTAGCAATGATGGAGAGTGCTAGACCCAAATCGATTTGGATTTCTTTGAGTTCGGTGTCAGAGTCTTTCTTGATGGCTTGTAAGTAAGCACGACCTACCCAACCAATCCAACCAGCAATATACAAGAACAGGATGCTAGGAATTAGGAAATCGCCAGCGCGATCAAGACGACCATCTACGATCAGGTGGGGATAGCCTTCTGGGCCGCAGAGGGCTTGAGAATAACGTTCAAAACGTTTTTTACCAGATTCGGGATCGGCTGTAGTATTACGGGCGTTTTTTGCTAGTGCTTGAAATGCAGGATTGTCTTTGCAGGGGGTCAGGTTTGCACCCAAAGCTTGTGCTGGGGGGGCAAAACTGAATGCTAGACAAATCACTAAAATCAAAGCAAACAATCTTCTCATGGATTTGTTTCCTTTTATTGCAAAAGAAAAAGTTTTATGTACAAAACGAAGCGGCTTGTACAGTCTTTATTTGCTTAACTAGCAAGTCATCATACTCTTGGGCGGGAATCGAGTAAAGTTGAAGTAAATAAAAGTTAAAGCTTCTCAAACAAGTCGCAATTGTGGTACACACCTGGAATGGTAACTGTTTTAGCAATAGAAACTAGCTGTGATGAAACTGCCGTGGCAATTGTTAAAAATCGTCAAGTTTGCAGCAGTATTATTACGTCCCAAATCGCGGTGCATCGGCAGTATGGTGGAGTGGTGCCGGAAGTCGCATCGCGCCAGCATTTGGAAATCATTAATTTAGCGATCGCCCAAGCCTTGGAGCAAGCCCAACTAGATTGGGGGCAAATCGACGGTATCGCAGCCACTTGCGCCCCTGGATTGGTGGGAGCGTTGTTAGTGGGTTTGACTGCGGCCAAAACTTTAGCGATTTTGTACAATAAACCATTTTTGGGAGTCCATCACCTCGAAGGTCACATCTACGCCACTTATTTGAGTGAGCCAACTTTAGATCCCCCTTTTCTTAGCTTACTGGTTTCCGGCGGACATACAAGCTTAATCTATGTTAAGGAATGTGGAGTTTACGAAACTTTAGGTGAAACCCGTGATGATGCCGCCGGAGAAGCCTTCGATAAGGTGGCTAGATTGTTAAATCTAGGTTATCCAGGCGGGCCAGTGATTGATCAACTCGCCCAAATTGGAAATCCCCAAGCGTTTGCATTGCCAGAAGGCAAAGTATCTTTACCTGGTGGGGGTTTTCATCGCTATGATGGCAGTTTTAGCGGGTTAAAGACAGCAGTATTAAGATTAGTGCAGCAGCTAGAAAAAGATGAGCAAACATTGCCAGTAGCCGACTTAGCCGCCAGTTTTCAACAGACAGTAGCCAGGGCATTAACCAAAAGAGCGATCGCCTGTGCCATTGACTATAGCCTAAGTACAATTGCTGTAGGTGGTGGAGTAGCGGCTAACAGTGGCTTAAGAAAAAATTTACAAGTTGCTGCTGCTGAACATAACATTCGTGTTCTTTTCCCACCCTTAAAATTTTGTACTGATAACGCCGCCATGATTGCCTGCGCCGCCGCCGATCATTTATCCCGTGGTCATACTTCACCCTTAACATTGGGCGTAGAGTCTAGACTGCCGTTAACGGAGGTGATGAAGTTATATCAATCCAGTTAAGGGTGTAAGGGTGTAAGGGTGTAAGGGTGTAGGGGTGCAGGGAAGATTAAACCCCAGTCCCCAGTCCCCAGTCCCCAGTCCCCAGTCCCCAATGCCCAATGCCCAATGCCCATTAACTATTGACTATTGATCCCTGCTTTGTCAGTATTGCGCGAATATGATCAGCCACAGCATCTGGCTGTTCCAACATGGCCAGATGTCCACAATCAGGAATTTCAATCACATTATCGCCACAATATTGGAAAAGCCTATGGAAGCTAGCTAAATGACGCACGTACTTGGGTTCCATAACTTTATCCTCAGCACCAGCTATAAAATATACTGGCTGTTTCAACTGTGACACCAACTTGGGTAAAAGATTGATTTCCTCTTCAGTTGTGGACTCTAGTAATGATCCTAGTGCAGCTTCAGGATCTGCTACGACAAAATCAATCACGCGCTGACGCGCCCAATAGCGATCTAATGGACGAGATACATTGTTTCTGGTAAATAAAAAATCAATTAGAGGTACTTGAGATAACCAACGGGGACGAACTTGTAAAAATTTTTGTCCGGCGGAGCGAAATTGCTCAAAAGCTTCTTTGAGATAGATCCCACCACCTGCATTGATACAGACTACACCCTTAATTACTTCCGGCATTTGCGCTGCTGCCCAGAGTGCGATCGTACCCCCTAAAGAGTGACCAATTAGCCAAGCATTGGCAATATTTAACTGTTGCAAGAGGGTGACTAAATCATGAGCGTAAGCAGCTGGTGTATGGAGAGACTCAAAAGCATAATTTAGGTTGCTAATGGATTTAGAGGCAGAACTGATGGAACTTTCTTCCTCTGGGAACTCAGTATCTAACTGAGACTGAGATTCACCAAAGCCCCTTAAATCATAAGACAAACACTGAAAATCCTCTGACAACCGCGAGATCACAGGTTGCCAGTATCCACGACTGTTTAGCCAACCGTGAACAAACACCAAAGCATGGGGACTGGACGTGGGAGCAGTTAGCTCGTATGCGTGTGGGAAACCCAAGATTTCAATAGTTGCCATATCTATATCGTACCGTTAAGAGTGGGTGCGACTGGATATAAAGCAAGACAAACTATCGAAAATTCAAAATTCTCTATGGTCAGAAACTACAAAATTTTAAGAAAGCATTGGGTATTAGGCATTGATTGGCTTTTAGGAGTCCATTGCCTATTCCCTTACTTACCTAGTAATCTTTGACGCACTCCCTCCGCAATTTTATGTCCTAGATACTCAGGAATTAAACTTTCATTTGGCCCTAATAGGTAGAGAATCAATCTTGTACGTCCCCGCCAAACTAATAAATTGGCATTAACAACTAAAAGGTCTTCTTGCCAGATGGCGTACATGACCTTATAAAATAACCCTGGTTGATTATCTGCCTCAATGACTAAAGCCGGCAGATGAAATACCGGATCAACGTAAAATTCCGTCTGTACCTGTTCTAAACCCACATCTAAGTTAAATTCTACTGCTAGCATCTCTTCCACCTCGAATCTGCCGCCCAAGGCTTCACGAATGGCGCGACAAACATTGTCGGCGGTTTTCTCTGTCAAGGCTTTACTACCACGAGATACCAAAAGTTTGATAAAAACGAGCATGGGAGGACGAATCTGTCCATATAGACTCAAACTGTGGATAGTTAGTCCATAAGCTGCTAGCACACCAAAAATATCACTTAACAGAAATGACTGATTGCGATAGGCAAAATGTAATGCACTTTTACTACCTTCTGGTTTTAGTTCAATGACAGCCCGTTTGGTTTTATAAAGCCGATAGGCTAACCGGAGATTTTGCAGTTGAATTTCACTGCTGACAAATTGCTCATAAAATTGGGGAAACGCTCGGTTGAAGCGTTTTAGGAGTTCCAGTGTTGAAGATTTTAAGCCAGAAGCCATCTTTGGGGTTAAAACTCGCTTGCTTACGTCGCCTGGGAAGTGGGAATGGGGTAAAGAGAGAATTGGGAATGGGGAATTGGGACTGGGTGTGAAAGTTTCAAGGTGTAAGGATTTTTTCTGTTACGAACAAGGTCAAGGTTTACAGTCTAACCCCTTGTTAATGATCTAGGTTTCCCAATTCCCCATTCTCGACTCCCTATTCCCTGTCTTTAGTCTTCCCCATCTTGCCCTTGACTCATCTTCAGTAATTAATACCTAGTCCTTAAGTATTTATATACAAATCGATCCTAGTATTTTCTCCTTTTCAGGAATTTCTCCTAGCCTTTACAACAAAGTGCTAAAGTTGAAGATGATTGGTGTGAAACACGCAATATCTGCCTGTGGCTATGAAAAACCTCAATGATTTCTCACAAACTTGAGAATTCAGGTTAAAAATAGTACAGGTTTCAGAAAACGTGAATCAACACTTTTAAGAGTGGAAACCAATTCAGTTATACTACCCGAACCACGTTGGCATGGGTTTTTGGAAAACTTGGTTTAGTACATCAGAATCTGCGACAACAAGTAAAACAACCTCTTTTGAAGAGCATACAGTAGATGCTACAGGCAACTCTTACTCCAATAGTGATGCCTCCGCAGCTACGCGGAGTGCGGAACGTATTGTTTTCAGTACGGAGCGAGATATTGATCTGTATGAATTAGAAGAACTGTGTGATGCTGTCGGTTGGTCGCGTCGTCCCTTAAGAAAAGTTAAAAAGGCTATTGAGCATAGTTTTCTCGTAGCCTCCATGTGGCAAGTCAGAGGCAATCAAAGACGACTGATTGGTTTTGCTCGTGCTACCTCAGATCACGCCTTTAACGCCACGATTTGGGATGTGGTGGTTCACCCTGACTTTCAAGGTAGAGGGTTGGGTAAGGCCTTGATGAAATATGTCCTCAAAAAACTCAGAAGTGAAGAGATTAGCAATGTCACACTGTTTGCTGATCCTCATGTTGTAGATTTCTACAGAACTATGGGTTTTATGCCAGATCCAGAGGGGATCAAAGGTATGTTTTGGTATCCTCATTAACTTTACTAATCTGGGGCGAATGTTGAAATTTCGACTCGGCTCGGCTTCTTCTTCGGGCGCAGTCGAGGTTTCAACGGCTAGCCGTCGATTGATTGGAGGGCAGATAAAAAAATCGGTATGGAAAAATTAAATGTTGTGGTAAGTTGTTAACAATAGTGATATAATGAAAAAGTTGTTACGGGATGTAGCGCAGCTTGGTAGCGCGCCTGCTTTGGGAGCAGGATGCCGCAGGTTCAAATCCTGTCATCCCGATTTAAGATAATCAAGCTGTAACGTTAAGTCAAGACTAGAGTCGTTTTGCTTGAAAACGGAAAAGCTAAATTACGTTAAGTAATGTGAAAAAACTAGGATTAAGTTTGTAGTAAGGACTTTAGTCCTTATCTGTTCGCAGAGCGTCTCACAGAGAGGACTAAAGTCCTCACTACCAACCTCTAATCATTTACTATGCTCTACCTAGTTGAGTAGCCTTAGTTTTAACTTAATGCCAATCCATAGGAAATTCCCTAAAAAATAGAAAATTTAACTTGAATAGATAAATGTTAAGCTGTTGACCATTGAATTTATTCAGGTCAATCAATTCATGCTGACAAACTTATAAAGGTTGATTGGAACTATATAGGATTGATTGCCTAAAACGCTGCTAAATGGAACAATTAACTATTTGATGGTGTCCCTCATGTATGAGGAATTCCAGAGAATGGCCTTGAATCCAGGAAAAGAGAGAATGTTTTTTTGCTCTATAAGTGCTACAACAGCTAAATACTAATAGGCATCTACAGTATTACTTAGTGCATAGCAAGGTAAATTTGAAAGAAAACACAACTTGACCACATTCCAATAGTGATGAATATCACGATCGCAGTTCCCAGAAACTTGAAGACATAACGTTTTGAGAGATGCTTGCTAGTATTAATCAACTGCGATCAGTTTTTCACATCTCCAAGGGATTGCTATATAACTAAGACTAGTTGGTGCTATGCCAATCACACAATTTGTCTCACTTCATAACTAAGTTGAACTATTGATACGAGGAACTGTCATGAAAACATTGGTTCGTTGGGGCTTAATATTGGGTCTTACGGGCAGTATAATACCTGCTGAATTGCCAGGGTTAGGTAGTCAACAGGCACTAGCACTACCACAAGATCAGGTAGTTAGTAAACTACAACAAGTACCTGTATTTACACTCACTAATGCTAAAGGTGAATTTATTGTTGTTTCTAGAGAAAACCAAGGGAAAAAGCTCTCACAGGTAGGATTTTTTCTGAGCAAACAGGATGCACAAAAGTTTTTAGATAATCGTCTGAAGAAAGAAAACCCCCAATTGGCTAGTACGCTACAAGTCAGGCCTTTGTCTTTAGCCGATTACTATAAGATTGTCCTAGAAGGTAAAAAGAAATCAGATTCGATTATTTATACCTTGATGCCGATGCAACAACAGGTTGAATCGGCAGTTAGTTTGTTAAATCAGAGTGGTCAAAAGGGAAATCAATTCAACGGTATCCCCTTATTTGTACCTAAATTTAAGAAAGAAAATAGCTATTTGACAATCCCTTTGGCACAGGGAAATGAACGTTATATTCCGTTCTTTTTTGAGAAAGAGCAAGCTGTAGCTTTGTTAGATGAATTCAAGAAAGCTGTACCCCAAGAAGGTGCTAATACTGAGATTCAGGTGGTAGACCTTTACGGTGTAATGGAAGCTCTCAATAGCAGTAATGATCCGATGATGAATAAAATTGTCTTATATCCATCACGGGAATCTATCAATTTTATTCGTTCTTTAGCTCCCCAATCTCCTGCGTCAAATCAACGTCCAGCCGCTACACCACCGAAGAAAAAATAATGACCCGAAGACTTACGCACTGTGTATTCAGGGAATTAAGTCGGTTGAGCATTTTGACGGCTAATATTTAATAAACAGCGATCGCTGGCGCATATTAAGAAAATCAACAGTTTACACCTGATAATTCTGCTCAATGCGTAAGTACAATGTGGTTTCTGGTTTACAACTTTGGCAATGGCGCAACAAAGCAATCAAAGCAGCGATCGCTGATCATATTCCAGTCGCGGAAATAGATTGGTTACTGCAAGAGTTAGCGGGTTTAGACAGGTTAGCACTGCGTCTAGAGTCTTTTAAAGACAAAGTTGAGATGAGTATGGCTTTGTCTTTAGAAGAACTAGACCAACTTTGGCAAAGACGCTTAGAGGAGCGTTTGCCTGTACAGTATATTGCTGGGAGTACACCTTGGCGAAAATTTCGCCTGAAAGTTTCCCATGCAGTTTTAATTCCCAGACCAGAAACTGAATGCTTGATAGATTTAGCTGTGGCTGCTACTGCTAACAGTGCGATCGCATCACAACTACAGCAAGGAAATTGGGTAGATTTGGGAACTGGTAGTGGCGCGATCGCTTTGGGATTGGCTGATGCTTTACCACAAGCGACAATTCACGCTGTAGATTTTAGTCGAGAAGCTTTAGCGATCGCTCAGGAAAATGCTGATACTCTAGGTCTAGCTGACCGCATCCGGTTTTATCATGGGTCGTGGTGGCAACCGTTAACAGACCTCAAAGGTCAAGTTAGTGGGATGGTGTCTAACCCACCCTATATTCCTAGCCATGTTGTACCGACATTGCAACCAGAAGTAGTCAACCATGAACCACATTTAGCCTTAGATGGTGGTGCTGATGGTTTGGATGATATTCGCCAATTGATCGAAGTTTCCCCTAGTTATATAAGGCCTGGTGGCATTTGGCTAATTGAAATGATGGCTGGACAAGCTGAAGCAGTAAAAACCCTTTTACAGCAGCAAGGTAGCTATGAAAACATTCAAATTCACAAGGATTTAGAAGGTATTGAACGCTTTGCTTTAGCTTATGTGAGTGCTGAGTAATGAGTAATGAGTAATGAGTAATGAGTAATGAGTAATGAGTAATGAGTAATGAGTAATGAGTAATGACCATTGACTAATGGCTAATGACTAATGACTAATGACTAATGACTATTGACTAATGACTATTGACTATTGAGTGCTGAGTCTTAATTTTGAATTTTGAATTTTGAATTTTGAATTTTAAGTTGGTATGAGTAGTAGTGTTCCACACAACTCATAACTCAGGAATTTATGACTAAAGTGGCTTTAGAAAAATTAATTGCTGGTGTGCGTGCTGGTGTTGTTGTCAGTTTTCCTACGGATACTGTTCCTGCACTGGCGACTTTACCGAAAAAAGCAGGGTTGATTTTTGCGACTAAACAGCGCAGTCAGGATAAGCCTTTAATTTTAATGGGAGCTAGTGCGGAAGATTTATGGCCTTATGTTCAGGGTAGCCAAGAAGAATATCAGATTTGGCAGCAAGTGGTGAATCAGTATTGGCCTGGTGCATTGACACTGGTATTACCGGCTAGCGATCGCATCCCCCAAGCGATGAATCCCCATGATCCTACAACTATTGGGATTCGAGTTCCGAACAGTGCGATCGCTCAAGCTATTTTGTCACGCACAGGCCCTTTAGCTACCACAAGTGCCAACTTATCAGGTCAGCCAGCTCTACAAACTATGGCAGAAATTGATGATCAATTTCCTGATGTACTGACATTAGAGTTTACGCCTGAAGAATTTTTCAGTGAAAATACTATACTGCGTCAGCCTTCTACTGTTGCTAAATGGACAGGGAACAACTGGAAAATTTTACGTCAAGGTGCTATTAATTTAAGCATTTAGCGTTTAAATGGGTTGAAGTGGGAAACAGTTGTTTCCTGGTTGTGATCAAAGAAAAAGTTAATATCTGTCAAAATATGAATTGGAGTAACTGGGTATATCTCGGAGTAGGATTATTTATCGGGTTAGGTTCTAGCCGGTTATTGACAAAACGCGCTGTCAAACCGATTGCAAGAGAATCACCTATGACACCCACAAATCAACAAGAAGAAATATTACTCCAAGAAACGATCAGAAACACTCAATTAGCCTATGAAATGGCTAAGGAAATGAGTGAGTTTAAAGGGGGATTTTTAGCGCGGACTACCCACGAATTGCGATCGCCTCTAAATGGTCTAATTGGATTACATCAGTTGATTTTGTCGGATTTATGTGAAGATCCAGCAGAAGAACGCGAATTTATTGCTCAAGCTCATGAACGGGCTTTAAAATTGCTGCATCTTATGGATGAAATTCTCAATGTTGTCAGAACAGAACATGGTACGAATAAATTAGATATTCAACCCCGTCCTGTAGCTGAGATTTTACAAGAAGTCTATAACTTAACTTATATGTTGGCAGTAGACCGCAATTTTAAATTGCGAGTCATACCCCCAGAGCCAGAGATTTGCGCTTTAGCTGACCAAAGATGGTTGAGACAGATATTACTAAGCTTCGTAGATACAGCTATTTCTCAAATGAAAGAAGGTAATATTTGTCTTTCTTGTGGTCTTAGTGATGACTATGTACAAATTTGGTTAGATTTACCGCAACACGCTTTGTTGAGCTATGAGTCCATAGATTTACTCACATCTGAAACCAGTGATGTAGAACCAGAAAAAACTGCTCTTTCCCCTGGGATGAAACTATTGCTCAATCAAAAGTTACTGACAACGATGGGGGGTAATTTGGAAATATTAGCAGATCCCGTGGCTGGGGAGACAGAGCAGTTAGCAAGGATACAAATATCTATGCCCCTAGAGATTCTGAAAGTTGAACTTCCGCAGTAGTCATGTTGCTCAGATTGGCTTGATTATACAAAACCATAGTGGTAGTGTTATTAGTCTGAAAACCAATTTTTTCATAGAACTTCTGTTGATAAGTAGTCATCAAATAAACACGCTCAACTTGCATTTGTGGATGACTCAATACAGTTTCCACTAATTTACTACCTAACCCAGTCCCTTGATAATCTGGGTGAATAACCACATCCCAGATTGTCGCTCTATAAATTCCATCGGAAGTAGCTCTAGCAAAACCAATCAGTTTTGTGTCATCCCAAACAGAAATTACTGGTTTGCTATTAGCAATAGCTATACTCAAATCTTTAATAGTACGTCCTTTCGCCCAAAAAGCTGCAATCTCAAATAAATTTTGGAGTTGATCAAGGTCTATTTCAGCATGGTGATGCTCACGAAACTGAATTTGTGGGTGATTCATCATGTAGGCACTCCGATGTGGCAGTCTTTTCACTGTCTTTCAATCATATTGTGCAAGAAATCACCGAATTCTGGTATTCGTGTCCTGGGAATTAGGCAGGGGGCAGGGGGAAGAAAAACTAATGACTAATGACTATTGACTATTGACTATTGACTATCGACTCTTGACATACCCATTTCCATAGGGGATGAGTGGGGCCTTGTTGGCGAATTTGAAATACTTGTTTTTCTAGACGATGCTTTTCTTGTTGTGGTAATCCCAACAAGATATTTCGGCTTTGCCAAACTAAAACAGAAGTTGTCATCCCAATACAAAATCCTAAACCTATAGCAGAGAATGGATGGTAAACAACTCCATAGCGCAGTGCTACCCAAGTAAAGTATTGTTTCCACAAGACGATTTCGGAACGGAGATTCCACAAACACAAGGGAGCAATTGTCAGCCATAAACAGCCGACGAATATCCATCTACCATACACAGTCAACTGGTGTAGTCTTTGGACTTGTTGCGCTAGAGATTGTTCATTACCAGAAATTTCTGGTTCTTCTGGTTTAGTCATGGGGATTGGGGATAAAGGCAAAAGGCAAAGGGCAAAGGGCAAAAGGCAAAAGGCAAAAGGTAAAAGGTAAAAGGCAAAAGTAAAAAGAAAGGAAAAGATTCTTTTGCCTTTTTACTTTTTCTGGGGCTGGAAATTGGAGATTAGGGATTAATCAATTTAAGATTCTGTTCCCTGTTCCCTAATTGACTACTTACTCTACAGATGTATCAGTGACTCCAGTAGCTTCTCCTACTGTATATTTACCTGTGCGTTCTCGCCATAGTGTTAGTAAGGTACTGGCGATGAAAATACTGGAGTAAGCTCCGGCGGTGAAGCCGATAATGAGTGCTAGAGCAAAGTTTTTCAGGGTTTCGCCACCAAATAAGAAGATGGCGAACAATGGGAGCATAGTTGTGAAAGTGGTATTGATGGATCTGCCTAAAGTTTGGTTGACGGCATCATCAACAATCTCAGTAATCTTTTGGTTAGAGTTGGTTTTTAATGTTTCTCGGATGCGATCGTAAATAACTACTGTATCGTTTACAGAGAAACCTGTAATTGTCAAGAGAGACACAATAAATAAACTGTCTACTTCTGTGCCAAATGCTAGACCGAAAATCGAAAACATTCCCATTGTGACTAGTACATCGTGAAGTAAAGCCACGATCGCAAATATGGCGTAGTCTAATTGAAACCGAAATGTTAAGTAAACAATAATGCCAATAAAAGAGACTACTAAGGCGATGATGCCGGAGTTAAACAACTCTCGCCCCAAGGTCGGCCCTACAGTATCAATCTGATTTTTCTGCTCGTCAAAAGCACCTACTTTTTCGCTTAAGGCGGTTTGTAGTTTGATACGTTGTTCTCGATCTAAATTTTTGGTACGGATGAGGATGCCGTTTTCTTTACGTGTATCTTTGTCGGCGACGATTTGAATACTACTATCACCAAGTCCTTGTGCTTTGGCGACTTCCCGCACAACATTAATATCTATGGGTTTGTCGCAATTTCCTGGTTTATTACAATCTCGCTCGAATTGTAGTCTGGTACCACCGACAAAATCTAAGCTGGGACGTAAAGGGGCGCGGATATTGGGATTTTGCCAAGAAATCACCATTGAGATGATACCAGCTAAGATGATGGCACAAGAGATTGCCCACCAAAGCGATCGCGATTTGTTAATACTGAGTTTCATTTAGCCACCTCTGCCTGGTTTGATGCTCCTGAATTTGGCAGGTTAGGACAGAAAAGTTCTGGTTTTCGCAGTGCAGGAATAGAAATTGCGACGAACATTAAACTGCGACTACAAGTAATAGCACTAAACATACTCACAGCCACACCTAGAGCCAAAGTTAAAGCAAAGCCTTTGACTAAGCCCGCCCCCAGATAAAATAAAGCAGCACAAGCAATAACTGTGGTGATGTTGCCATCTAAAATGCTGGAGAAAGCCCGATAAAAGCCAGACTCAACAGATCGATACAGTGATTTCCCGGCTCTTAACTCTTCCCTTGTGCGTTCAAAAATCAGCACGTTTGCGTCTACTGCCATACCGATGCTGAGAATAAAACCTGCAATTCCTGGTAAGGTGAGGGTGACATTTAATAGACAAAAGCTAGCCCAAGTCAAGATGGCGTAGACAATGAGGGCAATATCCGCAATTAATCCTGGTAGTCTATAGTACACCACCATAAAGATTAAGACTAAAATCAGACCGCCAATCCCAGCATAGATGCTGGTTTTGATGCTATCTTGTCCCAGGGTTGCGCCAACTGTCCGAATTTCCGCAATTTCTACGGGTACAGGTAAAGCACCGCCACGCAGTTGCACGCCTAAATCATTAGCTTGTTGGGCAGTAAATCTACCCGTAATGATCGCAGAGCCACCAGTAATCCCAGCACTGGCAAATTCTACCCCAACAACAGGCGCGCTGATTAGTTCATTATCGAGAAAAATCCCGATACTACGTCCTGTACCTGCAAGATTTTTGGTGAGTTCGGCAAAAAGTTCGCCACCTTTTTGGTTAAAGCGAATGGCTACATTCCAGTTGTTACCTTGTCGGGTGGGTTCGCCGTAGGCATCTGTAAGATATTTACCATCAAGCGGGGGTTTGGTGCTTTCAAATAAATCAGCGATCGCTTGATTATTGTTCTTTAAATCTTCTAAATTTTTATTAATTGCCGCTTGGTCTTGACTTTTTCTTAATTCTTCTTGCTTGGCTTTCAATTGGGCCCGTGATGCTTGAAATGCCAATAATTGAGTTTCTGTACTGGGTTTTTGCAGACGAAATTCTAGTTGTGCTGTACCGCCTAGAACTCGTTCTGCTTGTTCTGGGTCGTTCACCCCTGGTAACTGTACCAGGACTTTATTTGTACCCACGGTTTGAATAATGGGTTCAGAAACACCCAGGCTATTAATCCGCCCTTCCACAACCTTTTTCACCCCATCTAATTCCCGTTCGGTGATTTGAGGAATTTCGGCTGTAGGTTTCACTTCGATGGTAAGTTGTGAACCACCGCGTAAATCTAAGCCCAAGGGTGCGGGAAATCTCCAGCTAAAGGCCAAGGCGGCTATGACTAAAATTAAGATTAACGCTAAAAGCGATCGCTGTCTCTCCATACCGTAACTCGCAACTGACAAACGCTATAATAACGCTCTTTGCATCAGTTATGAGTAGGTGGGTATGGGGAATAGGGCATTGGGAATGGGGCATGGGGCATGGGGCATTGGGTAAAAACTACCTTGTCTACCTTGTCTACCTTCTCCCCAGTCACCAATACCCAGTCCCCAATCCCTAAACGCGCATCGCGACCATTTTCTGCACGGCTTCGACAATTTGCTCTGGCTGGACGATGGTCAGGCGTTCTAGTGTGCCGTTGTAAGGTGTGGGAATATCTTGGGATGATAGTCTTAATACTGGGGCATCTAGTTCGTCAAATAGGCGATCATTAATGGATGCCACTAATTCTGCACCAATACCGCCGGTTCGCATACATTCTTCTACAACAATGACGCGATGGGTTTTCCGCACTGATGCGCCGATAGTATCAAAATCTAGTGGTTTGAGAGATATTAAATCAATTACTTCTGGGTCGTAACCTTGTTTTTCTAAAGGTTTTACAGCTTGCATCACATGATGACGCATCCGTGAGTAAGTCAAGATTGTGACATCTTTACCTTTGCGGACAACTTCAGCTTTATCTAAGGGAAGTACGTATTCTTCCTCTGGGAGATTTTCTTTTAAGTTGTAAAGTAAAACGTGTTCAAAGAACAACACGGGGTTATCATCGCGAATGGCAGCTTTTAGTAGTCCTTTGGCGTTGTATGGGGTAGAACAGGCGACAATTTTTAATCCTGGGACGGCTTGGAAGTAAGCTTCTAGACGTTGGGAGTGTTCTGCACCTAGTTGTCTACCAACACCACCAGGGCCGCGAATTACCATTGGGATTTTAAAGTTACCACCGGAAGTGTAACGCAACATCCCAGCGTTGTTGGAGATTTGGTTGAAGGCGAGGAGCAGAAAACCCATGTTCATACCTTCAATGATGGGTCGCAATCCTGTCATGGCTGCGCCGACTGCTATCCCAGTGAAGCTGTTTTCTGCGATGGGTGTATCTAAAACTCTCAAGTCGCCGTACTTTTTGTATAAGTCTTTAGTGACTTTGTAAGAACCTCCATAGTGTCCTACGTCTTCACCTAAAACGAAGACACTGGAATCACGCGCCATTTCTTCATCAATGGCTTCCCGCAAAGCGTTGAAGAATAGTGTTTCTGCCATTTAGACCTTTTTTACAACTATTGTTTTAGAATCTTATCGCGCTACCGCGACTAATACCGTGAGCGATCGCACTAGTGAGAAAGTTAGCAAGGCTCAAAATTACCCTGAAATTATCTCTTAGCTTGTGGCAGATTTACACCTGAAACTGCATTAAACAGTGGTTATACAGCAATTAACTACTCAGACAGTTAGCTAAAGCCATCTCTAAATATGAGACTTTGAATTAGCAGGCTATCAGTTGCAAACCGGCGAATCAGTCACCTGTGTTACCTGATTTTCTGGAAAGCGTCTGGGCCTTCCTGGTTTACGCTTGTGTCGTTGATTAATTGACTTTTCACTGGCGATCGCTAATTCTTCAGGGGTACATTTAAATATCCGCAAAGCTTCCAAATATTTTTTTGGGGTCATGGTTGGCTCAGTCCGCCCAGCTTCCCAGTTACGAACGCTGGTTTCACTGATTGCAAGCCTGAAGGCCACTTCGGCGCGACTGACACCAGCACGCTCTCTCAGGACTTGCATATCCATAGTTCATGCTCCCATTACAAAATTTAAACTTTTTTGTTAAATCAATTGACATTTTTGTCAATTATGAAATTCAAAAGACTAAATTTATTATCTATGTTTATTTTATAGGCGATCGCTACACTCTTTGACAAAATCAGCCACTAATTTCTGTAACATCTCATACTAAATTTCCTGTGTCCGCATTAATAAAGCAAAAATAGCTGATTTGAGCCATAAAATAGAGCAAATCAGCTTTCTAATGTTGAATAGAAAAATATGCTATGTGAAGTCTGAATCAAATTACTCACCCAAAGACAGCTGCACAGGTGACAACTGACGTAGACCAGAAACTACGCTGAGTCCACCCATTCCAATCGCTAGCCAAGATACGAATGATTCCAGGGGTTCGACTTCTTTCGCTGTAGTTGCTGGTTGCTTGGGGTCATAACGCACAGCTACTATTTTGCCTTCGCTGGCGCGGGAGGAATCATAGTCACCTGTAAAGCGGACAGGATCACCCTTGACGAGAAACTCGATTACTGGCGCGTAGGTGTCTTTTTGTTGATCATTGCGATCGCGTTCACGACGGTGAACCGTATCTACTACCCTACCTTGTGTTTCTGTTAGTGTGGCACGCTCATAAGCAATTTGTTGGTTTGACCAAAAACCAGCCCCAATAAACATTAGCCCAATCACTAAGCCAATAATTCCACTCAATTTATCTTCAAAAGTAACTTGACGAAATTGCACATTCATAGAATTTAAAATAATTAACAAGAAGTTTATCGACTGTCGCCTAATTAAATAACAGCGAAGTAGCTAAAAATTACGTATGTAAAAATTAGTAATTTGTGATATTAAGTCATTTAAAAATACCACAATTGAGTTCGTAGTAAGGACTTTAGTCCTTTTCCTGAGAACTAAATTTCTCACTACAAACTTTCAAATTAAAAGACGTAGCATTGCTACGCCTAAAAAAACACTCATTTCTTGATTTCTCAACATTACACAGATGATCGCAACCATCTAGCCGCATCTTTGGCATGATAGGTGAGTATCAAGTCTGCACCAGCACGTTTGAAACTGGTTAAGGTTTCCATAACTACGCGCTGTTCATCTATCCAACCATTTAAGGCCGCAGCTTTGACCATTGAGTATTCACCAGAAACGTTGTAAGCAGCCACAGGTAAATTGCTTGCTTCCTTCACACGCCAAATGATATCCATGTATGCTAAAGCTGGCTTGACCATGAGCATATCTGCACCTTCAGCAATGTCTAGCTCAATTTCTTTAATCGCTTCCCGTGCGTTACCAGGGTCCATTTGATAGGTTCTTCTGTCGCCAAATTGGGGTGTAGATTCGGCTGCATCTCTAAATGGGCCATAGTAAGCCGAAGCATACTTAGCAGCATAAGACAAAATAGGTGTGTCTTGGAATCCTGCTTCATCTAAAGCAGAGCGAATTGCTTGTACAAAGCCATCCATCATTCCCGAAGGCGCGATAATGTCAGCACCGGCTTGAGCTTGGGAAACTGCGGTTTTTTTCAATAGTTCTAGGGTGGGGTCGTTGAGAACTCGTCCTGTCAAATCACCCACTTGCAAATAACCGCAGTGTCCATGACTGGTGTATTCACATAAACAAGTATCAGCAATCACAATCAAATCTGGTACGGCTGATTTTACTGCTGTGGCTGCTTTCTGCACAATACCGCAATCATGCCAAGCACCGGTAGCATCGGTGTCTTTGTCGGCTGGAATACCAAATAAAATGATGGCGGGAATGCCTAAGTCGTAAACTTCTTTGGCTTCTTCGACAATTTTATCTATCGAAAGTTGGTACACTCCAGGCATGGATTTGACTTCATTGGCAATGCCCTCACCTGGTACAGCAAACAAGGGATAGATTAAATCATTTGTCGTTACTATGGTTTCTCGTACCATCCGGCGCAATTGGGGATGGGTACGCAGACGGCGGGGGCGATGGGTGGGAAACATAAATTTCTGTGAAAAAATACGAATGTGATGGACACAAAACAAAGCGTCACAAAAGCCGGACGAAATTCCGCTATTGTCAGCCAGACTACAGACAGTGCTTAACTGTCCTTTGCCCTACTCCTGCTCAAGCTGTGGGGCAATTTTGTATTTTACAAGAGGCAGGAGACGGAAGAATTTTAGATTTTGAATTTTGGATTGGTTATCTCAAAATCTAAAATATTTGGCGGTCTGTTTTTAGCATGATGTTAGACAAATATTGGAAATTGTCATTGAGATCTGAACTAACTTTCAATTATCTACTTCTAAATTCTCAATTTTTTGGAAGGTTTTATGATAATTTTTATTAAAAGTTTATGATGGGTGAGTAAGTTGGAGTTTTAACGCGGAGGTACGCGGAGTTTTTTGGGTGTGGTTTAATTGATGCTTTTTAATTTTGAGTTACTTTTGGTGAGGTGCGTTGTTTTAAGATGAAGAGACTCGCTAAAGTAGAAAAGCATTAAGTTACGTAACAAGGAAGTAAATATAATTTTATGTCAACTGAACTTCAGGCAGAATTGGGTCAAGCAGTTGAGATGCGGCGCAATTTTGCGATTATCTCTCACCCTGATGCTGGGAAAACTACGCTGACGGAAAAGTTGTTGCTCTACGGGGGGGCAATTCATGAGGCTGGTGCAGTGAAGGCGCGCCGGGCGCAGCGTAAGGCGACTTCTGACTGGATGGCGATGGAACAGCAACGGGGTATTTCTATCACATCTACAGTATTACAGTTTGAATATCAAAATTGTCAAATTAATTTACTGGATACTCCTGGACACCAAGATTTTAGTGAAGATACCTATCGGACTCTGGCGGCGGCTGATAATGCAGTGATGCTGATTGATGCGGCTAAGGGTCTAGAACCTCAGACTCGCAAATTATTTGAAGTTTGTAAATTACGTGGTTTACCAATCTTTACCTTTGTAAATAAATTAGATCGTCCTGGTAGAGAACCACTGGAATTATTAGACGAAATTGAGCAAGAGTTGGGTTTGCAAACCTATGCGGTGAATTGGCCGATAGGTATGGGCGATCGCTTTAAAGGTGTGTTTGATCGCAAACAGCAGCAAATTCACTTGTTTGAACGCACTTCCCACGGTAGTAAGGAAGCCCGTGATACAGTTGTCAACTTGGGTGATCCGCGCATTGAAGAATTACTGGAACAAGACTTGTATCACCAACTCAAAAATGATCTAGAACTATTAGAAGGAGTCGGCCCAGAATTAGATTTAGATTTGGTACATCAAGGCAAAATGACTCCAGTTTTCTTTGGTAGTGCCATGACTAACTTTGGGGTAGAGTTATTTTTGAAATCCTTCCTCGACAATGCCTTAAAACCAGGTGTCCATGTCAGTAGCGTCGGTGAAGTACCCCCCACTTATCCAGAGTTTTCCGGTTTCGTTTTCAAATTGCAAGCCAATATGGACCCTAAACATCGCGATCGCGTCGCTTTTATCCGGGTCTGCACTGGTAAGTTTGAAAAAGATATGACAGTGAATCATGCTCGAACTGGCAAAGTTGTGCGGTTATCTAGACCCCAAAAACTGTTTGCTCAAGAGAGAGAATCTATTGATGTAGCGTATCCAGGTGATGTCATCGGTTTAAATAATCCAGGTGTTTTTGCGATCGGCGATACAATTTACACGGGGCAGAAGCTGGAATATGAAGGGATTCCGTATTTTTCACCAGAACTATTTGCGACTCTTCGCAATCCCAACCCCTCCAAGTTTAAGCAATTCCAAAAAGGCATCTCCGAATTGCGGGAAGAGGGTGCAGTGCAAATTATGTATTCCGTTGATGAAGCCAAACGCGACCCCATTATGGCAGCCGTGGGGCAGTTACAGTTTGAAGTGGTGCAGTTTCGCTTACAAAACGAGTATGGTGTAGAGACCCTGCTAGAACTATTACCCTACAGCGTTGCTCGTTGGGTAGAAGGTGGCTGGGAAGCTTTGGACAAGGTGGGACGTATTTTTAACACCACCACAGTCAAAGACAATATGGGTCGCCCAGTTTTACTGTTCCGCAACGAATGGAACTGTCAACAATTACAGGGAGATCATCCAGAGTTAAAACTCAGCGCGATCGCCCCAGTGTTTTCTAGTCAAAAGGCAGTTGAAGAGTGAGTTAGTGCTGAGTGCTGTTAGCGGAAGCGGGGCGTTTAGCCCGTGCTGTTAGCGGTAGCGCGGCGTTTAGCCGGTGCTGAGTGCTGAGTAGTGAGTGCGGAGTTATTCTGCCCCCTGCCCCCTGCCCCCTGCCCCCCTGCCTCCTCCTAGAAACCACTGGCCTTGATGTACACGGCATCTGATGATTCGCGCTTGGTCATAGCAGTTATCAGTTGGATGAGAACATACAGTGATCAGAAAACTTTAGATTTACAATGGCTTTCTTCACTGTTTCCTGTTCCCTGTTCCCTGTTCCCTGTTATATAACCGTGGATCAAATCACACAGATGGAGTGTCAAGATTTCTATGCCTTCACACGCTAAATCGTCTTTGGAGGCTGGTTTAGTTGCCCTCAAACAAGGAAATTATCGAGAAGCGATCGCTCACCTGGAACCTTTAGCTAGTCATCAGGGCAATGAGACTGCTGGTTTACAGGCCAGGGTAGGTTTAGTCATGGCTTATGCGCGCAGTGGCGAAGTTCGTAAGGCGATCGCCCTGTGTCAAACTCTCACTGATAGTCAAAACCCCAAGGTACAAGAATGGGCAAAAACCGCCCTTGTACATTTGACCAAAAAGAAGCGTAAAAAAACAGATAATACTCAAGTTAAACAGGCATCACAACAAACACAAGCTCAATCTCAACCTAACTACGCTTCAACTTTGCCCTCTGTAGGGTTACAAAATGTCTATCAGGGACAGAGTTTAGCTGGCAATCCCTTGATTAATCAAGCCAGTTACAACAAAACTCAGGAATTTGGTGTTTATTGGCGACAGGCAAAACGCGCGAAGGTTTGGCAGCCTTTACAAAAAACAGGTTTAATCCCCTTGCGATTATTGGCAGCAGGCACGTTTATGGCACTGTTTTGGGTGCTGCGAGAACTGCTCAATTTCACAATCGACTCGATTAACTTGGCTTTAGTAAAACTGCCGTATTTAGAGCCTGTGCAGTTTCTCTATCGTGATCCTACCCCAGCGTTATTTGCTATTTTGTTCATTGCGATCGCCATCTCACCTTGGTTATTGGATTGGCTATTAGCAAACTTTTACGGTCAACGTGAGTTGTCTAAAGATGTTTTAAACAATCATAGTCGGGAAACATCCCGTGTATTGCATCGCTACTGCCAACAACGTCACTGGCCATCGCCCCAATTGCGAATTTTACCCACGGCTGCACCTATAGCTTTCACCTATGGCAATTTACCCAGAAATGCCCGAATTGTCGTCAGTCAAGGTCTGTTAGATCAACTGGCAGATGATGAGATTGCTACCATCTATGCGGCACAGTTAGGACAAATCACTTACAAAGATTTTGTCCTCATGTCTTTAATCTTGCTGGTGACGCTACCAATTTATCGACTCTATCAGCAAGTCTCAGATTGGGGCAACACGACGGCTAAGGGCATATGGCATTGGCCGTTTACCATTGTCTCTAGTCTCACCTATGGGTTATGGTGTGTGCTGACTGGCACGGCTTTGTTATATTCGCGGTTGCGTCCTTATTATAGCGATCGCCTTGCCGCCGAAATCACAGGTAATCCCAATGGCTTAATTCGTGCCTTACTCAAAATTACCATTGGCATTGCTGCTGATATCCAAAAGTCAGAATTTACCAGTTGGCAATTAGAAAGCTTGAATCTATTACTGCCAGTTAGTTATCAACAAAGTGTTACCCTTGGCAGCATTGCTGGTCATCTCAATTTTGAGTCAATGTTGATGTGGGATAGTATCAACCCCTATCGCCGTTGGTTGATATGGAACAATACACATCCACTGATTGGCGATCGCATTGAACGCCTGTGTAAAATAGCACGCCATTGGCACATTGACCCAGAACTACATCTGGCTAGTCAACAGTCCCTCAGCCAGCAAGCACTGACAGTTACCCGTCAATCTTTCCTACTGCAAATTGCCCCATTTTTGGGCATTCCTCTCGGCTTCGTGTTTGCAGGTTTCATTTGGTTAGCTTGGCAAACCGCCTTTGCTGTTAGAATTATCAACCTGAAGTGGATTTACGAAGATTGGTCTTTTGTGACAGGTTGTCTTTTGATCTGCTTTAGCATTGGTTTGGTAATCAGGATGAATTCCTTTTTTCCAGACATTAAAGCGAGTAACGTCCATACCGAAGAACAGTTACCTTACTTATTAGCCAACCCCTCTAGCATCCCCATCGATAGCATTAAGGTGCGTTTTGTTGGTAAGTTACTAGGTCGTCCTGGAATTAGTAACGCTCTAGCACAAGACTTAGTTTTACAATCCACCACAGGTTTAGTGAAACTACACCATATTTCTTGGTTAGGACAGCCAATTTACCATCAAGAATTAATCGGTCGTCAAGTCACCGTTACTGGCTGGTTGCGTCGAGGTGCAACACCCTGGATAGATATCCACACCCTGCAAACTCAAGGCGGTAAAACTCTCAATAGTCCCCATCCCATTTGGTCTACCGTCATAGCCGTTATAGCCCAAGCTTGGGGTGCTTATATTTTTCTCACAGGCTAGTCCCAAAGGTAAAAGGCAAAAGGCAAAAGTAAAAAGAAAGGTAAAAGAGATTGATTTTTGAAACTTTGCGCTGATTGCAACTGGGTAGTTAAGTTTGAATGCCATAACTATTCCCAATGTCCAACATTCAGATGTAAATAAATATTGCAAAAATCGTCGATCAATGTTACATTTGTTTACAAATATATTGGTAACTGAAATTACACAGCGTCTCAGCTTGGTAACTGCCATTGCCTGTACACGCCTATCTATTCATGTTTATCCTCCTAAACACAGCAGCGAATTGACCAGCCATTGGCTGGTTTTTGTTTCCATCTTCAATATTCCTTCTTGAGAAAATATGTGTTTTATGCTACGATGCCCCAATAGAATTGCAAAAAAAGTGTCTGCTGAACTAGCTACGTAGAAAATACCGTGGTAATGTAAGGGATGGTGTTTAATTCTGCGGGCGAAAGCATTGAAAAAAATGCTGACGGCAAGAAACAATTAAAAACAAATTTACAACTTCTAGAATTAAGGTGGTACTAGCATAGCGTTATATGCGCTTTTGGATTCAGTTAAGTTTGATCCCAACAAAAAACTGTATTGTAAAGATTGACAGTTTGGAGTAAAAAAATTGGTTTATGGCAGACTTGGTCAATAGCATTTAACAGCCAACACCAAGCAGTTGTTTTCTTGCCTTGCCATGTTCATTCAACTCTGGAGGTATAGTTCATGTCCGTTCGCCTATATATAGGCAATTTGCCAAAAGAAGAAATAGATCGTCAAGAACTGCAAGCGGTGTTCGCCGCCGAAGGTGATGCGGTGACTACTAAGTTAATCAAAGACCGCAAAACTGGCAAATGCCGTGGTTTTGGTTTTCTGACAGTCAACAACGATGAGCAAGCTGATCAAATCATCGAAAAATATAATGGTCAGTTGTTCAAAGAAACACCCATCAAGCTAGAAAAAGCATTACCTCGTACTAAAGGTGAGGAAGGAGACGAACAAGCAGCTCCAACACCTGCTGCTAGCGGTAATCCTAGCCCGAAAACCAACAAAGAAGGTTCTCGACGTGAGAAAGGTTCTAAGAAGTCTCGTCGTGGTGGTGGTGGACGCGAAACCAGCACAAGCACCTCTGACTCAGACGCAATTCGTCCCGATCCGCGTTGGGCTTCGGAGCTAGAAAAGCTCAAGCAAATGCTAGCTGCTCAGACTACCAACTAGGTGCAAGAAGTGAAAGATTAAAAATTAAAAGTCAGAGTTTTTTGATTTTTAATTTTTAATTGTTTAAGTTTCCGTCATGGCTCAACTGAGGGTTAATGATAGCTACGATTTTGGGTGCGATCGCTCTTTTATTGCGAAATGTACCGCTAATTTCGATAAAAGTTGCGATCGTACTTAGTTTCAGTTAACTCATCAATTTTTTTTGAATCTTCCAGAGTCATTATCACCAGAGTGAGGGCAAGAAAAACTCCTCGACTGGAATCTGATTTCATTGCGGTAAAATGCTCGAAACTTCTGTCTTCAACAGGAGTAGTCAGATTTTCTTATAGATGAATAACCTCTTTAGTCTGATTAGGTGTTGAATTAGGGCTAAAGGGGTTTTAATTTTTAGGGAACACCAAAAAATAAATTATCCCAAATAAACAGCTTAGTAGGGTGCGTCAGTATGAATAACCTCTTGGTATAGTTAGGTTTTCTCACACTGACGCACCCTACAGCTTAGATATTTTTTATCTGGAAGTCCCTCAACAGCGAATAGGGAAAAGGTTAGTCGGTGCAGTCTTCTCCCAGAGATGTTCCGCGAACGTGAACGCGGAGTGTGTCGCAGACAAGGGGGTTTCCCTCATGTTGCCGTCAGCCTTATCTTCTCTACAAGAGGCTGCGCCAACGAGACGCTACACGTAGCTTGCTTCTCCGTAGGAGTACCCGTAAGGATGCGAACGACGATCTTGCCGCGTTCGCGACGCAGGAGCGTCACCCGAAGGGAAACATAGGGGTGAGATTGTTCCCTGTTTCCTACACCCGCCACAGAACTTTTCAGCAACCTCTAATTGTGGTTAATTAATTTTTTGTATTCCCTAAATATTAGTATTCTACTGGATTGATTTTCACAGATTGTGGGGTTCAGATCCTCGACTTTTTAAAGAAGTCGGGGATTATAACCTATCATAATTTGTTTGGCAGACTACTAGATTTTTAGATAATTTTGTATTTTAAGCTACAAAAAATATGGTTATTTATTAGTAATATTTGGCGTTTTTTTTAGAAAAAACAGACTGATTTAACTCGTAAATCTTTACTACGTATTAACACTGAAGATTTAGTCCATATGAACTCTTATTTCATGAATCCATGAAGATTGGGACGAAATAATCAAGTACAAATACGGTAGTTTAATCATACTTTTTATTACTAATAATAGTATATCTATGGAGATAGAAGCAGTATTTTCCAGTAAGGAAACGGATTAATTGCTATTGGGAATAAGAGTATATCTGCGTTTTAATCTTTAGTTAAATAGAACTTCATCTATCACAAGGATTAGGTTTGATTATGTCTACTTGTGTATAAACAAATCAAATATAAATACCAAGAAAGAAAGTATCATCCTAGCAATAGATAGATAAAAATATTTGACATATTAAATTAAAATAAAGGTTACTCCAAAGTTCCTACATAATCCAAGTAATTGCACTGTAAGTAATCTGGGAACTGCTCACAACTTTATTCACATCAGCAACACACAAACGTATGAACGCTAACACTGAAAAACGTATAGCTTTGATTTCCGTCCACGGAGATCCAGCTATTGAAATTGGTAAAGAGGAAGCTGGGGGACAAAATGTGTACGTGCGTGAAGTAGGTAAAGCCTTAGCGGATTTGGGCTGGCAAGTTGATATGTTTAGCCGCAGAGTTAGTCCTGAGCAAGAGACAATTGTGCAGCATAGTCCATCTTGTCGAACAATTCGCTTAACAGCTGGGCCAGTAGAATTTGTCCCTAGAGATCAGGGCTTCAAACATTTAACAGAATTTGTGCAGCAGTTACTGCAATTCCAACGAGAGAACCACATTATTAAATATCCAGTTGTACATACAAACTATTGGCTTTCTAGTTGGGTAGGAATGCAATTGAAGGCTCTTCAAGGTAGCAAACAAGTTCATACATATCACTCTTTAGGTGCAGTTAAATACAAAAGTGTAGATACAATTCCTTTGATTGCCACGAAACGGTTAGCTGTAGAAAAACAGGTTTTAGAAACAGCAGACAGAATTGTTGCGACTAGTCCGCAAGAACAGCAACATATGCGATCGCTAGTTTCCACAAAAGGTTATATTGATGTGATTCCTTGTGGTACAGATATCCAACAATTTGGCTCAATAGATAGAGAAACAGCGAGAGCCGAATTAGGGATTGCATCTGATGCCAAAGTCATATTGTATGTAGGACGTTTTGATCCGCGCAAAGGCATAGAAACTTTAGTACGTGCGGTGAATCAGTCGCAATTACGTAATTCTGGTAAACTCAAACTCATTATTGGTGGTGGTAGCACTCCTGGGGCTAGCGATGGTAGAGAACGCGATCGCATTGCAGGGATTGTACAAGAATTGGGCATGAGCGAATTGACAATTTTTCCTGGTCGTCTGGGACAAGAGATTTTGCCGACTTACTACGCGGCGGCGGATGTGTGTGTAGTTCCCAGCCATTACGAACCCTTCGGACTAGTAGCAATTGAAGCAATGTCCTGTGGTACACCAGTAGTAGCTAGTGATGTGGGTGGTTTGCAGTTTACAGTCGTCACCGAAAAAACTGGTTTATTAGTTCCACCCAAAGACGCTGATGCGTTTTCTGTTGCCATTGACAGAATTCTTCTCAATTCAGCGTGGCGAGATGAATTAGGTGAGGCTGCGAGAAAACATATTGCCTCTAAGTTCAGTTGGGGTGGCGTAGCAGATAAATTAAGCCAACTATACACCCAAATTCTCAATACATCGATTCTAGAACCGATGTTAGTTGGTAAATAAAAGAGGAATTGGTGCAGGGTGCAGGGGGCAAGGGGGAAAAAATTTCTCCGTTTCTCCCTGCCCCCTGCCCCCTGCCTTCTCTCCCCAGTCCCTACTCTTCCGCATGATAGGAACTACGAACCAGAGGCGCGGAACGGACATGAGTAAATCCCATTTCCCAGGCGATTTTGCCAAGGTGGTCAAATTCTTCGGGTGTCCAGTATTTTTGCACTGGGAGATGATCTAGAGAAGGGCGCATATATTGACCGATGGTGATGCGATCGCATCCTACTGCCCTTAAGTCTTTCATGGTTGTGATCACTTCCTCTACTGTTTCGCCATGTCCCAGCATTAATCCTGATTTGGTGGGAATGGTGGCATCGAGTTCTTTGACTATAGCTAGTACCCGCAAAGAGCGATCGTATTTAGCACCCCGACGCACTGGCCCTGTTAAGCGTCGTACCGTTTCTATATTATGGTTAAAGCAAGCCGGCTGGGCTTGTACAATCATTGCCAGACGTTGACTTTGCGTAGTTTCACTTGCACCCACACCGCCCCAGAAATCCGGTGTCAAAACTTCAATTTGTGTGTCTGGGTTAAGTTGACGAATAGTCGTCATTGTCTTGACAAAGTGGCTAGCTCCTTGATCTGGCAAATCATCACGAGCTACGGAAGTTAACACCACATAACGTAATCCTAAAAGCTGTACAGCTTCCGCTACCTTTTGAGCTTCTTCTGGGTCAAGCGGCATGGGTGCATGACCCTTATCAACTTGACAAAAAGCACAAGCACGAGTGCAGGTTGGCCCCATCAATAAAAAGGTGGCGGTTTTTTGGGCGTAGCATTCACCCCGATTAGGACAACGACCTTCTTCGCAGATTGTATGAATTTGGCGTTGTTTAATTATGCGTTGTACTGTGGAAATTTCGCTGGCTTTGCCGATAGAACGGCGTAACCAACTGGGCATAGCCATAATTTCCGCTTTGATTTCGGCTGGTTGAGAAGAAGTCATACCAATTTTGGATTTTGGATTTTGGATGAAAAGCCTAGATTCTTAGACTGTTCCAGAATATCGCAACAATACTACCTATCTCGATTTGGTGTCATAGTCGATTCAAAACTGGTCACTAGGTATTAGAAAATTTAATTCTTTTCCAAGATTACTGGAAATAGCTGATTAACTAAGGCTGAGAACTCAAAATTTATATAGGCTTTAAATTTTACCATGACACAAAATCTACTCTCCGCATCCGTAAGTTTATTAAAACACTAGCCATAACGAGATTTATACCGAAATATACTATCCCCCAATTAATCACAATGTTGAGTATAGTGGGAGCATTCTCACAGTCAACCGCAGTGACCGTTATTGAAACTTAAATATTCTTTTAGAGCAATCAGTCGTGGCAAGTAACAAAATTCTAGTTATCGATGACACTACCGTTGTCAGGGTAAAAGTTAGGGAAATGCTACCTCCTGGCAATTTTGAGGTATTGGAAGCAAAAGACGGTTTAGAAGGACTAAATTTTATCCGTCAAGAAAAACTCAGCTTAATTATGTTGGATTTTCTGTTACCCAAAATGAGTGGGTGGGAGGTTTTTCAGCAAGTCCAGGCTCATCCTGATTTAAGAAAGATTCCTTTAGTGATTATGTCTGGTCGCAAGGAAGAAGTAACTGAGAAAATTAGTGAACCTTTCGAGTATTTTGAATTTCTCGGTAAGCCTTTTGACCAAAAACAGTTAATTGGTGCGATTAAGTCAGCAATGACTAAAGCTAAATTACCGCGTACAGAACCTGTGGCAGTAGCAGCTGCTACTGTAAGAAATGTTGCTGCACCTACAGCTACAGTGACACATAGTCCAGTAGCAACTGCTAGTACAACTGCGGTAGTTGCTAATACGGAAGTGAACACTGCTTCTGCGGCGGAAATTCAGGCATTGAATGAGAAAATTGAGAAAATGCAGGCTGAGATTGAGAGCTTGAAGAAACAGTTAACTCAAGTAGTGACGTTTATTAAGCAAAAAATCAAGTAGCTGAAATCTTTAGCGATGTGCGGAAATCTCCTCATGATACCAATCTGTCTATATGATCAGTAAGATTTGGGCAAACGGTATGAGATAGAGAAATTTATCAAAGCGATCGCCATCATGAAAATGCTCGAAATATACCTTCATACAAGTCCGCTTAGGCGGACTTATTTTATCTTCAACTATCGTTGACTAGTAATCAACTCAGTTTGAAGACATTATCAATTTGATATCATGTTAACAATTAACTATAAATTCTCAATATATTTAATATAACTACTAAATATATTGTCTTGGAGCTAGGGTATTAATACACTTTGTGGTATTGATACTGGAAGAATGGGAAAAATAATCACACTTATTGATAGCTAGCTTTCCCACCTATCCAGAATTAACAAATAATGACGCGTACTACTATTCAAATTTTTAGAAAATGGCCTCTCCGTTTCATCTTAATATTTCCTTTTGTCATGCAGATTTTTACCACAGTATCAATTGTGGGATACATTTCTTTTAGGAATGGGCAAAAAGCTGTCAATGAACTGGCTCATCAACTAATAAATCGAGTCAATGAATTAGTTGAACAACACTTAGATACTTACTTAACTACACCCCATCAAATTAATCAAATTAACCTGGATGCTGTAGAAATGGGGATTCTCAATTTGGCAGATTTCCAGTTAACAGGTCATTATTTTGCCAAACAAATGCGAGTATATAACATTGGTTATATTAACTTTGCTAACCGCCAAGGTGAATATATTGGTGTTGAACGTTTAGATAATGGACAGTTATTAATTAACGAAGTCTCTCAGGCTAAAGGGTTAGGTAAACTTCATATTTATACAACAGATGAGCAACTACGTCGCCGAAAATTAATAGAAGTTAAAGATTATGATCCTCGCTTAGAAGCTTGGTATAAAGATGCAGTACAGGCAAATAAACCTATATGGAGTCAAATATATCAATGGGAAGATAAACCGGAAATACTATCTATATCTTCTAGTTATCCTCTTAATAAAGGAAAATACAAGTTTTCTGGTGTTATAGGCGTAGATTTGATATTGTCACAGATTAGTAGTTATCTAGGGAAACTCGAAGTAGGTAAAACCGGAAAAGTATTTATTCTAGAGCGTTCTGGGATGATAGTAGCTACTTCTAGCAATGAAGTACCATACAATGTTGTCAATGGTAAATCGCAAAGACTATCAGCTGTAAATAGTAAGAATTATATTATAAAAAGTACAACAAAACATTTAATCCAAAAATTTGGTTCTCTACAAAATATTAAGTCTACACAACAAAGTATTTTAAATTTACAAGATGAAAGAAATTTTGTACAAGTAACACCTTGGCGAGATTCACTAGGGTTAGATTGGCTAGTTGTGGTAGTTGTTCCTGAAAACGAATTTATGGCAGAAATTAATGCCAGCAATCGTACAACTATTTTGTCATGTTTGGTTGCGCTAGTTTTGGCTACAGCTATAGGTGTGTATACTTCCCGTTGGATAGCATCTCCCATCGTTCAATTAACTCAAGCTAGTAGCATAATTGCATCTGGTAATTTAGAGCAAACAGTAGTCAATTCTGATGTCGAAGAAATCAACATACTGGCTCAATCATTTAATCGAATGGCAGGGCAACTAAAGGAATATTTTACATTTTTAGAAACTACCAATCAAGAACTAGAGAAACGTGTAGCTGAAAGAACCGCAGAAATTACTGCTGCCAAAGAAGCTGCTGATGCAGCCAATCGGGCAAAAAGTGAATTTTTAGCGAATATCAGTCATGAATTACGTACACCATTAAATGGCATTATTGGTTACGCACAACTTTTGCAACTCAATCCCTATACTAGTGCTGAACAACTGCAAGGTATTAATGTGATTCACGATTGTGGCTCTCATTTATTAACGCTAATAAATGATATTTTAGATATCGCCAAAAATGAAGCTAAAAAATTAGAACTATACCCTGACATATGTGATTTTAAAAAACTACTATTGGGAGTTGCTGATATTTGTCGTATTAAGGCTGAACAAAAATCTCTGGATTTTAGCTGTCGCATAGATGAGGATTTACCGATAACTATTCAAACCGATGAAAAACGCCTCCGACAAGTTTTAATTA
Source organism: Nostoc sp. CENA543 (assembly GCF_002896875.1). GTDB lineage: Bacteria > Cyanobacteriota > Cyanobacteriia > Cyanobacteriales > Nostocaceae > Trichormus. Next base: position 3,201,851 of record NZ_CP023278.1, read on the forward strand.
ATCTTTTGGGCAATGCTATTAAATTTACTCAACAAGGTGCAGTAAGTTTTATCGTAGAAGTCATAGCGCGTGATATAAACACACAGCCCCCCTTAAAAAGAATTAGTTTCCAAATTATCGATACAGGCATTGGTATGCTACCTGAACAATTGGAAAAGATATTTTTGCCCTTTGAACAATTAGGAAATACTTTACAAAAATCCGCAGGTACAGGTTTAGGGCTAACAATTAGTCAGCAGATTATAGAAATGATGGGTAGTCAAATCAACGTTGAAAGTACATATGAAGCAGGAAGCAGGTTTTGGTTTGAATTAGATTTACCAGTCGTGAGTACAGATGGAAATTCAGATATATCATATATTCCCAACACCTTACTTAATTTTGAGCATAAATCCCATTCAGAACTAGAGGAAATAATTTTCCCGCCGGCTAGTGAGTTGTTAAATTTATATCAAGCTGCTAAAGCCGGTTACGTTGTGGATATCAAAGCAGAAATACAGCGTATTCATGATTTAGATGTCAGATATGAAACATTTACTCAGAAAGTTTTGCAATTAGTAGAAGACTTTGAAGATGAAGCTATTGTAGAAATGATTCAACCTTATGTAGATAACAGTCAGTGACAGATGGGCTAGTAGAAATTGATAAATTCAAAAATAAAATGGTATATTTAGCAGGATTTGGGGATGAAGACTTATACAAACGAATCTATTTTAATCGTAGATGATATTCCTACCAATATCAAAGTTTTATTTGAAATTCTTAATCAAGCAGGTTTTAAGGTTGCTGTAGCTAAAAGTGGTAAAAGTGCCTTAAAAAAAGCAGAAGAGACATTGCCTAATTTAATTTTATTGGATGTAATGATGCCAGAGATGGATGGGTTTGAAACTTGTCGTCTGCTTAAGGAAAATCCTCAAACTAGAAATATCCCAGTAATTTTTATGACGGCTCGCTCTGATTTAATAGACAAAGTACAAGGATTAACCATTGGAGCCGTAGACTATATTACTAAACCTATTGAATATGAAGAAGTTTTAGCAAGGATTAATGTTCACCTAGAATTAAGACGGACTCAATTACAACTGGTGCAGGAAGAAAAAATGTCTGCACTGGGACAATTAATATCAGGAGTAGCACATGAAATTAATAATCCGATTAATTTTATCGTCGGTAATATAATTTATGCTCAAAGTTATGTTGATAATTTATTGGCATTATTACATCTGTATGAGAAGCATCAACAACAGAAATTGCCAGAGATTCAAGCTTATGCTGATCAGATTGAGTTGGATTTTCTGAAATCAGACTTACCTCAACTATTATCATCAATGAAAACAGGGGCAGAACGCGTTGAAAAAATTGTGCGATCGCTCCGTTCATTTTCGCGCTTAGATGATACAGAATACCAATTATTTAATATTCATGAAGGTATTGATAGCACGTTGGTTCTTTTAAGTAATCGCATTAAAACTGTTTCCAAGAAAGTTGAAATTAATATAGTAAAAAATTATGGGGAATTACCTGCTGTAGAGTGCTATGCAGGCCCAATTAATCAAGTGCTGATGAATCTAATAGCAAATGCCATTGACGCTATAGAAGAATCCTTATTAAGTAGTAAATTTTCGGAAAAACCGACAATTGAAATTATTACAGATGTCACAGAAGATCAACAATCTGTGGTAATTACAATTGCTGATAATGGTGTAGGTATTCCTGAAGAAATTCAACAGAGAATTTTTGAGCAGTTTTTTACTACTAAACCTCTAGGGAAAGGAACAGGTTTTGGATTAGCGATCGCTCATGAAATCATCGTAGACAAGCACAAAGGAAAACTAGAAGTCCAATCTGCTTCCGGGGAAGGCGCGCGATTTCTTATTACTATTCCTATCGAACAAACCATGAGCAACGTACAATAAAAGATTTTCGCTTTTGTTATACCCTAGGTGTTGTTACATTTGATTTTATGGGAACTATAGGCTTGTAGCTTACTCGTATTGGTAAATTGCTCAAGACTGTGATAAATAGTGGTGGTTTGCTCTCGTAGTCAACAACACAACAATTTAAGTATTTACTCAGTGCTAAAAGTATAATTTAATCAAAAGCACTGGGAGATGTTGACCACATAATCAAGGTGTAAAGATATTGCTGAATTTCTCCTCTAGCCATTTACCTTTCAGCCAAAGCAGAAGAATACCCATAAACTTGCAAGTCCCATAAAATGCTTCATACATCACCAGAAAATAACTTGATTTTAGTTGTAGATGATACACTAACAAACTTAGAAATTATCTCAGTTGCACTGATTGACAGTGGTTTTAATGTCATTACAGCTATTAATGGAGAACAAGCAATCCAGCAGATAGAATCTCGATTACCAGATTTAATTTTATTAGATGTGATGATGCCAAGAATGGATGGCTTTGAAACCTGTCAAAAAATCAAAGCCAATCCCCTGACACAAGATATTCCAGTGATTTTTATGACTGGGATTACAGATACAGATAGTAAAGTCAAAGCTTTGAATTTAGGTGCTGTTGATTATATTACTAAACCTTTTCAAAAAGAAGAAGTTTTAGCACGCATTCAGACACATTTACAATTGAGAAATCTGAATAAGAATTTAGAAAAAATCGTGGCGGAACGCACAGCTAAACTTGATAGAACTTTACGAGAATTACAGGAATTTCAAGTTCAGCTCGTCAAACAAGAAAAGATGTCAGTTCTGGGTCAATTAGTAACAGGAATTGCCCATGAAATTAATAATCCTGTAAGTTGTATTTATGGTAATTTAGGTCATGCTTTGACCTATTTCCAAAATCTGATTAATCTGATTGAACTTTATCAAAAAAATTACCCAGAACCCGTAGATCAAATTCAAGATGCAATCACAGCAATGGATTTAGAGTATGTCTGTGATGATTTGCCTAACTTGATTTTTGCTATGAAAGAAGGGATTCAACGGATTCGAGATATTAGTAATGGATTGCGAATTTTTTCTAGAGCCGACACAGAAAACAAAGTTGAGTGCAATATTCACGAAGGTATCGATAGTACACTTTTGATTCTCAAACATCGCCTTAAAGGGTCGGAAATCAGTTTACCCATTGAAGTTATTAAAGATTACGGTGATTTACCTTTAATAGAATGCTTTCCTGGTCAGTTAAATCAGGCATTTATGAATATTTTAGCTAATGCAGTTGATGCCTTAGAAGAATCCAACGATAAATATAGTTTAGAACAGCCTAAACAAATATCTATCTGCACAATGCTCAGTGAAGATGAAGATCAGGTTTTAATTAAAATTAAAGATAATGGTACAGGGATGTCATCAGAAATTCAACAGAGAATTTTTGAGTATTTATTCACTACTAAGCCTGTAGGTAAAGGCACTGGTTTAGGGTTGGCGATCGCGCATCAAATCATTGTACAAAAACATCAGGGTAATTTAGAGGTAAATTCTCAGATCGGTATGGGTTCTGAGTTTATCATTACTATTCCTAATTCTTAGCTAATTAAGTAACTATAAAATCTATTCAAATCCTCTATTTAGCAACGAAGTTTGGGAACTATATATTTGTAGAGGTTGATTTACTAGACATTGAAATCGATGTTTAAGATAGTGGTTGGTCATAGTAATGACCCTGACTCTTTTGCAGCCGTTGAGGAAGTCATTCAGCAATGTACTACTTCCCTAAATGGACATATTCCCCAGGCGGGAATTTTGTTTACCGCCATTGACTTTGACCACATTTTGATTCTGCAAGAAATTCATCAGGTGTTTCCTGGAATTGAGTTAATTGGTGGAACTACTGATGGGGAAATTTCTTCAGTTTTAGAATTTCAGCAAGATTCGGTTACTTTGATGTTGTTTTACTCAGACGAAATAGAAATTTTTGCAGGAGTGGGAGTGCAAGTTTCTGCCGATCCTGTGAAAGCAACACAGCAAGCAGTAGAACAAGCAAAAGCTAAAACTACAAAACTACCGCAATTATGCCTAACTCATCCTGAAAGCTTGACTACTAGCGGTGTCGCAATTTTAAAGGGTTTAAAACTGGCATTAGGAGAAAAATTTCCCATATTTGGTGGTTTAGCTGCTGATCAATCAAAATATCAGCAAACCTATCAATTTTTTCAAACACAAGTCCTCAGCGACTCTGTACCAATTTTATTGTTTTCTGGAAATATTCTGTTTTCTCATGGTGTTGCTAGTGGTTGGTTTCCCATTGGTAAAACTAGTAAAGTTACCAAAGTGGAAAAAAATATAGTTTACGAAATTGATCATCAACCAGCTTTAGAATTTTATCGCCGTTATTTAGGTACACTGTCACCTTCCATAGAGTACCCCATCGCCGTATTTGCAGACGATGAGGTAAATTTCTATCTGAGAGCGCCCATTGCTCATGATGAAACAACAGGTAGCGTTACGTTTTTTGCTGATGTTCCTGAGCAAGCGACTATTCAAATAGCTGAAGCTGGACATGAGGACATTTTGACAGCTGCTCACGCATCATTTATGAATGCCGTGAATAATTATCCAGGCAAAAAACCAGCAGGTGTACTATTTTTTTCCTGCGTGGCTAGGCGACAAATATTGGGTATGCAAACACAACAGGAATATCAAACAACAAAAAATTATGTAAATCAGTTTTTACCAGCTTGTGGGTTCTACTCCAATGGTGAAATTGCTCCTATCAATTCCACTGGACAAACACATTTTCATAATGAAACCTTTGTGACTTTAATTTTGGGAACTAGTTAAATAATTACAGAAATTATGAATTGCCCAGAGGAAATTCAAAAGCTCCAGAAAGAAAACAGAATATTACAAAAAAAGTTAGAGCGTTCAGACATAGACCGCATTAAGCTAGAGGAAACTAATAGAAAAAAGGAGTCACTACTCAAAAAAGTCATTGATGAATTACAAACATCACAGACTCAACTAGAACAAAGAACATCAGAACTAGAAAGAACATTAATTATCCTGCAAGTTATGCAGGATAAAATGACTGTTTTAGGTGGATTAGTTGCAGATGTAGCACATGAAATTAATAATCCTGTGGGTTTTATTATGGGAAACATTACCCCAGCTATTGAATACATTCATGATTTGCTATATCTGATTGACCTTTATCAGCAATTTTATCCTCAGCCTTCGCCCGCCATCCAAAAACAAATTACACATATGGATTTGGATTATGTACGTGAAGACCTACCCAAACTCATTACTTCTATGAAAGAAGGAACTACACGTATTAGCCAACTCAGTTACAGCTTGCGGACTTTTGCACGGGCTGATACGGAATCTAAAGTTCCGTTTAATCTGCATGAAGGGATTGACAGCACCCTTTTTATTTTGAAACATCGCTTAAAAGCCAATCAGTATCGTCCAGAGATTCAAGTAATTCAAGAATATGGAGATATTCCCATAGTAGAGTGTTTCCCTGGACAATTGAATCAGGTATTTATGAATATTTTAGCTAATGCAATTGATGCTTTAGAAGAATCTAATCAGGGCTTGAATTTTGTTGATATTGAAAAGAAAGTTAATAAAATTATTATTCAAACAAATCTGGATGAGCAGAGTAATTTAGTTGTAATTCGTATTAAAGATAATGCTTTGGGTATGTCAGAAGCAATTAAAAGTAAAATTTTTGAACATTCATTTACAACTAAACCTGTAGGCAAAGGTACTGGTTTAGGATTAGCCATTGCCCATCAAATCATTGTCCAAAAACACCAGGGAACTTTAGAGGTAAATTCTTTAGTCGGTGAAGGCTCTGAGTTCATAATTACTATTCCTCAATTTTAGTTACTTCACTGAATGAACATCTTTTTTGATGGTTCAGTTTTAATTTTTTTAATTGTAATTTTTTTAAAAATTAGTTAGAGCTTGCTGAATAATGGCGAAAGATAGAGGCAACAGGAGTTTCAGGTTCAGACAAAAGAAATAAAGTGGAAGGAAAAGGGGTAATACCAATTCTCCAAAATTAAGCAACAGATGCAAAGCTTGAAACCCAGGTGGTATCTGACTTCCTTAATTGCGTTAGCGTACCACTTTGCGGAAGCAAGCTACGCGGTAGCGTCTCGTAGAGAAGTGGGACGTTAGTCCATTGCGAATTGGTGTTACTCCCCGCTCCCTCCCCTCTTCCCCAGATTACCCGTAGATTCTCTGCCACAAGGAGGTAATTTACTGCTCAAGACGGCAAACACCACTTTAGCATTACGGTTCACCCTAATTACTCAAGGTATTAATTCTCATAAATTAGACAGAGTGAAAGCAGTTTAATCAATGAACCAACTAGAAACATACTTTAAAATTAACCGACCTATCCATTGTTCGGGAAACCACCCTTCATGGACTGGCTACATAAGCTCAGTATATATATCAGCGTAACTTGGGTTTGCAACGCCAAGACAACCAAAACAAAGGTTATCAATGCTGAACTAGCTGCTTTTTTACCTAGTTGGTTCAAAGATAAAGTCTCTTATATTCCCATTCATTCATTTGTAGTTATACGGAGCCAGCACCTAAAATGGCAAAAGTAGTTGGAATTGACTTAGGTACAACTAACTCCTGCGTCGCAGTAATGGAAGGTGGTACACCCACGGTTATTGCTAACGCTGAAGGGTTTCGCACCACTCCCTCAGTAGTAGCGTTTGCGAAAAATGGCGACACATTGGTAGGACAAATCGCCAAGCGTCAAGCAGTGATGAACCCAGAAAACACTTTCTACTCTGTAAAGCGTTTTATTGGTCGTCGCTTTGATGAAGTTACCAACGAAGCTACAGAGGTTTCTTACAAAGTCCTCAGCAGTGGTGGTAATGTCAAGCTAGATTCCTCCGGTAAACAGTTTGCACCAGAAGAAATTTCTGCGAAAGTTCTCCGCAAGTTAGTAGAAGACGCAAGCAAATATCTCGGTGAAACCGTTACCCAAGCTGTCATCACCGTTCCCGCCTACTTCAACGACTCCCAACGCCAAGCCACCAAAGATGCTGGTAAAATCGCTGGTATTGAAGTCATGCGGATTATCAACGAGCCTACCGCCGCATCCCTAGCTTATGGCTTTGACAGAAAGAGCAATGAAACTATCCTAGTATTTGACTTGGGTGGTGGTACATTCGACGTATCTGTCCTAGAAGTAGGCGACGGCGTGTTTGAAGTATTGTCTACCTCTGGTGATACCCACCTGGGTGGTGACGACTTCGATAAGAAAATCGTTGATTACTTAGCTGAACAGTTCAGAAAAGACGAAGGTATCGACCTCCGCAAAGACAAACAAGCTCTGCAACGTTTAACAGAAGCCGCAGAGAAAGCAAAGATTGAGCTTTCTAGCGTTACCCAAGCGGAAATTAACCTTCCCTTCATTACCGCTACCCAGGACGGCCCTAAACACCTGGATATGACCCTGACCCGCGCCAAGTTTGAAGAACTCTGCTCAGACTTGATTGACCGTTGTCGCGTTCCTGTAGAACAAGCATTGCGCGATGCGAAGTTAGGCAAAAATGACATTGATGAAGTTGTGCTAGTAGGTGGTTCCACTCGTATCCCCGCAGTACAACAACTGGTGAAGAATTTATTGGGTAAAGATCCCAACCAAAGCGTTAACCCTGATGAAGTAGTAGCCGTTGGTGCTGCAATTCAAGCTGGGGTATTGGCTGGTGATGTTACTGGTATCTTGTTGTTAGACGTAACACCATTGTCTTTGGGTGTAGAAACCTTGGGTGGTGTGATGACCAAGATTATTCCTCGCAACACCACAATTCCTACCAAGAAGTCAGAGGTATTCTCTACAGCCGTGGATGGTCAAACTAACGTAGAAATTCACGTCCTCCAGGGTGAAAGAGAATTTGCTAACGATAACAAGAGCCTGGGAACTTTCCGCCTCGATGGTATTCCTCCCGCACCCCGTGGCGTACCTCAAATCGAAGTAACTTTCGATATTGACGCTAACGGTATCCTCAACGTTACCGCTAAGGATAAAGGTACTGGTAAGGAACAATCCATCAGTATCACTGGTGCTTCCACCTTAGATAAATCTGACGTTGACCGTATGGTGAGAGAAGCTGAACAAAACGCTTCTGCTGACAAAGAACGTCGTGAGAAGATTGAACGCAAGAACCAAGCCGATTCTTTAGCATACCAAGCTGAAAAACAACTGCAAGAACTAGGTGATAAAGTTCCTGAAGCCGACAAGACCAAAGTTGAAGGTTTGGTGAAAGAACTGCGTGAAGCTGTGGCTAAGGAAGACGACGAGCAAATCAAGAAACTGACACCAGAATTGCAACAGGCGTTGTTTGCAGTTGGTAGCAATATCTATCAACAAGCTGGTGGTGCTGCTCCTGGTGCTGCTCCTGGTGATGGTGGTGCTACTCCTCCTAGTGATGGCGGTGATGATGTCATCGATGCTGATTTCACTGAAAGCAAGTAAGTGCAGAATAGAAAGTCAGGATTAGTTTAGTATCAATATGAAAGACCCAGTTTAGATAATAGACTGGGTTTTTTCAATTGAAGGCGAACACTGTAGAAATATTTTTTTGTTTCGCGCAGAGGCGCATTCGCGTAGCGTCTCGTAGAGAAGACGCAAAGAAGGACGCGCTATGATTATGACTTTTGCAAGAGGTGAACCCAATTATCGGGAATCCTTTCTAAAAGTCCAGAACCAAAAACTTGATTCATATTTAAGTAATCAAGATGGACATAACCAATGTGACAATGACAAGTTTGGTTAGGACATGGTTGGTCGGATAAGGCTGTTTCCCAATCAGAATCATAAATATTACCAATTGGAGATTTAATAAAATGACAACGGCGTATTGTCCCATCGCCATCAACAGAAACTACTGATTTTCCAGCCCGACAAGAATGCCCAAAGCTAGGATAATGTTTGGTATTTAATTCATATAATGGGTCGATAGATTGGAAAAATTCTCTATCTGCTGGTGATAAATTGGGAAGTTCAGCTTTGACAGCATTAATCCACAAATAAACATGGTTTGGTAATTCTTGACGTAAGGCGGCTATTTCTGATTTAAACTTGGGAAAACCGACAACTCCGACGCTAAATTTAACATTTTGGTGGTTTAATTGAAGACATTTAGATAAAAAGCGATCGCGTGATACCCATTCTGAGTGAAAAGTAGCCCAAATTGCCAATTTATCTTTGTTACATTCCTCTAACCAATCTAGCTGACAAGAGAGATTAGTTTGAATTGCGGCTTTATTAACGTTGGGTAAATGGGTTAGTTTTATCAAGGCTTGCTGATACCAAGAATGTATTAAAGCTTCTCCCCAAGGAGTGAATAGAATTGAAAATTGATGTTGGGGATGTTGAGAAATCCAATTGACAAACTTTTCTAAAGATTGTTTATCTATAGCTAATTCTGCGGCTGTTTGTTGGCGTTTAGCAAAGGGACAATATTCACAACCGTAGTTGCAACTAATTAAAGAACCGCGATAAAGTATGGTGAAGTACATATTTAGCTTAGGTAGATTTCTCAGCTACTAATTTTTAATAATTATTTTTTGAATTATTCGGCTACTGTGCAGTAGCGATCGCCTTCATATTCATAAAAGCGACTACCTTCTGCAATAACACGAACATCCATTTGCCAAAGCAATTCAAGCATTTCATCAGTTACATAAGTTTCTGATATATTGAGCATGTCCAATTGATTGATTATAGGAGAATTGAGTAAGATTTCTGCTCCTTCATCGTTTAAATTTCCGAGAGAAATGTCTAACACTTGAATTTTTTGTAAGACTGGTGTTTGAACTATTTCATGAACTATCGCATTAGTATATTCACTATTGCGTAGCCCTAAATATATAAGATTAGGGAATAAATCCCCATAAAGAAGAGGAATTAAATCTTCAACAGAACAAGTGCATCCATAGTTAAGGCTACCCAACCATATTTCCAGATGTTCTAATGCTGGTAATTGAAGAGAGTACAATTGTAATAGAGATTCTTGCCGTAGTCCTCCTGTTTCTATAATCAGAGCTTTTAATTTCTCATGTCGTATTGGATTGAACATCCTATGAGTATTACCACCACGAATCTTTAATATTTCTAAATTAGGGTAAGCTTCTAATACTGGACTGATATAGTTATGGCTCATTTGAGAAATCATCGACTCATTATCTGTGACATCGCCTATGAATACAGCCTTGAGATTAGTTAACTGATCCTGAGAGTTCACAAGAAAATTCACAATATTTTGTGATGAATCACTTTCAAAAACATCTGAATGCCACATTCCAAAAACTAAAGCTTCTACCTTGCAAACCTGTGGATCTTCTAAAAGTAATGCAAGCTTATCTGCAATAAAATCGTCTCCATCTCGATCAGTTCGGAAAGCGTATGCAGTTCCTATAGGGTCAGTTATACCAACCTGTGGATCGTACTCCTCTACTTTACGATTTGCAAATTTTTTAGAGTGCCATCTTATGATAGTCGATCCTATACGTTTCTCTAGCTCCCAGCGTTCTTTTAAAAACCAAGGTTTATAACTTTGTAAAGCTGCTATAGCTTGAGGTTCGTTTCTTTCACTTAGTAAAACACAAGCATATCTTCGTAGCCTTCCTGATTTATCTTGTAAAGCTTGAATTATCAAATCTAGACCTGATTCACCATATTGAAGTGCATCCTGAAGTGCGTCTTCTCTATCTTCTATAAATTGGCTCGATAAACGTCTTTTAATCCCTTCGATACCACCTAATACAGCGTTATAAATAGGTGGTGTTTGTCCGCCAAGTACTGCATCAAATTCTCTCGGTTCATTTTGATTGTTTGTCATATTTTCTCCCACGGTAGATGTCATGTAAATTTTTGTAGTAAAGTGATTTATCGCTTCTCTACCAATCAGGTTTAAACTCTACTATTTCAACTCATAATCCTGCATTAATTCCTGAACTTGCTCAGAAAATAACCACGCGCCAATAGTATCAGAACGTTCAATGCCAAATTCAGTTAAGTGTAAACTTTCTTCATCTTTTATCGCCAAATTTAAAGTTAGCAATTCTGAAATTTCTGGAAAATCAGCGTCAACTTCACTACTAAATCGCTGGCGATAATTAACGAAATTTAATCCTTCATCAGAAAGTAAAGATAATAAAATATATCGCCTACGTTGTTCTTCTGCATTTAGTTGAAAGCCGTAATGCGTGTATTCAAATAACTCATCGGCTGTTTGAATATATGCTTGCAAAATATCACGAATTCCCTTTGCTCCCACCGCATATTCGTTAGAGTAGTGCAGAGTATTGGTGTAGGAACGTGCGCCGCAACCTAAACCAACCATACCGTCGGCTTGACAGCAGTAGACGGGGGAGGGGGAGGGGAAAGTGTGGGGAGTGTGGGGAGACGAGGGAGGAGGGGGAGACAGGGTAGAAAAATTGCTACCTTGTCCACCTTGTCCCCCTTGTCCACCTTGTCGAAACATCCGCATCGATACTTGAGTATAACCTTGAGATAATAGGAGCGATCGCCCTTCGCGGTAACAAGCTAAACGAATATCGTCCCATTCTTTATCTGTGCGTCCCAAACCTGTTAACGGCCGTACATATAAGGGATATAGATAAATTTCTTCTGGTTGAAAGCGCAAGGCAGTTTGTATTGATTGCAACCAAGTATCGACGGTTTGACTGGGTAAACCGTAAATCAAATCAATATTCAAAGTGGGAAATCCAGCTTCTTTTATCCTTGTCAATGCTGCTTCTACTTGAGTATTAGATTGACGACGCTGGGTTGCTAAGACTTCCGACTCGATGAAACTTTGGACACCAATACTAACACGGTCAACGGAGTGCGATCGCAAAACTTTTAACTTTTCTTCAGTTGCGGTTTCTGGTGAGACTTCCACAGAAATGGGAATTTCCCGTAACTTTGCACCCATTGTATTTTCCGCAATATCGAGAACAGTTGCGAGATGCTGAATGGGTAACTGAGTCGGAGTTCCCCCACCAATAGCGAACCTTGCAAATGACGCATCACCCAACACCGCTTTCATCCGTTGCGCCTGTCGTTGTAATGTGCGGACATATTGACTGATAAAATCTTCATTGTGGCTGACTGTGGTAAACAAATTGCAGAAACCACAACGCATTTCACAAAACGGTATATGTATATAAAGAAATAACGCTTGTCTATCTTGCTGCGTCCAAAGTTCGGGGAGATATATCGGTGGGTTGAAAGGACGATAAGCTGTTTTGTGGGGATAAGAATAAACGTATGCTTGATAGGGAGACTGGGCAATTTTTGATTTTAGATTTTGGATTTTAGATTGAGGATTTTGGGTTTTAATCATCATAAATTTTCCAGGTTTTTATAAAATAAACTCTGTATATGGAACAGTCCAAATAACAGGATGGCTGAGTCGATGTCCAGTGTAACCATCTTCACCATAAGTTGTCCCGTGGTCGGAACAGAGAATGCAAAATGTAGAATGTCTTTGGCGTATAATATTCCAGAGTTTAGCTAATTGACTATCTACATATTCCAAAGCTGCGGCGTGAGATTCAATGGTGTCGGTTTTATCCTTAGTATTGGGAAGATAAAAATAATTTGGCTGATGCAAAGCGGAAATATTTATAAATAAAAATAGGCGTTGATAATTTGGCGTTTTTTCTAAAATCTCTTGCGCCAGATTTACCTGATTTTCTGTAGATTTGGGGTGAGTAACACCTAACTCTGGACTCCAGTAACTTTCAGCAAACATCCCAGGAATGACATTACCTAAAGGATTGCGTTTGTTAAAAAAACCTACGCCACCAATGCAAACGGTATGATATCCCTTAGCAGCTAATCCACTAACAATATTTGAGCCATCTAATACACAAGTTTTATCAGTTGTGGTGGTACTTCCTTCAAATCCTAATGCAAAAATTCGGGGATGAATTCCTGGCGTTATTGGAGTAGGTAAAAAGCCAGCGAAAAAAGCATGATGCGCCGCGTAAGTGAAATTTCCTGGTGAATGTCGTTCTTCCCAACCTGTTTTGGGTAGAACTTTTGCTAAATTAGGAGTCCGTTTTTCAAGCAGTAATTTTTTAGCTACATCGTAACGCAGTGTATCTAGAGTAATAAATAAAATATCTTGATTTCCTACGATTTGATTCATGTTGAACATAGTTAGGGGGTGAGGGGATGAGGGGACAAGGGGGACAAGGGGGACAAGGTGGAGTAAAATCAATAAAAAAATGGGAAATATAAGAGGAGAGAGTAAAGGGTGTTTGATTTGTGAATCAAACGTCATTCTATAGTCATGAAGATTTGATTGTATTTCAGTTGGCGTTTGAAACAGCAATGACAATTTTTGAAATGTCGCAAAAATTTCCTCAAGAAGAAAAATATTCTTTAACGGATCAGATTCGTCGTTCATCTCGTTCTGTTTGCGCTAATTTAGCAGAGGCTTGGAGAAAATGAAGATATAAAGCTGCTTTTATTGCTAAACTTAGTGATTGTGAAGCTGAAGCTGCTGAAACTCAAGTATGGATTAAATTTGCTGTTAAATGTTCCTACATAGATATTCAGCAAGGTAGAGAATTATATAAAAACTACAATCAAGTCCTTAAAGGCTTAGTCAAAATGATTAACAATCCAAATCAATGGATTATCGGCAAATAATCCCCCTTCCTTTCTCTACCTTGTCCCCCTTGTCTCCCTTGTCTCCCTTGTCTCCCTCGTCCCTTCCCAAAACAGCCTTAACTTCACTCGTGTAAGTATCCATTTCATTCCACAAAATGCCAGGTAATAAATCGCCAAAAGCATTAATCTCTAAAATCGCATGAGTTTTCCAATCTGGTAAAATTAGTAAATCAACTCCGCAATATAAACTATCAGGAAATAACGCTGCTGCTTGTTCACAGGTTCGCTTCATCATCTCCCAATTTTCAACACCAACTTTTGCTAAAAATTCCTCTGTATCTCCCCGTTCATTTCCTAAATGTAAATTTGTCATCGGACTTTTACCCAGGCGAACAACTATATGTTGTGCTTCGCCATTAATCACTACCACACGCACATCAAAACCACATCCTTTTAAATGTGCTTTGGGTAGCCATTCTTCAACTTGTACGCCTTCTGCTGTCAAGATGTTGATGATATCGGCGATTTCTTCACGGCGAGTATAGTGACTAATTTTCCGGGAGTTGTAAAGTAGAGTTTCGCCATTTTCTCGCACTCTTTCCACAGTGGTAATTGCTGATTCAAAACGGGAATTTACACGATAAGCAACGACTCCAGAAGCGGCGGAACCGTGGGAAAGTTTGACAAATACTCGTTCTATTCCCTGGGTTTGCATTTGTTCGCGCAAATATTCATAATTGTGAATTTTTCCTAGAGAACGAGGAACGGGTATATTGTTACGGCTGAATCTTTCGTGACAAGCTGGTTTGTCAAACATCACTGCGATGTCTTGGGGATGGTTCATAAACTCACCCTGGAGGGGAGTAAGTTGAGATTCCCATTTTTGCAGGAGATATCGCCAGCCTAAATACCACTGTCGCGGGTAGAGGATGCGTCCTTTGTCGAATTCTAATTCCATAGCTTCGCCAGGACTGATGCGTTGATGTTGTCCGTTATCTGATACATTGAAACCTGCAGCGATGATGGCTTTATCGATATCAAAGTTTTTCTCAGGAGAATCGAAGCGGATAATGGTATTGGGTGCGTTGAATTGTGCCAGGCTTTGTTTACCTGAGATTAAATCTGCGTAATCTATTACGGTGGCTGGTGGTAAGTTGAAATGAGTTAGTGCTTGTTGGAGGAAACCGACACGGCGATTTTCAGGGTTGGCGATGAGGATAAATTTGAGCATTTTCTGATATGTACAATGCACCCTTAATAAATTACTCAGCTACAGAACAATAGCGGCTGTGAATATAGCTATCATCCTCTTCTTCTTTCTGGTTATTTGCTATGACACGCACATCCAAACCTGATAATTTCTCAACCATTTCCTCAGATAAAAAGTTTTCCGAGACGTTGAGAATATCTAGATAATTAATTGCCTCACAATTAAGTAATTCTTCCGCACCTACATCACTTAAAGTTCCCAGTGAAAGGTCAAGAACGCTGATAGAATTAAGAATTGGGGAAGTTACAATCACACTAGCTATTTCATCACTAAATTGACTATTACATAATCCTAAATAAGTTAAGTTAGGAAACTTGTCTGCAAAAATAATTGGGTGTATATCTTCAACCCAACAGGTTCCGCCATAATCTTCACAGCCAAACCATAATTCTAAATGTTCTAATGCTGGCAGATTTAAATTACAAATCTGTGCGACGGTATCCCGACTTAATCCCCCAGTTTCTACAATTAAAGCTTTGAGGTGATTATGTTTTATTGGTGGACTAAATTGTAATCCTTCACCGCCACGAACTTGTAAAATTTCTAGCTGAGGATATGCTTGTAAAATAGGACTAATATCACTTTGTTGAATCCAGGAAATTTCACATTCTTCACTCAGAATATCGCCCAGAAAAATAGCCTTAAGGTTAGGTAAATATTGCTTGACATTAACTAAAGCTTGGATAATTAAACTTGCATTGTTTTCATAAGTTTCTGTCCATAAACCTAATACTAAAGCTTCCAATTTTTCGGCGTTGGGTGCTTGAGCAAGTTTACTAAGTTTATCTGCTAAATCCTCTTCATAGTCATCATAAGTACATCGTAGGGCATAAGCTTGATTAACAGGTTCAACAATACCTCTATTTGCATTAAATTCCACCACTTGCCGATTAGCAAATTGAGCGGTATGACAACCTAAATACCGAGTCAATCTTTCTTCCAATTGCCAAGGTTTATATATTTGCAAAGCTTGTTTAACTTGCGATTCTGTTCTTGGCTTTAATAGTCGATAAGCAAAACGTTCTACTAATCTTGATTCATCTTGCAAACCTTGAATTAAAACATCCAACCCAGCGTCACCATATTTCAAAGCTTCGCTCAGTGCTGCTATTCGCACATTCACCACAGGATTTGATAAACAACGCTTAATTCCCTCAATTCCTCCCAGCACAACCCCATCTATAGGCGGTGGTGATTGTCCTCCCAATACAGCATCATAATCCTGGGGTTGATTTTGATTGTTAGTCATGTTGTTTCACCTGTTGAATCTTAGTTAGAATTCCCAAAAACATCTGGCTAAGGTAGCGATCGCCTATAATCTGTAATAAATAACACACTCATAACCTGTTCTAATTTTTCTGAGGCTTGTGTACTTTTATAAAAAATAGTACATTTGTTTTGTTAATTTAGTAAAGCTCCCACAGCTTCATTAGTTTTCTGCATTCCACACAGCAATTGCCGTTTGCTGGTAAAAGTGATACAACAAATTAGCTGCGTATTGTCGGTAAACCTTGCAAATATAAATTATTTTAGTTATGGCTGAGTATCAAAAAATTGAGTATCGCATTGATAAAGATGGCAAAATTACGGAAACAGTAATTGGTGCTACTGGTGCAAGTTGTACGAGTACAACATCGGGAATTGAAGATGCTTTAGGAGAGGTAGAAACTCAAGAACTGCTTCCTGACTATTACGAAGGAGAAGAAAACGTCACAGGAACAGAACAACAGTCTCTCAAGCAAAAATAGGAGAGATATCAATGTTTGCAGACATCCTATCAGATATTCAGGGTGTAGGAATGTTTTCTTGGGAAAGCTTTGTAGTGATAGGGATTGGTATTTTCGTACTGTTATTGGTGATTCCGAACATTAGCAACGGGACAGGTTTAAAATTCGGTAAGCGTACCGATAAATCAAAGCAAATTCAATTACTAGAAGACGAGATCCAATTATCTCATCAAAAACACTTAGAATTAGAGCAAAAAATACAGCAACTTATCTCAGAAAAAGCTGCACTGCATCAAGAAGGTGTGCGACTCCATAAAGAGTTACAACAGCAACGTCTACAACTAACAGAAGAATTTCGGACTGCCACATTTGAGCAATTGCAGACATTGCTGACAAACTATCCCAGCATTCACCAGATGGTAACTATCAAGCCAGATTTGCCCATGAAAAATCTGCTTTCCATGTTTACCCCTCTAGATAACCTCCTTGGTAAATGGGGTTACGAACTCATCGGTAAACCTTGGGAACAAGTACCTTATAACTCCCAACTTCATCAACCAGACAATGCTGATATGACGGAAGGTGAATTGGTTTACATCCGATTTGTCGGTTATCAGCATCAAGGGAGAATTCTTTGCCCTGCTAAGGTGAGTCGGACTTTGCCGGGGGGGAAGTGAGGGACGAGAGAGACAAGGGGACAAGGTAGACAAGGTAGATAAATCTGTAACAATGCCTAATAACTAATGACTACAGTAATAATTGATTTTGGTACGAGTAATACTGTTGTTTGTACCACAGACTTGATTACGCAAAAGCCTCGGACTTTGCGATTTGAGGGGATGTCGCGGCGGTTTGAGGTGGGAACGGAACAGGTAAGTGTTGTACCAAGTTTGGTGTTTGTTGAAGGACAAAATAATATTTTGTTTGGTGAAGCTGTACGCGCTAAACGCTTGGGGTTTGCCCAGCCGGAACGCTGTTTTCGGGCTTTTAAACGGGATTTAGCGGCGGATTTTGTACCGCCTCCGCGACTGTTGGATGGGAATAGTTATAGTGCAGAGATTATTTCAGAACTGTTTTTGAGGGAAATTTGGCAGCAAGTTGAACAGCAATTGCAACCAAGTCACGTTATCTTTACCGTTCCTGTAGGTGCGTTTGAAAGGTATCTTGACTGGTTTCGGGATTTGGGCGATAAACTCAATATGCCCACAGTGCAAATTGTGGATGAATCAACAGCCGCCGCCCTTGGTTATGCCGTCAAGCGTCCTGCTAGTGTGGTTTTGGTGGTGGATTTTGGTGGCGGAACTCTGGATTTAAGTTTAGTGCGGACTGTGAGTGTAGCAGCCGAACAGCAAGCTATACGCGCGGAAGTTCTCGCCAAGTCCGATGCTTTTATTGGCGGTGTCGATATTGATACTTGGATTGTAGAACATTATTTACACAAAATCGGTTCTTCCCGTGAGGAAGTCGGAGAAATCGGTTTTATGAATTTATTGGAAGTAGCAGAAAGGGTGAAAATTCAACTTTCGACAACAGATTTAGCCAAGGAAGCTTGGTTTGATGATGAAAATTTCATGTCTCATGAATTGCAGTTACATCGAGACGAGTTAGGGGAAATTTTAGAAAATCAACAATTATTAGAACAGTTAAGACAAGCCATTGATGAAGTATTAGCGATCGCACTTACTAAAGGTATCAGTAAATCATCCATAGAACAAGTGTTACTCGTCGGCGGTACTTGTCAAATCCCTGCGATTCAACAATTAGTAATTTCTTATTTTGGTAGACAAAAAGTCAAGTTAGATAAACCCTTTGAAGCTGTCGCACATGGCGCATTAGCATTAAGCGAAATGACAGCCATTGATGATTATCTCCGCCACAGTTACGCGATTCGCCTTTGGGAACCCCACAGCAAAACTTATTCTTATTTCACCTTAATTGAAAAAGGAGCAAAATATCCAGGGGCGCGTTCGGAAGCTTTAACTTTGCAAGTAGCTACTGAAGGACAGCGAGAAATTCGCCTTGACATCGGTGAAGTAGCCGAAGTTTCCCAAGCGGAAGTTGCTTATGATGAACAAGGCAGAATGACGAGTAGTCACTTAATAAAACAAGATAGCTATCGTTCTTTAGAAACCCATCATCAACAAGTATGTGTCGCTTATCTTGAACCACCAGGACAAACCGGAATCGACAGAATTCTAGCACAATTTGAAGTTAACGAACAACGGGTATTAGTAGTAACAGTCAAAGATTTATTGACAGGAAAAATGTTAGTAAATAGAGGTGCGATCGCTAAACTCAAATAATCATGCGATCGCCTAACCTTAGTTATGGGGAATACTAAGTAGTAGGCTTGATACGAAAAACCTGATGCAAGAAAATTATAATCGCCCCAGAGTATATGATGTTGTGCTTGGTGGTCAAGAAAAAGCCCCTCCTGGTGCTTTAGTTTTAGGAGGACTAGAAGGTGTTAAAAGACGCTTGGCACATCCAATAATTGAACAAAGAATTGCAGCACTAGAAGAAGCACTCAAGTATGGCGAAGTCGGTTTAGAACTGGTAATCTGGGCGTTAGATGATAAATTATGGAAAGTACGCCAAGCAGCTTATTCGCTATTAGCTTCTCGACCAGAACCTATAGTACAAGAAATACTACAAGAATATAGCCATAAAGTTGATAGATATGATGCTTTTGTGGCGATGGCGCGTACTGGTAGCGTGTCTGATATTGATACACTAATGGATAATTTAGAACATGATCGTAGTAGCGCAACCTGTAAGTTAATTGACTTTACACTTGGCTTAGTTGATAGTCATGAGGGTAAAGATAGAATCCGACATTACCTGTTCAACGGTACGCAGATACAGCGTAACTATGCAGCACTTTACTTTAAACGGCGGGGTATTACAGATATTTTACGAGAAGCAGTCAGGCAAGGCTGCATTGATAGAGTACAAGCATTTTCTAAATGAAAATCATACTTCAAGTATGGTTACTAGCTCAGATGTACAGAGTATTCTTAGTGAAGTTAAGAAATTAATTCCAGCATAGCCAGTTATATAGAATACTAAATAATAAGATAAGGACTCAGATCACCGACTTCTTAAAGAAGTCGGTGATCTTGATGCTCATGAATATAATTACACCCAACGCCCGACAACTACCCGCACAGTTCCATCTGCTAATACTTCTTCATCTTCAACATTAAAACCTTGTTCTTGCACTGTTGCCATCAAGGTTTTATAAGCATATTTGTGGCTAATTGAGTTAACAAATTGTTGTTGATTAATTTTTGCACCCCAAAAGTCGGCTACTATCTCGTAATTTTCCCCACTGCGGCGAAAGCCCAAATCATAACCGTTTTGTTGGCGAATTACATACTCGGCTTGAGTGGTATTTCCTTGATATCCCCGGACATTCGTATTGCACTCAACTTGATAGCCTAATTCTTGCAAAACTTCATGGAGAATTTCACCGCGTTTGATTTGTACTTTGATGGTTGTGAAATGAGACATAATTAATTTTATGTTTGAGATTTTGAAGTAAAAAAACCGCAGATTTTTCTATTTTAATCAACCTCTAATGGGCCTATGCCTTTTTGGTTTGAGTATTGTTTTAATTCCTCCACTAATTGAATATCGTTGGAAGCCGCCCTGGCACCGGCTTCTGCTGCCCATTGTTTTAAGGCTTCGATTTGGTTACGGGCGATCGCAGCTAAGGGTACAGTCTGCACTATTGCCTGTAAAATATCTTCTGTATTGAAGTCTCGCCGTTGTCCTTCTATTCTTGTGGAAAATGCTTGGTGCATAGCATCAATAATTACTTGCTCAATTTCTGCCCCACTGAAGTTTTGTGTTTGCTTCGCCAAGGATGCTAAATTAAATTCCCGCAGGCGGTTGGGACGTAACCTCTGCAAATGCACTTTAAAAATCTCTTGGCGTTCTGTTTCTGTCGGTAAATTTAAAAAGAAAATCTCATCAAATCTGCCTTTACGTAACAACTCGGCTGGTAATATCTGCACATTATTGGCAGTAGCAACAATAAAAACTGGGCTGGTTTTCTCCTGCATCCAGGTAATTAAACTGCCAAATACCCGCCGCGATGTCCCGGAATCCCCATCAACACCACTGGTAATATTGCCAAAGGCTTTGTCAATTTCATCAATCCACAACACACAAGGTGCCATTGCTTCGGTGATCTGAATCATTTGGCGGACACGGCTTTCACTTTCACCGACAATTCCACCAAATAACCGCCCAGAATCTAACCTTAGTAGCGGTAAACGCCATTCATGGGCAATAGTTTTCGCGGAAAGAGATTTACCCGTTCCCTGTATCCCCACCAATAACATCCCTTTAGGATTAGGAATACCGTAGCGTCTAGCTTCTTCTGTAAAAGCATCTTGGCGCATCAATACCCATTGTTTGAGTTGATCTAATCCCCCAACGCGCTTGAGTGATTCTTGGGGTGTGAAAAACTCTAAAATCCCAGTTTGACGAATTGCTTGTTTTTTCTCTTCTAATACACCATCAATATCAGACTCATTTACCTGCTGTTTGGCGGCTAACGCTTTTGCCAAAACTCTAGAAATGCGAGTGCGGCTTAAACCTTGACAAGCTTTAATTAATTGTTCTCGCGCCAAGCCAGCAATATTTAATTTATCTGGGACGACTAACTGGGTAATTAAATAATCAATTTCGCTGACGCTGGGTAGAGGAAAATCAACCACTGTCACTTCTTGCAATAGTTCATCGGGCAGTTCTAAAGTATGACTGGTAGTGATGATAGTTTTACGCGATCGCTTTAACTCTCGTGCTAAGTTGCGTAATTCCCTGACAATCGGTGCATTCTTCTCGGTGGTAGGATTTTTCACAAACGGATGCAAATCCCGCAGCACAAACATCGCAGCTGTTTGCGAGTCAGCTTTGGCAATGCGTAATAAAGCCGCCATCACAGAACCTTTATCTGCACCATTATCACTCCAACCCCGCACAATATCCCAAAATAACACCTGTCGTTGGGGCGCAGAACGCGCTGCAACTTGCAACAGCACTTCCTCTACAGGTTCTTCTTCCACAGAAATCACATACAGTAAGGGATACCGCGCCCGAATCATCAAATCAAGTTGTTCTATTAAGGAGACGTATTGCTGATTCTCTCGGCTATGAGTTGAATCTCCTTTTCCATTAAGGGGTGCGCCAGCCGTCATAAGTAAGCCTTTATCCCTCAGTGATTTAGTTGTCTTATTTAATACTGTAATTCCTTTTTTTCTAAAGTAGTACAAATTCACTAAAACAATAACTGAAGCAGGCAATCCCAATAAACTCCTAAGAAACGCATTTTTCTTCCCTTATACCCCTACACCCCTATACCCCTGTCTTGAGAGTAAACAAGCAGTGAAGGGCATTTGAGTAATTGTTGGAAATTTTATTTGACGAATCCGATATATCGCAATATATTAAATTTAATGATAACGATATATCGTGATAGGTCAAATAAATAAAAGGAGTTGCATATGTTTAGACAATTTCATGGACGTTTTCCCGTACCAGCCCATGCTGGAGAAGGAATTGGTCATCCATTCTTTATGAGTGGACGACATGGACACAGAAGAGGTGCGTCTGATGGTGGCTGGGGAGACGAACCCCGCAACCGTCGCGGTGACATCAAATTTATGTTGTTGGGGCTATTATCAGAACGTCCCCAGCATGGTTATGAATTGATTAAAGAACTAGAAAACCGTCATGGGGGCTTTCGTCGTCTTAGCCCAGGTTCCGTCTATCCAACGCTTCAGATGTTGGAAGAAGGCGGTTATTTAACTAGTGAACAAGTCGAAGGTAAGCGTGTCTACACCATTACAGAAAATGGTAGACAATTACTGCGCGATCGCAAACAGCAGGCTGATTTCAGAAACCCTCATGACAGGGTTACAGAGGACAAACCTTCAGAATTGATAGAGTTGCGGCGTAGTTTAACAGATTTAAACGATGCTGTTACACAAATTGCTCGTAGTGGGAATTTAGAACAAGCCTCGCGAGTAAGAGATTTGCTGGTGCAGGTAAAGCGTGAGATTTACAAATTGCTTGCTGAACAGTGAATTAAAACGATGACATAATCAATATGTCAAATATTGTGAATTGCCCAACTTGCGGTGCTGTCTGTCGTCTTGTGAGTCAAGAATTACCCAACTTTTGAATAAGTTGGATAATCGAATCAAAATACAGCAGTGATGATTTTGCTGTCAATGAGCAAACTTACAAGTATTTTTGCAACAATAAAGCTAACTTTTCTTTTGTAGCCGCAGGTGCTTTAGCTAAGTTGGTCAAAATTGCATACTTCAAAGCAGAATGTGCTTCACTGTGGGGTGGGTTTTCACTCAAGCGGCGCACGGTTTCTTGAATCACTTTTTGTGCGTTCACTGCGTTGCGTTGTAAATTACCAATCACCATTTCTACTGTGACGCTATCATGGTCGGGATGCCAACAATCGTAATCTGTAACTAGTGCTAATGTTGCATAGGCGATTTCGGCTTCCCTAGCTAATTTAGCTTCGGGTAAATTAGTCATACCAATGATAGTTGCACCCCAACTGCGATAAAGATTAGATTCCGCCTTAGTGGAAAATGCTGGCCCCTCCATACAAACATAAGTACCACCACGATGTAGGGTAACATCTGGTAGATTTAAAGAAGCGATCGCTTCTCCTAACACTGCCGCTAAATTTTGGCAAATCGGATCACCGAAAGCTATATGCGCCACAATTCCCTCACCAAAAAACGTGGAAATGCGGTTTTTAGTCCTATCAATAAACTGATCCGGAACTACCATATCTAGTGGTTTTGCTTGTGCTTGTAAAGAACCCACAGCACTAGCAGAAATTAGATACTCCACACCTAATTTTTTCATCGCATAGATATTGGCACGGAAAGGTAACTCGGAAGGTAATAAAGTATGATTACGTCCGTGCCGTGCTAAAAAAGCTACCTTAACACCATCTAAATTTCCCAAGATTAACGCATCAGAAGGCGAACCAAAAGGTGTATCAATGTGCATTTCCTCCACATCTTTCAAGGCTGCCATTTGATATAAACCGCTACCACCAATAATCCCAATTTTTGCGATCGCCATAAGTTCTAACCTATTGCTTGCTAATATGCCTAGTTATTCTACCGAAAAGGCGAGTATCACAGGAGGCATAAAAATCATAACTCCTGATTTGTCAGGATTCCGTATCGCCACCAATGTCAAACTTTATATAAAATTGTTATTTTAAATTTATTAATAAAAACATAAGTTTAAAACTTTGGTGGATGATATGCAAATTACTAGTATCTCAACCCCCACATCATTAGAAACAGTGTTAGAGCGCATATTTGCCATTGGCAGAATTACACGCTCTGATCAACAGGTACTTATGTCTACACTGCTCTCTAAAGAAGACCTTAACGAAAAAGAACTACAACAAATTAATCAAATATTTGACCGCATCAAAAGAGGATTACTCAAAGTAGTAGATTAGCAAGCCAGGAAAGCGGTAATACCAATTCACAATTCGCAATTCGCAATTCGCAATTCGCAATGGACTAACGTCCCGCTACGCTAACGCAATTAAAAAACTTAGATGCAGCACAACTTTCAAGGTTTACATCTGTATCAGGTTTTTCGTGAAATGGTATAACAGGGAAAGCATATTGATCATTAATTCTGTTTAACTACTAAAAAATTACACCTGTTTATTTTTTATTCAGGTATTGCCTAAAAACCATCTCAATTAGTAGGACGTACCACACGAATCAGTTTCCCTTCTAAAGTTACCTCTGCTCTTACAGCTGCATCTATCCTGGTAGCGAACTGTTCCCAGTTACGATTATTGGTACAAACAACAATGCCAAAATGCTGGGAATTACGACGATGCAGACGGATGAAATCATCTCTATTAATAGTTAGTATGGCTCGCTCTTGACCGATGGCAAAGATCAATACCTCCTCATCAGATATGCTTCGATCTGCATTTCCTGCTTCCTGAACTGTCAAGACATCATGCCCTAAAGTGCGTAGTAATTCCACGACTGGAAACGGAAACTGCTCATCTGCGTAAAAGCGAGCCATTGACTAAGCTACCTCATTCCTCTCAATTGCTAGTTCGATTTCATCAGGATGCGCTTTTGCGTACGCCCAAGCATTAGCTAAGTCTTGCTCTGTGATACTAGGATAGCTTATCAACAAATCAGCATCACTGTATCCCATACGGTGAGCCTCCACAAGCACCCAGACAGGAATACGAGTGTGAGCAATGCGCGCTTCGCCTCCACAAACTTTAGGGGTTCTCTCAATTCCTTGCCAGTTACCACCAAGACTTTGAGCAAGTAACTGTATCGCCTGTACTTTTTCACTAGGGCTGAGGGCGAGAAGTTGTTGCTCTAAGTCTTCAAGTTTCACGGATATCAATCCTCTGATGTTGAGAAAGCTTGTATTGTTGATTCTATCATTCTTCAAAACTAAGCGTTTGGCTTGAAAGAGAACTTACTGCTGATACCATTGCACAAAAAACCTGATACAGATGTAAACCGTGAAAGTTTTGCTGCATCTAAGTTTTTTAATTGCGTTAGCGTACCACTCCGTGGAAGTAAGCTACGCGTAGCGTCTCGTAGAGAAGCGGGGCGTTAGCCCATTGTGAATTGGTATGACTCCTAAATCAGATATTGCTGTGCTTGAGTTGCAAACAAATAAGCATAAGTCCCGTTCATCTCCATGAGTTGGTCATGAGTACCGCTTTCTACAATCATGCCATTCTCCATCACATAAATGCGATCGGCCATTTTCACTGTAGACAGACGATGACTAATTAAAATAGCAGATTGGTCTTTAATTAACTGGCGGAATTTTTCAAACACTTCATACTCAGCTTTAGCATCCATTGCGCTAGTAGGCTCATCTAGAACAATTAATTGGGAATCTCTTAAAAATGCTCTAGCTAAAGCAACTTTTTGCCATTGACCAATACTTAATTCTTCCCCTTGAGAAAATAGTTGCCCCAGGGTAGTATCATAACCTTGCGGTAACTTAGAAATTACATCATCAGCACCAGAACGTCGTGCCGCAGCCATAATACTTTCTGCTGCCGGTGGTAAGTCAATATTACCAAACCAAATATTTTCCTGAGCAGTGAAATTATACTTAGCATAATCTTGAAAAATCACACTAATTTCACGGCGTAATTCGGCAATTTTAAAATCTCTAATATCCACACCATCAATAGTGATTGAACCAGTAGTAGGATCATATAATCGACACAGCAGTTTAATTAATGTCGTTTTACCTGAACCATTTTCACCCACTAAAGCTACAACTTCCCCTGGTTTAATAGTCAAGCTGACATTTTTAATCGCCTGACGACTACTATTCGCATATTTAAACCCCACATTCTGCACAATAATACCTTTTTTAATAGGTTGAGGAAAAGGTACAGGATTGATAGGGTCAGCTAACTTGGGTTCAAGTTCTAGAAATTCGTAGAGATTGGCTAAAAATAAATTATCTTCGTAGAGAGCCGACATACTACTCAACAAATTTTTAATATCACTTTCTCCACGCTGTAATGCTTGGGAATATAAGACTAAATCCCCTATTTTTAAGAATCCTTGAATAGTTTGAAAAATAATAAAAGCAAATACACCTAAAACTACAACACCTGAGATTGTTTGAGCAATAAAATTACCAACAGCACGCCTAGTATCAATAGCAAGGCTTTCTTGATATATTTGCTTTCTAATGCGGAGATACCATTTACCAAAGTAGTCTCCTAAGTTAAATAAGCGAATTTCTTTAGCAAATTGCTCTGATGTTAGTATCCAACCTAAATATTCCGATAGCCTTTCCATTGATGTTTTTTTGCGTCGCCAATCATACATCACCCGCGCATATTTCACACGTACTAACATAGCTGGAAATGATATGACAACTAACACACCAGCTATAGACCAATGTAAGGACAACAATAAACCAATCATCCCCAACAAAGAAATACTACTTTGCCCCAATTGCGCCAAACGATTAATAATTAAAGGTGGACGATAACGAGCCTCTTGTTGCGCTCGTTGCATGGTGTCGTAGTAATGAGAATTTTCGTAGTATTCTAGGTCAGCTTCTATAGATTTAGCGTGGAGAATGTCTTGGATATAGTCTGTTACTTTCTGGGAATGGGCATTATTTACCAACTCAGCCAAGGCGTTACAAACAACGGTGGTAATAGTAACTACACCTGCGATGATAACTAAAAAGATGACCTGATTAATAGTGGCGGCTTTATTAGCAATTGTGAAACTAGCTGCTACCGTATCTATAATTAGTTTGGCTATATATATAGATACTAAAGGTAATATCCCTTGGATAACTAAGAGTAATGAACGCGCGATCGCCCACTTCGGACTACTCTGCCACACTAAACGCAATGTGGGCAAAAGGCGCAGTGTACTTTGCAGCTTATACTGTAACTTTTTCAGCACTTTTATTACCTTTCTGAAATCTCTCTGTGTTACTTGGCGTTAAAGCGTGTACATGATCCTCCACATAACTCGCCACCTCAGATAACAAAGGTAAAGAGCGAGGTCTTTTCAACTGATAAATAGGTACACTCTTAAGTAGTTCCACACACTGAGTCAGATGTTGTTGACGATTAATAGCCTGCTGTAGAGAACGAATCCCATAGGAATTAGTAATTAATTCTAGGATGGCCGCTTGCCTTTGCACTTGTTCAATTACTAATTCATCACTATCCACCAGTACATACAGACTATGCAATCGTTGTGGTTTGCAATTAAAATCTTGCTCTCGGCGATAAGCGTACTCACCCAACAAAGGGTGCAGATAAATCAACGATGCTAAATCATACCCGCAGGTAGTAGCAACTTCTGGACTCATCTTCATTTGCGGATAGCCAGGTACTACCTTAACTGTGGTATCTAAAATTACAGGAACAATATCATCAGAAACAATTTTGTGACCACGCGCCAGCATAGCGGCGGCGGCGGAAGATTTACCCGCACCAGAATGTCCTAGAAAACAGATAACTTGGTCATCAACTGCAACTGCACTAGCGTGTAATAACAGTGAAAATCCCCGTTGATAGAGCGAAATACCCATTGCACTACCAGAAAGACACAACTGCATCAGTCTTTGATCTGCATTGGGTGCGGGAGTAACAATCACTTCTTGACCGTTAATGATGTGAAATATACCCACACCCTTCATTGCAACTATCGTTTCCTGTGGGGACACTTGCAGATATTCTCTAGGCTGAGAAGGTTCAACATATCCCAGACTACTATTTTTAACTGTAACAGCAATATCACAGTCTGTATCAGCTTCCAATAACTCTGGTAAAACGAGATTGGAATGTATACCTAAACCATACGCCCAGTATTTATACATTTTGACATGATTTTTGATATATGCAATGCAACACCAAGAGACAACTGTAGATAAATCTCAGTTGCTCTTGGGGCTTGTGATAGCTATGATTGAAACACGTTCATACCAAACTCTCCAAAATCAAGCTACAGATGCAAGTCTGCACCACCAAACTACATCTGACGTGCTTAATTTTGGATAGGGAATCGGTATCAGTCTAGGAAGTTTGTCTGGGGATAAAATTAGCGAGTCATCCTCAGACAGATTCCTCTAAGCGTCACTTACACCAGCAACGCCAAAGTCATCAGATGCGCCTAGTTTTTTGGGCTTTACTTGTTCTGTGATGGCTTCAACATTACCGTAGACAGTGACAGTAGGTGCTGTCCAAACTTTCTTATTCATGAACTCTACTCCTGTTTGTAGATTAAGTGAATTTGCACGCTAATTAGGGAAACACGCTCATCATCATAGGGATGTGCGATACCTTAGTCAAGCTATCCTAGTTAGATATAACTAGGGGTCGCTTACACCTGGAACACCGAAATCGTCAGAACTGCCCAATTTTTTGGGTTTGACTTGCTCTGTAATGGCTTCGATGTTGCCATAAATTTTGACAGCAGGGGCTGTCCAAACTTTCTTATTCATTGCATAAGTTCCTCAAAAGTGAGTGACTTTGTTAATCACTAGAGGTTTTAAATAAAACCCCTAGTGGCTAATTCGTAATTTTTCATGTTTCTCCTGAGAGTGAATGTATTACTAGATTGCGGTCACTCCTGATTGCTTAATCCATAAAGCTAAGTTGACAGCAACGAAAATATCTACTGATTCTGCATCTGCGGTATTAGGTTCAGCAATATAACGAGAATATGCTGTTTTAAGGGCAGGTATATTTACATACTTTTCTATCAGATGCGGCTCTTGAAAAATAACTTGCTCTAGAGTGGCTTTTTCATCTTCCAAAAGTCTCAGACGGAAGTTAGCACCAAGATTACCTTTACCTTGTCGCCACTGTACTTCCCTGGGTAAAATTCCTTCCATTGCTCTGCGTAAAATTGAGCGTGTCCAGCCTTTGTGGAGTTTTTGACTGGAGGGGATAGCTAGACAAAATTCGATCAAACGGCGATCGCAAAATGGATGACGAGCTTCTAAACCAAAGGCGGCTGCGGTTTTATCTAACCATTGCAAAGCATAGCGCACTGAGCCATTATTCAGTGATAACCAATGTGCTTCCCTCGCAGAAATGGAAGACTTTTGATCCATTAAAGATTTCACTGTTTCGCTTTGAATACGTTCCGCCATCTTTACTTGTTGGGCAAAGTCTGGATTGAGTAAGCTGAGAGACTCTGTTAAATAATTATCTGCTTGGTAATTACCGCGTACTTTTTGGATGACTCCCACAATTGATTCTGGAACAACCGACTTCAAACCGTAGTTCCAAAAGACATGACGGGTTGATTTTCGCCATACCTTAGCTAGCGTCTTAC
Organism: Nostoc sp. CENA543; assembly: GCF_002896875.1. Lineage (GTDB taxonomy): Bacteria > Cyanobacteriota > Cyanobacteriia > Cyanobacteriales > Nostocaceae > Trichormus. The sequence goes on from NZ_CP023278.1 coordinate 3,231,321, forward strand.
TTTCTTCGAGCAGTTTCAGCCATTGGAAAGAAGCAGCTAACTCCGATAAATATTGAAATCCATAAGTAATAGTGGTATCACCATCAATACCTGTGAATAGGACTCGCACATTCTGCTCAGATGCAGCTTTAAATACAGCCCAATCCATATAGAAATTTGGTGCGGGGATGGGTTCTTCACCATGCCAATAAACTTGATCTACATCCATCAAAGGACTTAATTGATCTGCATGGACGTGGTGAGGTTGATAGCCATCTTGGGCTAAAACCGCCGCCATGTAAGGACGTTCATCAATTTTGGGTGAGATTTCCGCCAGACTCGGAAAAATAGCTGAGAAGGTATGTAATTTGTGTCTACCTCCGGGGGCTAATAGTTGTCTAGCAGTACAAGCAATCGATGAGGAATCTAAACCACCACTGAGGGTAGAACCGATAGGGAAAGCACTCCGCAATCGACAGTTGACAGCTTCAATAAAAATTTCTCGAAAAGCTTCTACATACTGCTCATCTGAAGATAATCGGATTTCATAGTTGAGATCAGGAGACCAATAAGATTTAATTTCAGTCCGATGGGGATTGATAGTTAAACTTTCTGCTGCCCTAAGTTCTCGAATTTCACTATAAAATGAATCTTCTTTACGACCACAAAAGAGGATTTTTGCCAGATAATCTGCAACCATTGCTTCGTTAATCTGACAAGGGACACCAGGAAAGGTCAACAAAGCTTTAATTTCAGAGGCGAAGATCAGCGTTTGCCCAAACCTGTAGTAATACAAGGGTTTAACTCCCATTGCATCCCTAGCGCAAAATAGCTGCTGCTGACGCTGATCCCAAATAGCAAAGGCAAAATCACCAATTAGATATCTGGGACAATGTTCACCCCATTTTTCGTAGGCAGCCAATATCAAATAACTATCTGTAACTTTTTCGGCGGGATAATGCTGGATTTGCAATGCAGAGATTAGTTCATCGCGGTTATCAATTCTGACATCGGCTGTGAGAACTAAATTCCCGGTGGAATTGAGCATGGGTAACTTCTCCTGCAAAGACTCAGGAGTAGTCCACAACATTCGATGACCCAAACCGATAGACCCAGAAAACCAGATATCAGCCCCATCTAGACCACGATGAGCGATCGCATCTACCATCAGGGTGAGTTGTTCACGGTCTACTGGTTTTCCATTGAGATGGTAGATCCCCACAATCCCACTCATAATAAACTCCTCGGCAAAGTTGGCAAGGGTGTATAGGATGAAAGATTACTCAAATAGCCTATGACTACTTTTCCTTGGTGTTCTAGCCAAGCATGAGCTTTGAGTTTTCCTTCCTCATCTTTGGTAACTCCTATGCGGAGTTCCGGTGCATCACCCCGTTGATTCATCAAAACTTGGCAAGTCAAAGCACGGGCTAAACACTTAGCTCCCGGTATAAAATTAGTGCTGACATCAACAGCCCAAATAATTTTATGCACAGGAGTTAGCGACGCTTTAGGGTTTGGTTGACCTATCCTATCTAGAATCCGTCTTAAGGTGCTAAATGGTAGTAACCACAATCCCCCATTGACTAACCCTAATAAAATCAAAGTCTTAATCAACAAATAGCGATTGCAATTACTAAGGCGCAAAAATTTAAACAGGCGCGTCATTATTAATATTGATCAATCCCTTAGCCGCTAAATCTTCTAGTAGAACCCTAACTTCGCGATCGCATATTTCCGGTTCTACCTCATACTCCGCCAATAAAGCCGCTTGAATTTCCTTCACCGTTTTGGGAACTTGAATCAGATTCCAGACGCTAGCCCCTACTTGATTCAAACCATAATAAACTCCTGATTTGATATCCAGTATGACTGCTTCCCCCTGTAGTTCTGAGTAAACCTGCTCTTTACTCGCCTCTACCCTGGAATGCTCAGATATTATTAGCTGTGCTGACATTTTTATTCCAGTGAAATTACTTACATCTAGCCTTGATTAATCTCTCGATAATATATAACACCTCATAGTAAACACTGCCATATTCAAGCAGTATCTTTACTCATTGTTTTTATAAACTCTAACTTTATGAAGTTCCCATAAAGAGAATATCAAAAATCATATGGTTTTTGTAAGTAAGCAATGTCAAATCTGCCAACCAGAAGTGTTTACAGCCGGAGTGTCTGTTCAGAAACTTCTCGTTTTCGTCAATATATCTTATGGAAGATATACGTATTAAATTTAACACATTGCTAAGATGTAAAAATACATTAGCAAAATTTAGTTAATGTATATAAATAACATTACCTGTATTAGCGAGATTATACGTTTTCATACTCTTATATACTATTTTGTTCATGTTTATTCAAGATATCCAATATCACGCACAGCAAAAGAATCATCACAACAAGAATCTCGCTGCAATCATCACCTACTTTGTAATTGGAGATACTTATGATGATGATTTAAAACTTGAATGAGAGGTTTTACAGCTTTTAGATACACAAGTGCTAATGCTGCGCTCCTCCTAACATTGTCATTCTCGTCTTGTAATGTTCACCAAAATTTCTATGATTTTCAGATGGGGATTGATTATTTATTTGAAACTTCTTTGAATTAGAATTAGCAAGGGTTTTCAGATGCTTTTTGGAGAATTCACAAGTATCTGACACTGTTGATGGATTGCCTAAATAGCTCAACTAGTTTTATTTTTTCGGTGTATTACACGGAGAGTTATATCTATCATCTCCACATAATACACTGAAAATTCAAAATTTTTATGTTAGGCAATATTTCGCCAACGGTATCAGTAACACGGCTCCATACCAGATAAAGTTAATTGTTTTCGCCATCACAACCGTAGGTAATTGTTAATTGTTCGGTTTGTAACCAATCACCTCACAAAATTCCTAGTCGTCTAGTAATGAAAACATCATAAAAGCTCCTCTAAAGTAGGAAATAATAGCTTTTCTGCTTGCTGGCGATCGCTAAAATCTTCCGCTTTCACATCACAAATACAAGTCACATCAGTAATCTGACCGCGCAAACACTGTACACTCTGAATCACTAAATAAGCTGCAAATGTAGCTATCAGCACTGCCACAATTAAACTGATCACACCATCAGCCCAAGTCCAATTTAACCAGATGACGGCGATCGCTGCTAATACTGCCCCCACTGAACTAACTATATCTGCTAGCAGATGCAGTAAAGCTCCTCTCATGTTGAGGTCATGATGACTACATTTGTGCAGACACTTGGCGTTAAAACCGTTCACAAGTAGACCAATCAGAGCAGTTGCTAACATCGGTACACCATGAATCTCTATGGTAGGAGATTGCAAATGCACCAGAGCTTCTTGAATTATCCAGCCAGCAACAGCCGCTAAACTAATGCCATTAATCAAGGCTGCTAGGACTTCTAAGCGATAGCGTCTAAGTATGCTTTTCTGGGATATAGATTGAGATAACCAGGCTGCAACTAGTGCTAAACCTAACGCTGCTACATCCGAAAAAATGTGTTCAGCATCAGCTAAAAGCGATAAGCTATGGCTCCAAATTCCCATCACTAGTTCTATGCAAAAAAAAATACTAAGTAAAAGTAAGGCAGTCCAAAGAGCCTGAACTTTCTTCTCCACTGGGGTTGATGACATTGCAACTAACCCTCTGGCTTGTTTTATAGAACCTATTTGGGATCTATCGAAAGTATCGACTGCTAAATGCCTCTTAAGACCGTTTGTCGCTTTGTAAAAACAAAACCCCTTTGAGTCTGATTTGGAATTGCCAGTTTTTTTCACTGCCTGTGAGTCAATGATCATTAAGGTTGTCCACAATATTTACTTTATAAAAAGTCTCTTATCAAATTAGTTTTAATTTATCAAGAGCTAATTTGTATTATTCAAATTAACTTCTAGAGGCTAGTCATTAAGTTAAAAGTTAACACATCCATCGAAAGATAGATAGTTTTTGTCTTCCTATTGTTCAGGCTAAAAATAAAGCTCTCAATAGTAAATTAGCTAATATTTATATCATCAATATAATTTTTACTAATATAAAAGTCTCTAGTGTAAATTAGCAAATGCTCATACAATAAACTGTTAGTTGCTGCTGGTAGCAACTCGGTTTTCATTGACTAAAATTTCAGAGTTATTAGGTGAAGGTAAAGCAAAAATTTTAAATTTTTGTTTGAGATTTTTGATTTACTCTACGCAATAAACTTGGCAAACTATTAGGTATCAAGGAATAATGTTAAAACGTCGCACAATACTGGTTGGTTTAACAGTGTTAGGCTTTACCCTAGCCGTAGGGACAAAGGCCTATGGACAATCTACTACCGGGCCAGATGCTTGGCAGACTGTCTACAATGATGCTGTTGCTGGGGCAACAACAACAATTTCAGTTCCCCTTTTGGGCCTTTTATTATCACTTGTCCTAAACATCTTCTTCAACTTGGCAGGTTTTTGGGGCGGTTAATTCTTTGTCTCATATCTCAACAGAAAAATAGTCGAAATAGGGACTATTGCAGTGTAGTTTTTCGGCAATTAATCAGCCTGCATAGATGCTTTGCGTCTTATTGCTAGACATTGCCTCCACACATCTTGCATTCATCAACGCAGATTTTCCCGTAACCAAATATTCCGTAACCCGTGAGGAGTCTTCTTTGTATGTTCAAACCTCGCACAATTCTTAGTGCCTTAACTGCGATTATCCTAGCATTTGCGATCAGCACACAGATATATATACAACCCGCAGTAGCTGCTGGAGGAACGTGCAATCCAACATTGCTAAACCTACCTATATGCCCAAGTACAGCACCTTCTTCCTCAGCTAGTTTCATTGACCCAACGGCAATAATCACCAATCCCACAAATATAACCTTGGGAGAAAAAGTCTATATTGCCCCATTTGCCCAGTTAGATGCTACTAATGGGTCTATTAGCATTGCAGCAGATTCTAATGCTCAAGACCAGGTGAGAATCATCGCTTCGGGAACGGGAGTGCAGATTGGTGAGCGTGTGATTATGGCACATATGGCCGTTATCAAAGGTGCAGCTAAAATTGCTACTCAAGGTTCAACCGGGCCTTTTACTGACCCAGTTACCAATACTCAGTTTAGTAACACTGTTCCAGAGACATTTCTCGCTTTCAACTGTGAAATAGATGGTGCAACTGTAGAAAGAAACACAGTAGTCAACTTTCTGGCGCGGGTTGGCCCTGGTGTGACCTTACCTGCGGGTAAAGTTGTCTTGCCTGGTAAAAACGTCACAACTAACCTAGAAGCTAGTAGTGGTGCTTTAGGGAAAGTGGCAAACTTGACCCAAGCCGACGTTGCATTAATGGAAGGCATCATTGAAGTCAATGAAGCATTTGCTAAAGGTTACACAGACTTAGCTAGAGCAGACTTGACCAACGTCACAGGAATTAATTATGCTCCCTTCACCTCGTTTAATTCTGGAAGTTTGCCGCAGATAGGTGGAAGTCAAACTCGTGATCCGAACTATCGTAACCGCATCATCGGCAACATCACTTTCCAAGACTCTTTAGCAACCCTCAACAACAAACTAGGTAATAGAATTTCGCTGCGTGCTGATGAGGGTGAACCTTTTAATGTTGGACAAATTGCTGGGATGGCAAACGATGTTGTCTTTCATGCTTTAGAAACAACTAGCTTGACTCTTGGTAATGGTATTGGTTATGGGCCTCGCGCTCTAGTTCATGGCGGTAGGCAGGTTGTCAATGGTGTTGCTAATGGGCCTGAAACCAGTGTCGGTAATAACGTAGGGTTGGGGCCAAACTCTGTTATACCATTTCACGAAAAATCTGATACAGATGTAAACCCTAAAATCCTTGCTACATCTAAGTTTTTTAATTGCGAATTGCGAATTGCGAATTGTGAATTGGTATTATATTCCGTGCCAGCGTTGGCGAAAGATCAGCACTTGGACAAAGAAGCGCAGTCTTTAATTCGACAATAGCTCCCAGAACACATATCAGGTCTCGAACAATTTACGCCGATAACGGCAACCTAATTTTACCTGTGGAGTGGTAAGCAACTGACTTTTGCGTAACTTATGAATCGGAAAATATTGTCGTTAATCCAATTACAATGCCTACGATTGCTTGTGCTGTTCACTTTGATATTCGGACTGATATTAAGTGTTGATGGCGGTTCAACTGTAGCTGCTGAAATCCCCTCAAATCAGTCTGAAGTGTTACAACCTCCAATCACTGGACTGGTTTCTACATTGTCGGATGAAGTCGAGGAATTACCATCAGACTTAATTCGCTGGTCAACCTACTGGCAACTTTGTTGGCAACCATATCCTGAAGCTAAAGCATACGAACTACAAACGGTGCTTGCGGAAGGGAAATCTCCCAAGTTAAAACGCCAAAGCGATCGCTGCTTTCGGTTACAAGTTGCATCTAATGAAAACCAAAAATCACAAGGATTACTCAACCGTGATTTAATCTTGTTAATGCACAAGATTCAGCTTGGTTATCGAGTGCGTGCTGTTTTAGATAGTAACCGTGTCAGTGAATGGTCTCAAGTCATGGCAGTTGGTGCAACTACTGTGTCTGAAACAAATAGCACTCAGATCAGTGTAAATCCCTGACATTTCCGGCGTAAGGGGTATGGGATATAGGGTTTCGGGGAAATAAGTTTCTCCAGTAAAACGCGATCGCTTCTTGAAAAAGTGACCGCGTTTTACCGAGCCACATTAAAGCCATTGGAGAATTTTATGATTCATTAATTTCTCCCCATTCCCCAGTCCTAATTCCTTATAGAAAATTACCAATTCTTCCCCAGAAGGGATTCAAACTCGACTTGTAAGGCTTTAATATCTGCTAATCTGGCGACGAGAATATTATCATTTCCCGCATCCGTTAACCGCGCTTTCCAATAATTGATAGTTTCCGAATTATTTATCCAAAACTGCACAACAGTATCTATCACCTGCTCTGTATTCCATCCCCATTTTACTGGTACTGGCTCGACGGATTCTAGTAATGCGTCAAGAGTACATTTATGAGTCCCTAAATATTCAATGGCTGGGGGTTGTGGTGTTTGCAGGCTTTGTTGTTGGTGATTAAAAAACTGCAAAACTGGAGACACGCCGACAATGTCAAAGGTATATTTCATGGTATTCCTCCTGACAACTAGGCAAAAGTAAAAGACAAAATTTCCAAGAAAAATACTTATATGTGGTTGCTTTACTTATGCCATGCTGTTTTAGATTTTGTAGATGTTTTTAGTTATGTTGTAACCTAAATATCACCTGGGAAAATCAGATTTTTTACCTAATTTATTAGGCATTAAAGTTTTTTGACAATTTAGCACTTGATAGGGTTGAGTGCTAATTTTTTATGCAATTGTTTGATGTATTATTAAAGAGTTTCCGGCATAAATTTAGGGAGAGATTTCATTTTTAATAATTCTTTAAGTTTTATGGTTGCTGATGGCAAAGGTGAATTAGCAGCTTTATTGGCGGCGGCTTTGTGGGCTGTGGCCTCGGTGGTGTATGGGATTGTGGGGCAGAGGATTCCACCTTTGCAGTTAAATGTGATTAAGGGGATAGTCGCGATCGCCTGTCTAATTCTGACTATTCTATTCACTAGAGAAGCCTTCCCGATTTCTGCACCTATACCCATCTTGCTGCTGTGTTTGAGTGGAGTAATTGGTATTGGTTGGGGCGATACAGCATTTTTAGCAGCAATTAATCACTTAGGGGCGCGGCGGGTTTTACTCATCGGCACTCTTTCGCCTCCCGTAACTGCGATCGCTGCTAATCTAGTTTTACGAGAACAACTGCATCTGAGTGCATGGTGCGGAATTTTATTGACTATCTTGGGAGTCGCTTGGGTAATTACAGAACGCGTTCCTGGCGATGGTGAACTTTCACCGACACACCTCAGAATAGGTATCAGCTTTGCTTTATTAGCAACCATCACTAACGCTATGGCCACAATCATTTCCCGTGCGGCTTTGACTAGCGGAAGTGTGAACCCCCTATGGGCGGCTTTATTGCGTTTGAGTGCGGCGGAAGTGATTTTATTGCTGTGGGTGTGGCTACAGAGAAAAAATCAAGAATTTTCCTATCCCTACTGGCAATCTAGACGAGTGATTTTTGCTACTTGCTTTGCCGCTTTTTTCGGTACTTATTTAGGGATTTGGTTACAACAAATAGCAATTAAATTCACCGTGGCGGGAATTGCTTCCACACTTTTACAGACAAGTCCGTTATTTGTGATACCCATTGCTATATTAATGGGTGAAAAAGTGAGTTGGCGAGCG